>JBKBMC010000172.1:0-501 GCA_046296075.1 Erythrobacter sp. | reverse complement strand
GCTGACCGACGACAGCGCCGCGGCCATCGCGACGCCGAGCCCGACCGCCATTTCCCAGGGCGTGAGGGTGATGTCGAACAGCCAGGCGACATAGATGACGACCGCGAGGTTCATCGCGGGGCTGGTGAAACGGAAGAGCGCGACCGCAAGCGGCAGCACGACATCCGCCTTCTTGGGATCGACGCCCAACTCCTCGGACGATTTGAGCATCGCGGGCAGGCTGGCGAGCGAGCTTTGCGTGCTGATCGCGACCGCGAGCGTCGGCACCATCGCGCGGATGAAGCGCGGCAGCGAAATGCCGACCACGAGCCAGGCGAGCAGGACGCCGAGGATGATGCAACTGACGCCGATCCCCATCAGGATCAGCACATAATGGATCAGTCCGCCGAAGGCCGCGACCCCCGCCTTGACCGCCAGCGCGTAGCCGAGCGCGAAGACGCCGATCGGCGCGAGCGCGAGAACCCAGCCGATGACGATCAGCATCGCGTCGCCCAATGCCTT
>JBKBMC010000171.1:0-501 GCA_046296075.1 Erythrobacter sp. | reverse complement strand
ATCAGAATTGAGTCCCTACGTTGAAGGTGATGAGTTTGTTGTCGTCCCCTGGTTCCTTGAGCAGGGCCTTGGCGATGTCGATGCGGAACGGCCCGAAGGGCGAGTTCCAGTTGACGCCGAAGCCCACGGACAGACGCGGTTTCAGCGTGTCGCCCAGATAATCTTCCTCGAACATGCCGCTCTTGGTGTCATAGCCAACAGGGCAGACCGGGCTGGCCGCCGTGCCGGTCGCACGGACGGTGCTCAGCGAACCGGTGGAGTCGGAGCAATAGCCCGCAAAGTTGATGGTGCCCGGATTCTTCAGGCCGGCAACGGCGCCGACATCCGCGAAGATCGACGGACGCAGGCCCATTTCACGGGCACCCGAACCCAGCGGAATCTCCATTTCGGCGCGGGCCATATAATAGACGCGGCCACCCAGCGCGTCATCCGACACATTATTGTTGCCGGTCTGGCGGACATAGCTGGTGGAACCGTCATCATTGGTCTGCGAAACCAGAT
>JBKBMC010000170.1:0-504 GCA_046296075.1 Erythrobacter sp. | reverse complement strand
GCACGTGTACATGGTGGTGGTGTGTCGCAAGACGGGGGCGGCAGCGCCGCTGGTGGGCGAGGAGGAGGTGCTGCCACCAGGGCCTGTGAGTGGCGTGGTGGACCTGCTGCATGTGCCCGCGTAGCAGCGCGTGCGCCCAATGCACACTCCTGATGCGGTCGCGAAGCGCTGCTGCTGCGCAATCACCACTGCAGCGCCCCCTTCCCACAGGCTGCCTCGCAGCTCAACACGCACAGACAGGACCGCTCGTGCCTCGGCGGCGCGAGTCGGCGCCTGCGGGCCGCAGCAGGCAACCCCGCTGCGGACGGGCACCGCTGGCCTGCTCAGCGTTGGCCTTCCCAATTGCGGACTGCGCCGGGCGAGGGATGCCATCATCGCGCTTGCCAACATGGTGCTGCACGTGTGCCCCTGCCTGAATGTCCTGATTCAGCTGTTCCAGACGTTTGAGTACCGCCAGGATGGCCTGCGCGCGTTCCGGCAAAAGGCGCCCCACTTTGACGACAT
>JBKBMC010000169.1:0-513 GCA_046296075.1 Erythrobacter sp. | reverse complement strand
CTGCGCACTGCCGCTCCATCGGCAAAATCAAGATTGCCCGCGCGCCCCGTCGCATCCACCCGCCAGCCGCGCGCGCGCACCGCCTCGGCCACGCGGCCCGCTGTGTATCCAAGGCCAAAAATCAGCAAACATGCCATCAGCTACCTCATGCGGTTGGACAGGGGCGCGAATCAATCTAAATCGTCCAGCATGGACAGTCTTGCATCCCCCCCCACCGCCCAAGCCCCCGCCATCATACGCCGCGAGGATTACGCGCCCGTCCCCTGGAACGTGCCGACCACGCGCTTGGCCTCGACTCCACCCGCATCACCGCGACGCTCCGCCTTGAGCGCAATCCCAAGGCGGTGCCTTCGCCGGAGCTGCGCCTTAATGGTGACGGCCTCACCGCGCTCGGCGTGCAGGTGGATGGGGCAGACGCTGCCTGGCGCATGGATGGCCCCGATCTCGTCCTAACCCTGCCGGGCGAGGCGCATCAGGTGGCCATCGTCACCCAGATTGATCCATCCGCCAACA
>JBKBMC010000168.1:0-515 GCA_046296075.1 Erythrobacter sp. | reverse complement strand
CGCGCTGTCGCTGCCCGGCGCGGCGCGGGCGATGATGGCGCAGGGTTTCACCCATGGCGTCGCGAGCGGGGAGCCGGGACCCAATTCGGTACTGCTGTGGACGCGCTACGCCGCCGCGAACGACGCCGCGCTGACCGCCGAAGTTTCCGAAAGCGCCGATTTCGCGCGCATATCGGGCGGGGGCAGCGTCACCGCGATGGGCGAGCGCGACCACACCGCCAAGATCGTCGTCGACGGGCTCCAGCCCGGGCGCTGGTATTTCTACCGCTTCGTCGCGCCCGACGGGACCAAGTCGCTCACCGGCCGCACCCGCACCCTGCCGCAGGGACCGACCAGCGGCTTCAACCTCGCGCTCGTCTCCTGCTCGAACCTGCCCTTCGGCTGGTTCAACGCCTATGGCCATGCCGCCGCGCGCCAGGACATCGACCTCGTCGTCCATGTCGGCGACTATCTCTACGAATATGCGCCGGGCGATTATCCGTCGGTCAAGCTGGCGGTGCCCGGCCGCCTGATCC
>JBKBMC010000167.1:0-515 GCA_046296075.1 Erythrobacter sp. | reverse complement strand
GGCGCGCAGAATAGGCAGCGTGACGGATGTACATGCTCGCGCCAGCAGCGTCACATCGACAGGCAGCGACAGCGGAGTGGAGGGCGGCAATGCTGGCGGCGCAAGCGCTGCAGGGGGGGGCGCCAGCGGGAGCAATAGCGTTAGTGGAGGCGCAGCTGGGGGCGGCAGCGGGTGCACCTGGTCAGCAGCGAGGACTGGAACCAGCCGCGATGCTGGTCGCTGCCCTCCAGCACCAGGTCCGCCGGCACGCTCAGCCCGCGCGTGCCCAGCACCGCGGCCCAGCTGGCACCGCTGTCGAACCACACGTCCAGCGTGTCGCGGCTTGGGCGGTATCGCCGGCCGGACGCGCGCAGGGACGGAGGCAGCAGCTCCTGTGCGGGCAGCGTCCACCAGCAGTCCGTGCCATGCTCCGCCACCAGCGCTGCGGAGCGGCGGACAGCGTGCGTGCAGTGCGGCGAGGCACCAGGGGCAAGTGGGGCGGTAAGCGCACGCAGTGCAGCGTGAGCGGCTGGCGC
>JBKBMC010000166.1:0-521 GCA_046296075.1 Erythrobacter sp. | reverse complement strand
CCATGGGCGACAGCACCAGCTCAGCATCGTTGCTGTCAATGACGGCGGCCTCAATGTCGCTCACGGTCGCGCCCGCGAACGCCACATCGCTCGTGACCACCTGCACCGACACCCTGCCGCTGTGCGCGCCCTCCAGCAGATCATCCACCAGCGCCGACACGTGCACCACGCGCGGGGTCTGCCAGTTGGATGCATCAAACACCAGCTGCAGCGTCGACGGCGCCACCTGGTCGTCACCCGCCAGCTGCACCGTCACCGGCGCACGGGGGCGGGACGTCAGCGAGAAGGTGACGGGTGCGCCCGCAGCGCCCTCGATCACCGACACCTCCGTGGTGGACACGTGCACCTCGGCCACGTTGTTGTCCGTGATGTTGGCCACCACCACCACGTCCTCCGCGTGGTCGTAGGGCCCGTTGGTGGACTGGTTGGCAGCCGGGCTGGTGGACAGCAAGACCTGCGCAAAGTGCACGGGCGCCTCCACATAGTCGTCATCCAGGAACGTCACCTGCACCGCCAGCACC
>JBKBMC010000165.1:0-522 GCA_046296075.1 Erythrobacter sp. | reverse complement strand
CTCCCGGCGGACGTGAAGGTCGGCGACTATATCGAGATCGGAATGCTCGGCGCCTATGGCGCGGCAATGCGCACCGGCGTCAACGGCTTCACGTCGGAATCGACGATCGAAGTGTCGGACGAGCCGATGGCCAGCCTCTATGCCGAAACGCTGCCGGCCCGTCGTCGCGCAACTGTCATCAAGCTCGGTTAAGACGGGCACCGCTCCCCTTTAGGAGAGGATGCCCGTCCAACGGCCCGCATAGGCCGAGGATCGAACGAAAGACTATATCCCTCGCTGCCGCCCCCTCGCAGCGAGGGATTTTCTTTGGGGCATTTTACCCCTCCACGACGGTGTGAACTTCGTAGGAAATCGCTCAGGGGCGCCGGAAAATCCCGACCAGCTCGACATGGGTGGACCAGCGAAACTGGCCGACCGGCATGACGCTGTCGAGCACATAGCCACCCGCCACCAGATGCGCGGCGTCGCGCGCGAAACTACCCGGATTGCACGAAACATAGGCGATCAGCGGCACGGTCGACT
>JBKBMC010000164.1:0-535 GCA_046296075.1 Erythrobacter sp. | reverse complement strand
AAGCGTCTATACCAGAGGCCAGCAGTCACGGGCCTTATCCCGACGCTTTCGACCCAAAGCCAGGATCACCGCTGGATAGGCCCCCAATGAGAGCTTTTTCTCTTTCCCTTGATTGCGATATTTCAAGCGCCACAACTTGCTGCCTGAAGGCTGAACCAAGAGATACAAGCCGCCAGATTCCCCCATTTTAAGATGCTTTGCCATTGGCTTAGCATTTCTGATTGCCACATCTGTGAGAGCCATGAGCGGAGGAGCCTTCCCAATGTGGCCCCCAACTTGGCCCCAAATCAGGCCGGTTGAGAACGAACAAGGCCGAATGCCGATGGCCGATCAAGCAAGGCAGCAGCACAGGGGTGTCATACATTCGTGATGCCGATTCACGCACAACGCTCTCAAATCGTTCAAGAAATCGCCGCGCGGACTGTCATACACAACTGTCATACAATCCACCTGCGCGCGGTGTCTGGCTGAGAGGATCGATCTATCAATTTCGGGTGAGAGTTCCTGCCGATCTTCGAAAGGCGATTGGCAAAGT
>JBKBMC010000163.1:0-542 GCA_046296075.1 Erythrobacter sp. | reverse complement strand
GTCGAGATGCAGCTCTCCCGGCGCCGGCTCCAGCCGCGACCAGGCGAATTCGCCGATGCGCACCACCTTGATGCCCACTTCGGCCATGCGCCTGGCATCACTGTCCCACCAGTCCTCGGGCCAGTGTTCGGGATAATAGCAGACGCCGATGCTCGGATTCATGGATAGAGGTCTCAAAGTTTTATCCGCGCTTCCGGCAGTCCCGGAACGTCCAGATCAATGAAGAAAACGCCGCCCGCGACCTTCTCGTCAGCAAGCTGCTCTGCGGAAAGGCCCTTATTGGCGGTGGTGATGAAGAGACGCTTCAGGTCAGTGCCGCCAAAGGCGGGGCAGGTGACCTGGCTCACCGGCACCTCGATGATGCGGTCTATCGTGCCATCGGGCGCATAGCGGATCACGCAATTGCCGCCCCAGCGCGCATTCCAGACATAGCCTTCGCTATCGACGACCGCACCGTCGGGATAGCCGCGATGCTCCGACACATCGGCAAACAGCTTCCAGTCGCCCAGGGGCATTCCAGTATCCGGGTCGGTCTCGCATTT
>JBKBMC010000162.1:0-544 GCA_046296075.1 Erythrobacter sp. | reverse complement strand
CGATGATGGTGGCGATATCATGCGGATGCGCGCCGCGCATCTCGAACGACACCACCGCACCCTTCTCCTTCGCCTGCCCGATGATCTTCAGCGAATTGATCTCGCGCAGCCGCTCCTGCAGATACTCATCGGCGGTGATCGGCGTCGGGTACAGGTTCGGCTGCGACGCGCTGATGCAATTTTCCAGCGTCTCGATCGGATAGTCCGACCGGAAATGCAGGAAAAACGGCATCGAATAGCGCGCGACGCTGGCGCGCCCGGCGTCGGGGTTGCGGACGCGGTGGGTGGTCGAGGGCAGGCGGTTGTTGGTCAGCCGTTGGAGCATGTCGCCGACATTGACCGCCATCGCGCCCGGCGGGGGCGAGACCGGGAGCCAGCTGCCGTCCTTGTCGAGGATCTCGAGCCCGGCTTCCTCGGCGCCGAGCAGCAGCGTGATGGTGTTGATGTCCTCATGCGCCTCGGCACGGATGCCTTTGGCGGGGGCTTCGACCGGCGGATAATGGAGCAGGCGCATCACGCTGTTGCCGTCGAGCACCGTGTTGTC
>JBKBMC010000161.1:0-549 GCA_046296075.1 Erythrobacter sp. | reverse complement strand
GGCCCAGTCACGCGCCCCGCTGACCCGCCACAGCTCGCGCCCGTTGGCGTCGAGCATGATCGTCATCGGCAGGTTCGCCTTGTAGGCCAGACTCAGGCCGAGCTCGGGATCGACATAGGGCACCAGCCGCGTCAGCCGCTGCTCGGCGAAGAAGGGGGCGACCTTCTCGCGCTGCATGTCCTGGCTGACCGCGAGCACATGCACCTTGTCTCCGGCGATCGCGGCGGCGGCATTCAGACTCGGCATCTCCTTGATGCACGGCGCACACCACGTCGCCCACAGGTTCAGCAGCACCGGCTTGCCGCGGAAATCGGCGAGGCTCGTCTTCTTGCCCGCGGCATCGAAGAAGGTCACCGACGGGGCTGCTTCGCCCTGATGCGTGCGGTCGATCTTACCGGCGACGCTGGCGGCTGACTTGCTGCCGACCGCTCCGTCCGGGGAAACTTCGTCGGGACTGGCGTTGCTCGCCCCTGCGACGTTCGCTTGCTCACCGGCGGGCGTTTGCTTATCGCAAGCCGAGGCTGCGAGCGCAGCCGCAAGGAGAAAGAC
>JBKBMC010000160.1:0-554 GCA_046296075.1 Erythrobacter sp. | reverse complement strand
TTAGAAGGATAATGACTATATCTAAGAACGCTTCTGGACGAACTTGAACAGCTATGAACATCCCAAAAATGGCCCCCTGATCAAACTCTTAATCAGCGGGTCCTAGGTTCGAGCCCTAGTGCGTCCACCATATTTTCAAACAAAAACAACATGATAACGGCCCAGCTCTACAGGCATTCCAAGTCGTGCGGCTTGCGGGGTAACGTCTCGGGTAACATTTGTGGTTTCGGCCCGCACCTCCAGCAATTCGGCCTAGCGCCGCATATGATCGCCGCGCTGCTGAATTGTCACCCGCCCGATCCCGTGCGATGATCAGCCATGCTCTCCCATCTCCTAATCGCGCTCGCATCGATCCCCGCCGGTCAAACCTTCACCTGCACCCCTGAAGCGGTGTGGGATGGTGACGGGCCGGTATGGTGCGAGGAAGGGCCGCGCATTCGCCTAGCGGGCATCGCAGCGCGTGAATTAGACGGGACGTGCAGCCCCGGCCATCCGTGCCCCGACGCCAGCGCAGAGACCGCTAGGGATGCCCTTGTGCGGCTGGTAGGCAAGCC
>JBKBMC010000159.1:0-568 GCA_046296075.1 Erythrobacter sp. | reverse complement strand
CCCTGATGACCCCGCTCGCCACGATCGGCCTCGGCGTGCTGATCACCCACGACCATTTCGACCTGCGCATGGCGCTGGGCGGCGCGCTCGCGATGCTCGGCGTGCTGATCGTGGCGCTGCGGCGCAAACCCGCGACGGAGCTGCTGGTGGAGCGGGAACTGCGGTAGCGACAGTCGGTTTAGGTACAAGCCCGTCTCTCAATTCTCGTCATGCTGAACTTGTTTCAGCATCCATGGCCTGAGCTCGCATGTGACGCTGCGCGGAGGGAAAAGGCAGACCATGGATCCTGAAACAAGTTCAGGATGACGATGATATAGATGTCGCGTTTAGCCCCAAACCCGCCCTAAGCCGCCATCCGCAGCCGGTTCCGCCCCTCGCGCTTCGCCACATACAGCGCCTCGTCCGCCCGCTGCAGCAGCGCCTCGGCGCTCGTTTCGCCGGCAAACACCGCGACCCCGATGCTCACCGTCGCCGGCGGACCCGCGTCGTCGGCGCGGCCGTGACCGCCCTCGATCGCCTGCCGCACCCGTTCGGCGACCAGTTCGGCGGCCTGCGCGCTCGACCGCCG
>JBKBMC010000158.1:0-574 GCA_046296075.1 Erythrobacter sp. | reverse complement strand
ACCTTGGGCTTTGCGTGATGGCGATGCGCGCCGCGCTGCCGGCGGACGCGATCATCTGCAACGGCGCCGGCAACTTCTCGGGCTGGTGGCATCGCTACTGGCCCTATGCCGGACCGGGCACGCAACTGGCGCCGACCGCCGGAGCGATGGGCTATGGCGTGCCCGCCGCCGTGGCCGCCTCGCTCCGTCGCCCCGACCGAACGGTGGTGGCCGTGGCGGGCGACGGCGATTTCCTGATGAACGGGCAGGAACTGGCGACCGCCGTCCAGCACGATTGTGAGTTGCTGGTCATCATCGTCGACAATGGCGCTTATGGCACGATCCGCATGCATCAGGAGCGTGAGTTTCCGGGCCGGTTGTCGGCGACCCGGCTGCACAATCCCGACTTCGCAGCGCTGGCGCGGGCCTATGGCGCCTGGGCGGAGACGGTGGAGCGGACGGCCGACTTCGCCGGCGCGCTGGAACGTGCCGTCGGGCAGGGCGGCGTCAGGTTGCTGCACCTGAAAACCGACGTCGAGTTCATCACCGCCGGGACCACGCTGAGCGCGATCCGCAGCGCGGCGAAACGCTGAAA
>JBKBMC010000157.1:0-586 GCA_046296075.1 Erythrobacter sp. | reverse complement strand
ATCTCCGTCCATGAAAGGACGCCGCGCAGCAACGCGCCCCGCGCGCGGCTGCTTTGCGCGTATCCGCTCGGGCCAGAAGGGGCGTGTTGGGTAGAGTGCACGGCGTCGTTGGGGCTCCTCGTCCCATTCGGCGATCACTCCCCCGCCGCCAGCAGCAGCAAGCCAGAGGCATCGCAGCACGGGCCGCTTTGCTGAATCGCGCCAATTTGAGCGCGCCTTGCCGCGAACGACAGGTCGCCGCACACGCGTCTTCTCTGAGTTAACCAGAAAGTTCATCGGTCATTGTCCTTTTCCGCTCCCAAGCGGATCGGACGACCGGAAAAGGCTCTAGCGGAGCACCTTGCCGCTCGACCGGCCAATGCCGGGAGCCAGGTTTTCAGGGCACGCGCGAGGCGTGCCGATACTAGAGCATTCGTCCATTTTTCTCTCTTGGATGATGTCAGGCGGATCCTGACGGCGCCGCGGGTGCCAGCGACCTTGCCAGAAGTCAACCCGGAATTGCCAGTTGCCTGGTGAGTTTGTCCTGATAAGAGGCCCCCAGCAATCGGGGAGTAGCTGACGCAGTTCAAATGATTTGCGGCCTTGC
>JBKBMC010000156.1:0-592 GCA_046296075.1 Erythrobacter sp. | reverse complement strand
CCGTATCGCGATTTCCTGCCCAGCATCGGGCGGCTGACCCGCTATGCGCCGCCTGACGTCGGCCCGGATGGCGCGGGCGCGACGGTGCGCATCGACGATGGCGTGGCGGAGGGCAGCGCGATCTCGCGTTTCTACGATCCGATGATCGCCAAGCTGATCACCTGGGCACCGGATCGTTCGGGTGCGATGGACGCGCAGGCGCGCGCGCTGGATGTGTTCGACATTGAGGGACCGGCGACCAACCTGGATGTCGCCGCCGCGCTGATGCGCCATCCGCGGTTTCGCCGCGGGGACCTGGAAACCGGGTTCATCGCGCAGGAATATCCCGATGGCTTTGCCGGTGCGCCGGTCGATCCGGCGCGGCGACGCGGGCTGATCGGGCTGGCGGTGCGACTGGCGGCGGAGCGGCTGGGCGGACGGATACCGCGCGACTGGTCGGTGCGGATCGGCACGGACGAGGTGTCGGTAGTGATGACCGATGAGGGCGTTCTGATCGATGGCGCGGCGCTGGCGATCGATCACGCCGCCATGCCGGGTACCGATACGATCCGCGCCACGATCGATGGCGTTTCGGTCATCGCGCGGGTGGTGC
>JBKBMC010000155.1:0-596 GCA_046296075.1 Erythrobacter sp. | reverse complement strand
CGCCTGCGTTCGCTCCCCTGCCGGCCTGCGCAGCTGCCAGCAGCGCGCCAGCCCACGCCAGCCGGTACATCGAATGCATGGGCCACAGCGCTGTCGCTGTGGCGTAGTGCGCCGCAGCTTCGCGGTATGCGCGCTTCAGGAACTGCTCGTCGCCTTGGCGCTTGGCCGCGTCGGCAGCGCGCATGCTCTCTGCCGCAACGGGCGCGGCAGCCGGCACGCCGCCCGCCGGCACTGGTGTGACCTCAGCACTGGGCACGGTGCCTGCGCGCACATCGTCCAGCGCCTTGGCTTCCACAGCCGCAAGCAGCCAAGCACGCAAGTCGCCCGCCGCGCCCTCCGGCGGCCCTGCCACCTGCGTCTGCCACTGCCTGCCGCTCTCCTGCATCATCACGCCCACCTCCCACGACCTGCCGCCGTCTTCCGAAGTGCACTTGAGCAGCGCAAGCTGACCGTTCACGCGGCCCGCGCATTTGAACCGCGTTGGCGCCACCCCCCGATCCTGCGCCGAAGCGGCCTGCGCCAGCACCAAGCCGCGCACCCATTGCGCAGTGAACGGCTCTGTGGGCGGCGCGTTTCCCAGCAGCTTGGCAACGTCA
>JBKBMC010000154.1:0-596 GCA_046296075.1 Erythrobacter sp. | reverse complement strand
CGTCGATCCAGGCCCGATCGATCCGGCGCGGGTCCAGTTCCACCGACATCGCCGCCGCGCTGGCGTCGAAGCAGAGCAGCAACTGATGATTGAGCCGGACCCAGTCGATCAGCGGCAGAGAATTGGGACTGCCGCCGCCAAAGGCGACATGGGTGACGCGGCCACGCCCGCCGAGCCGCGCCGAGACCAGCGCCATTTCCCGCTCCAGCGCATCGACATAGGCGGACAGGCGCCGGGGCCGGGTCGCCGCACCGGTGTTGCACCCGCAATACCAGCAAATGTCATGGCAATAAGGGATATGGACATAGAGCGACAGGCGCGCGTCCGCCGACATCGCGTCCAGCCGCTGCGCCATGTCGGCCGCGCCGACATCCTCGCCGAACTGGGCGGCGGTCGGATAGCTGGTGTAGCGCGGCACCGGCGCGGCGAGCAGGTCGGGATGATAGCGGAACATGGCGTCCCGCCTGCCATGGCGCCCGATGCCGAACATTGCGCAGGATCAAATCGCCGATTGCGCCGCATCAAGGAAGGCCGCCCCGATCGGGAGCAGAGCGCCATCACTGACCCACGATCAGGGATGGAGAAAAGACATGCAC
>JBKBMC010000153.1:0-611 GCA_046296075.1 Erythrobacter sp. | reverse complement strand
CAAATATGGCGGCGGCAGCGTCTTCGTGACCGTCCAGCACGAAGGCGGCATGGCCGAAATCCTCGTCGAGGACGACGGTCCGGGCATTTCGCCCGCCGACCGGGTGCGGATGTTCGACCGCGGGGTGAGGCTCGACAGCGGCAAGCCGGGCCCGGGATTGGGGCTGGCGATCGTGCGCGACGTCGCCGAAATCTACGGCGGCAGCATCGCGCTCGAGGAGAGCGAGGATCTGGGCGGGCTGCTGGTGCGATTGCGGTTGCCGGCGGGGTAGGGGAGGGCTGCTTTAGGGTAGGGCGCGGCCCTCTAAATCTCGTCATGCCGAACTTGTTTCAGCATCCATGGCCCGAACTCGAATTTCGCGCAACGTTGAAGGAAGCGGCAGGTCATCGATGCTGAAACAAGTTCAGGATGACGATGCCATCGATGTCGCGTTTCGCGTGAAATCGGTCTCAGGCCGCCGTCACCACCAGCCCGCGCTGCACCCCCGGCCGCGCCAGCCCGGCGTCGAGCCAGTGCTGGACATGGCCGAAGCGCTCGAACCCGACGATCTCGGCCGCGTCGTAAAAGCCGATCAGGTTGCGCACCCAGCCGAGCAGCGAGATGTCGGCGAT
>JBKBMC010000152.1:246-617 GCA_046296075.1 Erythrobacter sp. | reverse complement strand
AACCCGACCTGCGCCATGATCTTCTTCATTTCGCCATGGATGCGCGCGACTTCGGACAGGCCGAGGTCGTGGATCTGCGCGGCGGTCAGGTCGGTCGTCGTGTAAGTGGCGAGCACAGCCGCATAATAGGCCTTGCCCTCGGGCATCCGCCAAACGCCGTCCTGCGTCGGTGCCGAAGCCTGCTGGCGCTTCATTTCGGCGGCGAGGCGGGTGTAGGCGGGGCCCGCGCTTTCGGACCAGGCAGCCTTGGCGGCGGTGATCAGCCGGGCCTTTTCGCCGGCGTCGATCTCGAGCTTGTTCACCTTGGCGCTGATGTCCTCGATCACCGCATTGTCGGCCTTTGTCAGATTGCCGATGTCCGAGATGACGAA
>JBKBMC010000152.1:0-236 GCA_046296075.1 Erythrobacter sp. | reverse complement strand
GCTCGGCCGATTCGGCGCTCAGCGTGTCGAGGATCGGCCCCATCTCGCGAATGCGCGACACATAGGCCTCGGCCTCGGCAGTATTGGCGACGCGGTGAATGTTGATCAGGAACGCTGGCATCTGGCTCTGCGCGCCGTTCATCTGATCGAAGATGTACCCATGGTCGCGGAACGGGAACAGGCGCTCGGCGCGCGCCGCCTGCGCGTTGAACAGTTCGAAAGACAGCGCCTCGTCG
>JBKBMC010000151.1:0-631 GCA_046296075.1 Erythrobacter sp. | reverse complement strand
TCGCCCCAGGGCGCCAAGCAGGTCACCGACATCTACACGGTGGTGGGTCAGACCTATTCGCTGCCGATCGACGTTGCGGCGGCTGACGAAGGCGACGGCGACATCGTCGTGACCGCCTCGTCGATCGCCGGCGCAGGCGTCACCTCGGACGGCCCGCAGACCGTTCTTAACGCGCGCGACATCTCGAAGGTCGCCTCGGTCAATCGCAACGTCCGCGATCTCGCCCGCCGCGACCCGTTCGCCGCGCTTGATCTCACCAACGGTCAGGGCGCCGTCAGCTTTGCCGGCGTCAACCCGCGCTTCAACCGCTTCACCATCGACGGTGTGCAGGTCGGCGACACCTTCGGCCTGAACTCGGATGCGAACCCGACCAACCGT
The DNA here is from genome assembly GCA_046296075.1 of Erythrobacter sp. Lineage (GTDB taxonomy): Bacteria > Pseudomonadota > Alphaproteobacteria > Sphingomonadales > Sphingomonadaceae > Erythrobacter. The sequence continues at coordinate 253 of JBKBMC010000151.1, read as the reverse complement.
GGCCCGGTCCCCTTCGACGCCATCGGTCAGTTCTCGGTCTCGATCGCACCCTATGACATCCGTCAGGGCAACTTCCTCGGCGGCGTCATCGACACCACGCTGAAGTCGGGCACCAACACCTTCACGGGCACCGGCTTCTATTCGCAGTCGACCGATGGCCTGCAGGGCGACCGCATCGGTTCGAACCGCATCACGCTGCCGAAGTACAAGTCGGAGACCTATGGCGCGACGATCGCCGGCCCGCTGATCAAGG
>JBKBMC010000150.1:0-678 GCA_046296075.1 Erythrobacter sp. | reverse complement strand
CGGCGCGTCCTCAGCCCGGCCGCAGATGCGCGCGGTACGGCTCGGCAGTCTCGACCAGGCGCATGATCTTCGACCAAGCGCCGCGATCTGGCTTCAGGAAGCGCCCGCCTGGGTCAGCCTCGACCCCGCGCTGGAGCAGCATCCGGCCCAGCCGCCGACACCGCCCCCGTCCGATTAGAGCTGGTAGGCGACCTCGACGTCGCCCCAGCGGCGCCCGTTGATCACCACCGGCATATAGACGTTGCGCACCGTGACATAATTGGTGCCGTCGCCTTCCTGGCGATAGACCGCCATGAAGAAGGGCGCCTTGCTCTTCTTCGCGGCCTTGTCGGTATCGTCGAACAGGATGCGGCCGTTACGGCAATGCGCGGTGTCATGGACGACGTCACCGGTCGGCGCGCGTGAACAGTCGGTGATATGCGTCGGCAGAAATCCGTTCATGTCGCCCGCCGACGACATTTTCACCTCGGGGTGGTTGCTGACGATATGATCGAACAGCGGACGCCAATTGGTATCGGCCCAGTCGCACAGGCTGGTGCGGAAGCGTTCTGGGTTCGACCCCGGCACGCGGACATAATTGTGATCGAACAATTGCTCCATCGACAGCTCGCCCTTGGCCACCGCCAGCTCGGCGATCGCGACGAACTGGTCGCGCACGCGCGAGGCGAGTTCGACGAC
>JBKBMC010000149.1:0-684 GCA_046296075.1 Erythrobacter sp. | reverse complement strand
ATCTCGGTGTCCGGCCAGTCCGATTGCGAGCAGGCCGGCATCCGCCGCGAGCAAGCGGCACTGGCACTGATGATTAAGGGGCGCAAAATGCGGCGCACGCGGGTGGACGCCGATCGCCGGCGCGCAGGCTTCCAGCCGACAGATCGCTACGGCCGGCCGGTGGCGCGGTGCGAGGCAGGTGGGCTGGCCCCTAGGCCGGAGCTGATCCGGCGCGACCATGCCATGCGGTGGCCACTAAATCCGGCCTGATGCCGATCATCTTTTACAGGGTGTGTGTAAAAGGCTCCGGGACGGACAGACCGGCATTTCGCTAACTGCGCGGATTTCCTGAGTTTTATGGTAGCGGAGGACCGAAGCCGACGATACAGCCCCACTTGGACTTCAACGACATCGGCACCCGCTAAGCGACCCGCTTCATTACGCGTTAAATCCATCTAGCTATTCACCAGAAAGCAGAAAACCCCCGCCTTGCCGGGCAGGGGTTTTCGCGAGCGCCGGAACGACGCTGACTAGCACCAGCAGTAATATGCCCGGCGCTCTTTCGACGCAACTCGAAAGGACGGAGAGCCGTGGCAGATACGACTGATGCGAAAACGAATGGGCTTCCGCTGCCCAGTGAGATCGAACAGCTGCGAGGGACTGCTCGAAGGCTAGCCGAACTGATCTTAGATCACGGCGACCATC
>JBKBMC010000148.1:0-724 GCA_046296075.1 Erythrobacter sp. | reverse complement strand
TACTCTCGATGCAGCTGATCTGGCACTTGAAGCCGCTGTCCTTGAGGCCTGCCGCGACCAGCTGCCGCGCGAATTCGAAGCATTCAATTTCTCTGCCGGTCTGGAAGCGTGGATGAAGGCAGTGTTTGCCTGCAACCAGTATGTCGACGAGCAGGCACCGTGGACCCTGCGCAAGACCGACCCGGAGCGCATGAAGGCAGTGCTGATGACCTTGTTTCGCCAGGTTCACGCATTGGCCATCGCAGTTCGGCCGGTCGTGCCAACTTCGATCGATCACCTGCTCGACCAGATGGGTATTCCAGGGCCGGAACGCGATTTCGCTGCGCTGGACGACGGCGGCTGGTTCGAGCGACTGGTGGCCAGTGGTCACGTGCTGTCTCAGCCCCAGGGCGTGTTCCCGCGCCTCGAAATGCCGCAGGACGAGCCCGCCTGATGCTGATCGACAGCCATTGCCACCTCCAGTACCGCGGGCTGGTCGAGGACCAGGCCAGTGTGCTGGCGCGGGCGCGAGCGGCAGGGGTAGGGGGCTTCCTCAACATTTCGACCCGTCAGAGCGAATGGGACGCAGTGGTGGCAACTACCGAAAGGGAGCCGGATGTCTGGGCCAGCGTCGGCATTCACCCGCATGAAGCCGATCAACACGCAGACCTTGGGGCAGACGCCTTGCGCATGGCAACCGTTCATCCCCGCGTGATCGCCATCGGTGAGACCGGGCTCGACTATT
>JBKBMC010000147.1:0-790 GCA_046296075.1 Erythrobacter sp. | reverse complement strand
CACGGGTCTGTTCAGACTGTTCACCCCATCCCGTCTGGCTGGCGCGGCGCCCCCACTCCGCCACTATGCAACGGGACATTGACCAAATTATGACCACCGTGGTCTCTCGTGCCACTGCCGAGGTCGCGCGGCAGGAGCTGCAAGAGCTGGTGGCGCAGTGGCGGCGGGAGCACGAGCGGCGGGTGACGCAGCTCGAGCGCGAGCGTGACGCTGCGCGCAACGAGCGTGATCAGCTTCAAGTTGTTGCCGCACTGCAGCAGCGGGTGCGAGAGCTGGAGCATGCGCAGCAGCACGCAGCAGCCGAGCGCGACGCTGCGCTGGAGCAGCAAGCAGCTGCCCGCCGGGAGCACTTCACCCTCCGCCAGCGCGTGGCCACGCTGGAGGAGGAGCAGGCCGGCCTGCGCAGCAAGTTCAGCATCACGCGGCAGGACGACCTGCTGCGCCACGTGCTGTCCACCACCGTGGACTTTGACCACTTCACCGTGCGCAAGATGGTGGCGGCCGGCGGCAACGGCATTGTGCTGCTGTGCAACGTCACCGTGCCTGCCTGGTGCGTGACGGATGAAGCCGCTGCCGCTGCCCCCGCTGCCGCTGCCGCTGCCGGTCGCGGCGTTGGCCGGCCCACGGCGCAGGTGGCAGTGGCGGTGAAGATGCTGGCGGGCGTGAAGGATCGGACTCCCCGCCACACCACGCTCAAGCACGCCTTCCTGCGCGAGTTCCAGACGCTGAGCGCCATGCCGCCCCACCCCAACGTCATCACCCTGCTGGCCTTCCTCACCAAGCGCCTGCC
>JBKBMC010000146.1:0-857 GCA_046296075.1 Erythrobacter sp. | reverse complement strand
ACGACTGCCCGCCGCCATGCCGTGCTCACGCTTTTGCCTTCTCTGCGTGTGTGCGTGCGTGCGTGCGTGCGTGCGCAGGAGGATGTGGCGCAGGACCAGCGGCGCGCCAAGGAGGTGCAGGCCGCGCTGGAGTGGACCACGCTGCAGACGGTGACGCGCAAGTCCGAGATCTACTTCGACCCCGACCCCACGAACACGGTGGTGGTGGAGGACCAGCACTTTGTGCGCGAGTACTTCGTGATGGAGTCGGATCTGCAGCAGCGTCTATCGCCATGGATGCTGCGCATCGAGCTGGAGCCAAAGGTGGTGGCGGACAAGCGGCTGCTCATGGCGGAGATCGCGCAGAGCATCGAGACACGCTTCGACAATGACGTCAGCGTGGCGCACTCCGACGACAACGACGCCAAGCTGGTGCTGCAAGTCCGCGTCAAGCGCGAGCACCCCGCCGCGGACCCGGCGGCGGCGGCGGCGGAGGCGGCGGAGACGGGGGCGATGGAGGCGGACGACGGGTACGACCACGCGTTCATGAAGGGGCTGGAGCAGGAGCTGCTGCAGGACATGGAGCTACGCGGCCTGCGCGGCATCAGCAAGGTGTACATGCGGCAGCCCAAGCGCACGGTGTGGTCCGACGAGGAGGGCTTCCAGCAGCAGGAGGAGTGGGTGCTGGACACGGACGGCACCAACCTGCGGGAGGTGCTGGCGCACCCCGACGTGGACGCCAGCCGCACCACCAGCAACGACATCCGCGAGATCTTTGAGGCGCTGGGCGTGGAGGCGGTGCGCGCCGCGCTGCTGCACGAGCTGCGCTCCGTCATCTCCTTCGACGGCGCCTACGTCAACTACCGCCACTTGGCCAT
>JBKBMC010000145.1:0-875 GCA_046296075.1 Erythrobacter sp. | reverse complement strand
ACAACCCGCTCATCACGCCCCATGCCCGCTCGGCCTGCACCTGGTCGTAGGCCGGGCTGTCGAGCACCGTCCAGCCGTGATCGGCGGAATAGACCTCGACCGTCGCCGCGCGTCCGGCCGCATCGGCAGCCGCCTTGAACACCGTCTTGTCGTTCGGCGCCTTGGCATCGTCGTCCTGCGCGACCGCGATGTGATAGCTGGCCCGCGTGCGCGGCAGCAGCTTGTGGGGGCTTGTCGGCTCGTCCCCGCGCACCAGCCCGCCGCCGTGAAGCGACACTGCCGCGCGCACTCGCGCCGGGACGGCGGCGGCGCTGAACACCGTGAACGGCCCGCCCATGCAATAGCCATGCGTGCCAACCCCGCGCTGCACGTCCACCGACGACTGGCGGTCGAGCCAGCCGATCGCCGCGGTCGCATCGCGCATCACCGCTTCGGGTGTCAGTTGCTTGCGCCACGGCCCGACCTTCTGGAAGCCGCCCGCCGCCGCGAACCCCGCGAAATCTTTGAACTGATCGGACGGCACCGCCCGGTAATATGGATTGACCACCAGCACCGCATGACCCTGCCGCGCCAGCCGCCGCGCCATTTCGCGAAACGCCTCGCGCACGCCGGCAATATCGGGCCAGGTCAGGATCGCTGCATGGCGACCGCTCGCCGGACGCACGAAAAACCCATCCATCGTCCCGTCGGGCGTCGCAAAGCTGACCATCTCCTCGGTCAGCCCCTCGGCATCTCCGCCCGTGCCCCCCGCCATCGGCGTGCACGCCGCGACCGCACCGGCCGCACCCAGCAACGCGAACTGGCGCCGGTTCATCGTCCAGTCGAAGCCCTGCTCGCCCAGCGTTTTCATCTGCCGATCGTCACACATCGCACCG
>JBKBMC010000144.1:0-1101 GCA_046296075.1 Erythrobacter sp. | reverse complement strand
GATGCCCCGTCCTCTAATGGTAAGAGAGCGGACTCTGACTCCGTCAATCAAGGTTCGAATCCTTGCGGGGCATCCAGTCTTTTCTGCGACATTTCAGCATCTTATTGGTTAATCTAGGTGTCGAAAGTCGCCTATGCTGCATTCGTGACGCTTCGCCCAAATTTGGCAGAATTGTGCGGTTTCGCATGGCTTCGCGGCCGCTTGATGCAACATGGATGCGTCATGAGAGTCGCGCTCGCGGCGCTCTTGCAGGCCCAAAAGTGAGCGAATCCGCTCTCCCCCTGAGACCACCCGCACGAGGGGGTTTCACTCCTTTCGACTCCTTTTGCGCCTTGCAATGCCGTGCTCGGCTGGCACACCAGACCAGCATGAAAGAAGACAAAGGAAGAGCGGCCATGATGAAGCCCCATGCCATGATGATCGCAGCGCTCACGGTTTGCGCAGCGCCCGCCCATGCCGAGCCCCTCTGGCGGGACATCGAAGCGGGAATGGCAGCCGAGGAGGTTCGTGCGCTCTATCCGTTGAACCCAGGCGAGGGGCGCAAGGTCGAGCATCACCAGCGCAAGACCGAGCTTCACGGCTTCATGACGATCGGCAAGTGCAAGCCCCGCGTTGAGATCATGGACCCTCAGGGCACGGTAACGGGCATCCAATTCTGGATGCGCGACCAAGGCGCCTTCAAGCCCAATTGCACGGAAGAGGCTCGCCTTGCTTTGTTCGAGAAGTTCGGCCCGCCAGATATGGATAACACACGCCGCCCAATTGCTCCCTTTTATGCAAACAAGGCCCCAGAAAGCCTGACGTGGATCAGGCCCGGCATTACCGTCGAGTGGTTGGGGCCGGGCAAATACAAGCTTGTGGCTTGGTTGATCGAATACCGTGCCGCGCCAAGCGGTGCCGCCTCGGAACTGTAGCAACGCGAGCGCTGCATCTCCTGCGCAATAGTTCCGCACTGCCACGCAATAAAAAAATGGTTCCTTACTTTATAGTTGCCAGACCCTCATCGCCAGTCGACCGCTTTTGTTGCCGCTGATGCGACTCCCTCGCATTAATTCTTTAGGTTGACTGGTTTAATGCGCTCCCGTTTTGGAGGGCTCCGCC
>JBKBMC010000143.1:0-1743 GCA_046296075.1 Erythrobacter sp. | reverse complement strand
GGCGCGCGATCTGGCCATCCGGATCGAAGGCGCGCCGGGCCTGCGGCTGGCTTACCACGCGCAGGATATGGCCGAGGCGGAACGGCTGGCACGGGCGGGCGCGGTCGAGGCGATCGTGCTGATCCCGCGCGAGGCGACAATGCGCGCGTTCGAGGGGCGCGGCCAGATCATGCTTTATGTCAACGCCGCGCATTCGGCTGCTTCATCGACCATTCAGCGCGAGCTTGGCGGGATCATCGCTGCCGCCAATGCGCGGGTTGGCGTCGAACAGATCGCCGCCGTCCTGCCGCCGGGTGCGGTGCGCGCGGCGCCGCTCGCTGCCAGTTCCGCGATCGCCTTCAACGCCCCCGCCAGTCAGGAACAGCAGCTGGTGAGCCTGCTCCATCCCGCCTTGCTCCACCTGCTGTTCATGCTGGCGGTCGTCTCGGCCTTCGGGCGCGAATTGCGCGATGCGAGCGTGGCCGAGTGGCAGCCCGATCTCGCTGCGATAGGCGGAAAGGCTGCGCCTTATGTGCTTGCCTTCATGATCTGGGGTGCTGCGGTTACGGCCTATCTCGTTGGCTTGCGCGGGTGGACGCTGACAGGCGGCCCGGCCTTGCTGATGACGGGCTATCTCGCCATGTTCGCAGCCTATACCGGGGTTGCCCTGCTGCTCGTCGGCGCGACCCGCTGCATGAGCCAGAGCCTGTCGCTCACCGGGCTTTACGCCGGAGCATCCTTTGCCTTTGCCGGAGCGATCTTTCCGGTCGACCAAGCGAGCGGCTTTGCCAAGGTCTGGGCCGAGATGCTGCCTTTCACGCATTTTGCAAGGCTGATTGCGCTGGATTGGGTGGCCGGAGCGGACACGCAGATCGCCGCCGCGCCGCTGCTGCCGCTGGCGATTATCGCGATGGTCACCGGCGTGCCGGGGGCATGGCTCTATCTGCGCGCGGCCAAGCGGCCCGAGGATTGGGGGCGGCGCTGATGAGGGCGGCGTTCCGCGCGGTGTTCGCCGCTATCTTCGCTGATCGTGCAGCCGCGCTGCTGCTGCTGGGCGCGCCGCTGCTATATGCCGTGCTGTATCCCAGCGCCTATGCGGGCGAGATTGTCGAGGCTGTGCCGGTCGTTGTGGTCGACATGGATCGCAGCGCGGCGAGCCGCGATCTCATCATCCGTGCATGCGCAACCCAGCAGGCGCAAATCATCGCCAGCCTCGCCTCGCCCGCCGAAGCGGAGCGCTGGCTGGCGAGTGACCGGGCAAGTGCGGCGATCCTGATACCCGAAGGCTATGGCCGCGCCATCGCACAGGGTCGCAGCGGCCAGATCGTGCTGACGGGAAGCGGCGCGCACCTGCTGCGTTCGTCAAGCGCTTTGGGCGGCGTCGGAGCCTCGCTTGCCAGCACCGCGCGCGAGGCGGCGTTTGAACAAGCGCGCGCGGCTGGTCCGGCGGCTCCTCCCGCGTTGCAAATGGTGACACGGCCGCTGTTCAACACCCGCGAAGGCTATGGCGCGGCGGTGTTCCCGGGCGTTGCCTTCGTGATCGTGCACCAGTCCTTGCTGCTGGGGCTGGCGCTGCTGGCGGGCACCGCGCGCGAGCGGCTCGGCGCGCCGCTCAGTGTGACACCCGCCCAGTTCGCGGGGCTAGGTCTCGCTGCTGCGACCATAGCGATGGCGCAGGTGTGCTGGTTTGCAGGCTTTGTGTTCTGGTGGCAGGATTATCCGCGCGGCGCTGCGCCCCTCTGGCAAGTGCTGTCCGGGGCGCTG
>JBKBMC010000142.1:0-1861 GCA_046296075.1 Erythrobacter sp. | reverse complement strand
GCGGCAGCCGCAACCTGACGGCGGGCCTCGGCCAGCTCGTCTGCCATGAACAGTGCGGCAAACAGCATGTTCTGCGCTTCGAGCGGTGCGCGCGAGGCGCCCAGCTGGGCATATTTTTCGGCGATGATCGCACCGAGCGCAGTGATATGCGCTTCCTCGCCATCAGCGCAGGCGATGGAGTAGCTTTTGGGGCCGATGGTGAGAGTGACTGTGCTCATGCCTGGTCGCTCACCCTTCAAGTTGTTCGATCAAGGTGTCGAGATCGCGCAATGTTTCAGCCACTTCCTCGCGCAGCTTTTCGTGGGTGTTCACAAGTTCTATCACCCGCACCGAGGCACCCGCGCCCGGCGCATGCGATGCCTGCGCTGCAGCGATCCGCGCCAAGGCGGCTTCGATCCGGGCCATGGCCTGCGCAATCCGGCTGTCTTCCATGACCGACATATTACCAACAAGCGTATTGCACCGCAAAGGTTTGAGCGGGTCTGTTGATAAATGCTCCCAATCGATCCGCGCGGGTGAGGGTGGATTACAGAATCGCGGATTCGCGCGCGAGGTTGACCTCATCTGGCCTCTCGGCAATGGCACCCGCACATCATCAGGGATCGAATCGCTGCGCCCATCACTCGGGATGACGCAAGGTGCGAGCCAATCAGGAGAGTTCCGCGCTCATGATTACCGACGCTGCCCGCCTGCAGGACATGGCCAACGCCATCCGCGCGCTTTCGATGGACGCGGTCGAGGCAGCCAATTCGGGCCATCCCGGCATGCCGATGGGCATGGCCGATGTGGCGAGCGTGCTTTGGGCAAACCATCTGAAGTTCGATGCGAGCGCCCCCAAGTGGGCTGATCGCGATCGCTTTGTGCTGTCGGCCGGGCACGGCTCGATGCTGATTTATGCGCTGCTTCATCTTTCGGGTTACGAACGCCCGACTATCGATGACATCCGCAATTTCCGCCAGATCGGCAGCCCGTGCGCAGGCCACCCCGAGAATTTCCTGCTCGATGGCGTGGAATGCACCACCGGCCCGCTCGGGCAAGGGGTGGCCATGGCGGTCGGCATGGCGATGGCCGAGCGCCATCTCAACGCCGTGTATGGGGACGCGCTGGTCGATCACCACACCTGGGTGATTGCGGGTGATGGCTGCCTGATGGAAGGCATCAACCACGAGGCGATCGGCCTTGCCGGGCACCTCGGCCTCGGGCGGCTCAATGTGCTGTGGGACGATAATCGCATCACCATCGACGGGGCGACCGATCTTTCCACCAGCGAGGATGTCGCCGCACGCTATGCCGCGACCGGCTGGCACGTCACGGCCTGCGATGGGCATGACTTTGCCGATATCGAACGGGCTATTGCCGAGGCCAAGGCCGATCCGCGCCCGTCGCTGATTGCCTGCCGCACGCTGATCGGCAAGGGCGCGCCCAACAAACAGGGCACCAGTGCCACGCACGGCTCGCCGCTGGGCGCCGCCGAAGTCACCGCCGCGCGTGCGGAACTGGGCTGGGCGCATGAGCCGTTCGTGATTCCTGATGCGATCCTTGCCGATTGGCGCGCTGCCGGTGCGCGCGGTGCGGACGAGCACAAGGCTTGGGCCGCGCGGCTGGATGCCTCTCCTCACAAGGGCGAGTTTGTGCGCCGCATGGCGGGCGATCTCCCGGCCGATTTCAGCCTTGATGCGCACATCGCCGGGTTGATCGCGAGCCCGCAGAAGATCGCGACACGCAAGGCCTCGGAAATCGCGCTTGGCGCGATCAATCCGCAGCTTCCGGACACGATCGGTGGTAGCGCCGATCTGACCGGATCGAACAACACGTTGGCGGGCGGCATCGGCACCTTCAACCGCGAGAATTACGCGGGCCG
>JBKBMC010000141.1:0-2092 GCA_046296075.1 Erythrobacter sp. | reverse complement strand
CGGGAAGCTGCCGATGATCCCCGCCTTGCACTGCGCGATCACGAGTTCCGGCCCCGAGACGATGAACAGGGGCGAGCCGATCAGCGGCAGGCGCAGGCGATCAAAGGGGGCGGGCAGGGGCATCGGTTTCTCCTTGGGACTTATCGGCTTCAACCGCCATCTCTAGCGCGCGTTCCCGGCGTGCCAAGCGCGTTTTTGGTGAGGTTTAGCCCAGCAATTCCTCCAGCCCGTAAAACCGCGCCGCCGTGCCTGAATAAAGCGCCGCTTTCTCCTCGGCGCTGGCCGACCGGGTGATGCGCTTGAAGGCATTCCACAGCACCGCATAATCCGCGCCATACCGATCGGGCGGGTAATTGCTTTCAAACATCGCGCGGGCAGGCCCAAAGGCCTCGATGCAGGTCTCGATATAGGGGCGCCACAGCCCTGCCAGTTCCTCCGAACCAACCCCGGCGGCCGGCCCGCGATCGGGCAGCTGCACCTGCGCCATGCCCAGCCCGCCCAGCTTGACCACCACATTGGGGCATTCGGCGAGGTCGCGGATAGCCTTAGCCCAGCCTTCGAACCGCTCGGCATGGGTGCCGCGATAGCTGCCGAGGCCGAGCGGCCCACCGCAATGGTCAAGACAGATCGGCTGGTCGGGGAAAGCGCGGGCAAGGTCCAGAGCTTCGCCCAGTTGCGGTTCGAACACCCATACATCGAATGTCATTCCGCGTTTGCCCAGTTCGGCAAAGCCTTCGCGGAACGCGCTGCTGGCGAACAGGCCTTCGGGCGCCATCAGCGCAGGCGGATAGGCCTCACCATCGGCAAGCCGCGCGCCCTGATGGCGGATGCCGCGAAACCGGGGCGAGGCCGCGGCCAGCGCATCGAGCACCGCGCCCGCCTCTGCGCCCAGCGACAAGTCGGCATGCCCGACGATCCCTGCGCAGGGGCGAAATGCGCCATAAATCCCGCTGGCTCCTTGCGCCGCAACGCCATTGACGAATTCGACTTCGCCCACTGGCTTCAATGCCTCTCCCAGCGCGCCGTTGTAGAATGCGCCGCATTCGACAAAGACCGAAGCAATGATTTTGTGGCCGCTGGTGGCATCGGCATGGAACTGATCGAAGGTGTAATAAGCCGCATCCACCAGCGATTCAATGAAAGGGTGGCGCGGTTCCGGGAACATCCCGAGCAGCGGGCGCAAGTCCCACAGGTGGTGATGCGGGTCGATAATCGGCAGATCAGGTTCGAGGATCGCTTCCTTATGGCGATTGGCAGTGGTCACATCACTCTCCGTTTTTGGTGTCTTCAGGTCACTGCGCGGCGGTAGAGGTGCCAGGTCGCGTGTCCCAGCACGGGGAGCACGACAAGCAGCCCGAGAAATGCCGGCAGCATCGCCACAAACAGCAGCGCAGCGATCACCGTCGCCCATACCAGCATCATCGCCAGATTACCGCGCATCACCTTGAAACTGGCGATGATCGCGGTGAGAAAATCAATCTTGCGATCCACCAGCATCGGCAGGCTGATCACTGTCATCGCATAAAAGCCCAGCGCCATCACGCCGCCTACCGCACTGCCGACTGTCAACATGGCAAGGCCCGAGGGGGTAAGCAGCGCGGCAAGGCTTTCCCCGCCCACGCCGCTTTCCGCCATGAAAATTGCAAAGATCGCATGCGCCACGATCATCCAGAACGAAAATGCCACGAACACGATCACCCCCATCGAGAGGATCTGGTCGTCGCCATGCCCCTTGAGCGCGCCAAGCACGCCGCGCCAGTTCAGCGCTTCGCCCGCTTCGCGGCGGCGGCTTGCTTCATAAAGGCCAACAGCGACGAATGGCGCAACCAGCGGGAAGCCTGCAATCGCCGGGATCAGCCACGCCAATTCGCCGCCGGTGAGCGCGATATAGCCGATCGCAAGGCCGGTCAGCACATAAACCCCGCCGAAAAAGAGCCCGTATTGCGGCATTGCGCAGAAATCGCGCCAGCCCGCGCCCAGAACCGCGACCAGATCGCGCAAGGCCAGATCATTCGCCACCCGCGCGGGCGGCGCGGGCGGTGGCGGCACCGTAGGCGGTGCCTCGATTGTGCTCATGCGAAGGCCTCCTCCC
>JBKBMC010000140.1:0-2185 GCA_046296075.1 Erythrobacter sp. | reverse complement strand
GACGCCATCACTGACTGCTCCCTTTCTCAAGATTGGCCAGCGCCTTGGCCCGTTCGCTTTGCCCGGGGACACGCATGTAGATGCGCGGCGGGGTGCGCATGTCAAACGCTGCGACCTTGCCGCCGATCAGCCGGTTCTGCCCGTCCAGCCGCGCGAACTGCACCAGCGCCGTCGCCGCTTCGACATCGCCTTCGGGCAAGGCCAATATCTGATCGGTCTGGAATGTGAGGTTCCAGCGGCGATTGCCGACCCATTCGGCCGCCTTGACCTGCGGCTGCAAGGCGGGCGCGGTAGCAAGCAATTGTTCGAGCCGCGCGACCTGCATAGCCGAACCGGGCCCTGAAATACGCAGCATCCCCTTGGCCTTGGCAGGATCGATAGGGGCAAGCTCGACGCCCGCACGGTCAATCAGCATCAGACGGTCAGGCTTCTGCAGCACTGCATGCGGGGTACGTTCGACAATGTCGATGGCCAGCGTATCGGGCAGCTGACGCGATACCCGCGCATCGAGCACCCACGGCAGCGCGAGCAATTGGGTGCGCAGTGCGGCAATATCGACTTCGGGCATGGCACGGCTGCGTTCAGCCAGCGCGAGCGCATAGACTTCGCGCTCGTCCATCCGGTTGGTGCCGCTCACCTTGACATGGCGCACGGCGAACCCCGCATCCGCCGCGACGCGAGCCATTTGCGCTTCGGCCAAGGCAGGCACACCGGCGAAACTCGCGATCACCACCGCGAGAGCCACCCCGCCGCCGATGATGAGGGTAAGCCAGATGCGGCTCCATTGTTCTTCGGTAAAGGGCAGCAGACCCATTGCCCCATCGATCAGACCGCTCGCCTGGCCGCGCGCGCGCCTTGCCGTCACCGCGCGGCTCTCGGCACGCACTGCGCGGCGTACGCCTCGGGTTCCGCTACGCTTGATCTGCGCCATCGCGGCCTCCCTTGCTGGCCTTCAGGGCGTGGACCCGCAGCGCTTCGCGCACCAGCATCTCGACCAGTTCGCCATAGCTGATGCCGACATGCGCGGCCTGTTCGGGCACGAGGCTGAGCGGGGTCATCCCCGGCTGGGTATTGGTTTCAAGCACGAACAGGCCATCAGCGCCCAGTTCATCATCCCAGCGGAAATCGGTGCGGCTGGTACCGTGGCAGCCGAGCACCTGATGCGCGCGGATCGCGTATTGCTCGCACAGGGCGGTGATCTCGGCCGGGATCTGCGCCGGGCAGATATGGACCGTGCGCCCTTCGGTATATTTGTGCTCGTAATCGTAGAAGCCGTTGTCGATGACGAGTTCGGTCACACCCAGTGCGCGCGGCCCATCCGGGCCATCCAGCACGGCGGCAGTGAGTTCGCGTCCCTTGATGAAAGGCTCGGCGAGAAGTTCGGCAAATTCCTGCCACGGGCCGGTAGCCTGCGGGCTGATCGGATTTCCCACGTTGCTATCGGCGGTAACAATCGCCACTCCGACCGACGAGCCTTCGTTGACGGGCTTGAGCACATAGGGGCGCGGCAAGGGATCGCCTGCGAAAAGCTCCTCGCGCGTCACGATCCGTCCGCCCGGCATCGGGATACCGTGGGGCACCAGCGCCTGCTTGGTCAGCTGCTTGTCAATCGCGATCACCGAGGTGGCAAGGCCAGAATGCGTGTAGGCCAGCCCCATCAGATCGAGCAGCCCTTGCACGCTGCCATCCTCGCCCGGCACGCCATGAAGAGCGTTGAACACCACATCGGGCTTGGCTTCGTGCAGACGCAGCGCGACATCGCGGCCCATGTCGATGCGCGTCACGCGAAAGCCCTGCGCCTCCAGCGCATCGGCCACGCCGTTCCCGCTCATCAGCGAGACAGGCCGCTCGCTCGCCCAGCCGCCCATGAGGACGGCAACGTGGAGGGGGATATCAGCGCTCACGGCCGCCCCACCCGCTGGATTTCCCATTCGAGCGTGATGCCGGAATGTTCATAGACTTTCTGGCGCACCAACTCTCCCAGCCCTTCAATATCGGCGCTGGTGGCGCTGCCCGTGTTGATCAGGAAATTGGTGTGCTTCTCGCTCACCTGCGCGCCGCCCAAAGTCATCCCCCGGCAGCCTGCCGCATCAACGAGTTCCCACGCCTTGTGCCCTTCCGGGTTCTTGAAGGTCGAACCGCCCGTCTTGGTACGCAAAGGCTGCGAAGCCTCGCGCGCGGCGGC
>JBKBMC010000139.1:0-2295 GCA_046296075.1 Erythrobacter sp. | reverse complement strand
GCGAAGAACTGACGCGGTAAGTTGCGGAACCAGAGGTAAGGATCGAGGGTTGGTGTGCTGTATCAAACAGGAGGACCAACCCCCGATGAAAACCACCACCTTTGCCGCCGCTGCCTTCGCCACGATCCTCGCAACCGGCGGCGCGCTGCTGGCAGGCCCTGCCCTGTTCGCGCAAGCGGCAGCGGAGATCCCCGGCGCGCCCGATCCGGCACGCGTCACCGCGGGCAGCTATGCCGCTGATCCGGCGCATTCGCTGATTGCTTTTGAAGTCAATCATTTCGGCTTCAATGATTACTACGGCCTGTTCGGGGATGTGGCGGGCACGCTGGTGCTTGATCCAGCCAATCTCGCTGCGGCCAAGGTTGATGTGACGATCCCCGTCGCCAGCGTCACCACTGCGAGCAAGGGCCTGACCGAACACCTTCTTCGCGCGGGCAAGGATGGCGCAGCGCCCGATTTCTTCGGCCCCGCCCCGGCGCCCGCCCGCTTTGTCTCGACCAAGGTCGAGCCGACCAGCGAGACAACCGCGAACATCACCGGCAATCTGACGCTGAACGGCGTGACCAAGGAAGTCACCTTCGAGGCCGAATTCACCGGTGCGGGGATCAACCCCTTCAACAAGAAGGAAACCGTGGGCTTTGAAGCCGAGACCGAAATCAAGCGTTCGGATTTCGGCGTGAACTACGGCATTCCGTTCGTCAGCGATGACGTGGAACTCGATATCAGCGTGGCCTTCGAGAAGCAGTAAAAGCGCTCTCGACTTGATCAATCCGATCGGGCAGGCGTGTCGCCACGATGCGCCTGTCCGATTGCCACAATATCGATGATTTTCGCGCGCTGGCGAAAGCGCGCCTGCCCTTCCCCGTGTTCGATTACATTGATGGTGCGGCCGATGACGAGCTGACCAAGGCGCGTAATACGGCTGCCTATGCCAGCGTCGATCTGGTGCCCGATGTGCTCGCGGGCGTCGAAACCATCGACACCTCCTGCACCATTCTCGGGCGCAAATCAGCCCTCCCGCTGATGCTGTCGCCCACCGCCGTGCAGCGCGCGTTTCACTGGCAGGGCGAAACCGCGGTGGCGCGGGCAGCCGAAAAATTCGGGCTGTGGTTCGGGATTTCGAGTCTCGCGACGCGCAGCATCGAAGAAATCGCCGCGCTCACCTCCGGCCCCAAGCTGTTCCAGCTCTATGTCCACAAGGACAAGGGGCTTAACACCCACATGATCGAGCGGTGTCAGGCGGCGCGGTTTGATGCGCTGGCGTTAACGGTCGACACCATCGTTTCGGGCAAGCGTGAACGGTGCCTGCGGAGCGGCTTCACCACCCCGCCGCGCTTCACGCCCGCCAGCATCTGGAGCTATGCCACGCGCCCGTGCTGGACGCTGGATTACGTGCTTCGCGAAAAATTCCGGCTGCCCAATCTCGATACCCATGTGTCGGAAGGCACCGGCAAGGCGGTGAGCATCGCGGAATATTTCAACACCATGCTCGACACGTCGATGGACTGGGACACCGCCGCTCGAATCCGAGAGCAATGGGGCGGGACTTTCGTGCTCAAAGGTGTGATGAGCGCCGCTGATGCGCGCCGCGCGGTCGCAATCGGAGCGGATGCGATCATGATCTCGAACCATGGCGGCAGGCAGCTTGACGGCAGCCGCGCACCGTTTGATCAGCTTCCCGAAATCGTCGATGCTGTAGGCGGGCAAATCGAGATCATCTGCGATGGCGGCATCCGGCGCGGAACCCATGTGCTCAAGGCGCTGTGTTCGGGAGCGACGGCGGCTTCGGGCGGGCGGCTTTACCTTTATGCGCTGGCGGCAGCCGGGCAAGAAGGCGTCGAACGCGCACTCGGCATCCTCAAGGACGAGATCGAACGCGGGATGCGGCTTATGGGCGTGACGCAAGTCGATCAGCTGACGCGTGATCGGCTGCGCATGAGATAATCGCGGCCTGTCATAATCGTGCAAGAATTGGCGCGCTTGTGCAGGGGAGCACTATCAGAGGCCAATCATGACACGAATCGTGCACATTCCGCTCATTCTCGGCGCCACGCTGGCGCTCGCGGCTTGCAGCAGCGAACCCGCGCCGGCCGATCCTGCGGCGGAAGCCGATGCCTTTGCACAACGCATTGCGGCGAACACGCCGACACCTGCCCCCTCGGCGGCTGCCACCGCCGCCCCGCGCATCGCTCAGCCTTTGCCCGGCGCCGCGCCCGGCCCTTTCATCCCCGGCACAGCCACCGATCCAGCAGCAGCAACTTGCGGTGCCAATCGCATGGGGCCGTTCATCGGCAA
>JBKBMC010000138.1:0-2339 GCA_046296075.1 Erythrobacter sp. | reverse complement strand
CGGTGCTGCCCATGCCGGCAATGCGATCGCCGGCTTCAACTGCCTGACCGGGCTTCACATCGAAGCGGGAGAGGTGGGCATAGCGGGTCATGATGCCATTGCCGTGAGTCACCTCGACAGTTTTGCCGTAGCCCGATTTCCAGCCGACAAAGCTGACCTTACCCATGGCGGCCGCGTAGATAGGCGAGCCCATCGCACCCTTGAAATCAAGCCCGGCATGCATCGCGCCGCGCCCGTTGAACGGATCGCGGCGATAGCCGAAGCCCGATGTGATGCTGGCAATGGTGGCGGGCACAACTTGCGGAATACCTTCAAGCGCACGCTCCAGCACTGCCATGCGCGCAAGACTGAAGCCGAGCTTTTCAAAACGCGGATCGAGCGAATCAGTGGCGCGTGCTCCTGTGAGCGCTTCGAACGGGCCACCCATCGCCTCGCGCGTTTCGCGGGTCATGAGGCGCGGATCGAGGTTGAGTTTGCGGATCGCGGCCTCGGCACGGCGGGCGCGGGCATTGGCAAACCGGGTAAGCTTTTCAGCGAGCGCGATCTGGCGTGCTTCAAGCTCGGCAAGGCCGCGCGCTTCGGGGAATATCGCGCTCACCTTGCGGATTGTTTCAGTGGTTTCGGCTCGCGAATCAGTGACGCCGGCATCGGGTTCGTCAGCGATGATGTCCTCGGGGAGCATCTGCGTCATCTGTTCGAGGAATTTTTGCTGGGCGTCGAGATCGGCGACGACGCGATCAATATCGCCCGAATAGGCTTTCAACCGTTCGCTGGCCGTTGCGACTCGGGCCTTTTCATCGGCGAAGGAGGCGAGACTCGCTTCGGCCCGCCAAGTGTTCCACCCCATCACCGCAAGCGCAAGCAGCCACACCACCAACAAGGCCACAGCGCCCCCGGCGACACGTTTTTGCAAGCGTGACGACAGCTTGATAAAGCGGACTTCACCATGCGAACGCATGAAAAATTCGCGATCTGGAAACCACGCGTTGAGGCGAGCCTGCCACGAACGTGCGGTGATTGGATCTGACACTGCGGCCCCGAGTCTTTTGCTTGTAACGATGTGCCCGGCGGGGTCGGTAGCAGCGCTGGACGCTGGATGCGAATCGAGTCTTCCGGCATGGGCCGAAACGACGGCGAAATACGACGAACCGTTGAACACCATGATTTGAAGCATGTTTCGTAGCAAATTCAAAGCTCTGATAATGCTTTGTGTTTTGCGAATCAGCGCTGTCGGCAATGCCTGACAGCATGCCCAAGGCCTGCTAAGAATACCGGTCATGAGCACCGTTCCCGCTTCTTTCACCGCTACCGATCCTGTCGAACTGGTCGCCGATTGCGCCCGCCGTGCCCGTCGCGCTCAAGCCGTGCTGGCCGGCATGTCGAGCGATGCGCGCGCCGCTGCGCTTCACGGCGCGGCGGCACATCTGCGCGCCGCGGCCCTGGAAGTTATCGCTGCGAACGCAAAGGATCTTGCGGCAGGCAAGGCCAACGGGCTTTCCGACGCGATGCTTGACCGCTTGGCGCTTGATGAAGCGCGACTGGAAGGCATTGCAGCCGGGGTTGCCGCTGTGGCGGATCTGCCCGATCCGGTCGGCCAGATAATCGATCAGTCGGAGCGGCCCAATGGCCTCCGCTTGCAGCGTATCCGCGTCCCCATCGGGACCATCGGGATCATCTATGAAAGCCGCCCGAATGTGACGGCGGATGCCGCTGCGTTGTGCGTGCGGGCAGGCAACGCAGCGCTGCTGCGCGGCGGGAGCGAGGCGGTGCATTCCAACCGCGCAATCCATACCGCGCTGGTTGCGGGCCTTGCCGAAGGCGGTGTGCCTGCGGATGCCATGCAGCTTATCCCGACACAGGATCGTGCGGCCGTCGGCGCGATGCTGACCGCTGCGGGTCTGATTGACATGATCGTGCCGCGCGGCGGCAAGGGTCTGGTCGCCCGCGTGCAGGCCGATGCCCGCGTTCCGGTGCTCGCGCATTTGGATGGGATCTGCCACACCTATGTGCATGCCGCTGCGGACCCGGAGATGGCGCTTGCCATCGCGCTCAATGCCAAGCTGCGCCGCACCGGCATTTGCGGGGCGATGGAAACGCTGCTGATCGATGCGGCATTCCCCGATGCCGCCCCGCTTGTCACCGCCTTGATCGAGGCGGGCTGCGAGGTGCGTGGTGACGAACGCACGCGCGCCCTCGACGCTCGCGTTATCCCGGCGAGTGCCAATGACTGGGACACCGAATATCTTGATACGATTCTTTCGGTAGCGATTGTCGACGGGCTGGATGAAGCGCTTGCTCACATCGCGCGCCATTCCTCGGCCCATACCGATGTTATCGTC
>JBKBMC010000137.1:0-2544 GCA_046296075.1 Erythrobacter sp. | reverse complement strand
ATCGAAACCGCTGCTGATGAAGTCGCGGGCGTCAATTCACGCGCTGAACTCGCGGCGGTCGAGGCGCGCTGGCAGGCAGCGCGTCGTCTTCGCGCTATGGACGAAGGGGCCAGTCTGCAAGCGCCCGAAACCGTGTTCTTCAGTCACGACACGATGCTGGGCCGTGATGTGACTATCGAACCCCATGTCTTCTTCGGCCCCGGCGTAACCGTCGCCGACAAGGTGACGATCCGCGCCTATTCCCATATTGAGGGTGCGACTTTGGCCAGCGGCGTCAAGGTTGGCCCATTTGCACGCCTGCGCCCCGGCACCGTGTTGGAGGAAGGCAGCTTCGTCGGCAATTTCGTCGAGGTGAAGAACGCCGTGCTCCACGCGGGCGCCAAGGCAAGCCACCTGACCTATCTAGGCGATGCCACGATCGGTGCAGGGGCGAATATTGGCGCAGGCACGATCACCTGCAATTATGATGGCTACTTCAAGTACCGTACCGTGATTGGCGAGCGTGCCTTTATTGGTTCGAACTCCGCGCTGGTTGCGCCTGTCAGCATTGGTGCGGATGCGATCGTCGCGGCAGGATCAACCGTCAGCCGCGATGTCGCACCGGGAGAGCTGCGCATGGTGCGCGCCGAACAATTGGTGAAGCCCGGCTGGGCCGATCGCTTCCACGATGCGATGAAAAAGAAGAAGGCGACCGAAAAGAAGTGAGCGAGGAAATAGTCTCCCTCAGCTGCTGGCTATGCGAACGCCCGCTCGGTGATATCGTCCAGTGGCATCACCCGGTGCCCAAATCGAAGAAGGGCAAGGTGAAGGTCGCCGTGCATCCGATCTGCCACAAGACGATCCATGCCAATTTCACGAACAATGAATTGGCACGTATCGGGGATGAACCTTTCGCGATCCGTGCGCATCCGGCGGTCGCGAAGTTCGTCGCCTGGGTGGCCAACAAGCCGGCCGATTTCGACGCGCCGACCCGCTAGCGCATTGCGCCGGAAGGTCGGGGCCGGGGTTCGGCCCGAGCGATACGAAAATTGCTGGCTCAGGCGTCCTGCATCTTCGCGACATTGCCGCCTGCGGCAATGAAATCGCGCTCCCATTCGTCGAACTCGCTGCGGCTCAGCAGGTAACGGCTGCGCGCTTCTTCAAAGCTGATCGCCTGCTCGCGCACGGCTCGTACCACATCATCCTTGCGCGCTTTCGACCAGTGGACCCGGTGGGTCTGCGGCAAGCGATAGCGTTTGATCGCTTCGGCAATCGAAATGTCTCTGGGATATGCCATGGGTTGGCTCCTCATTGCTCGGTTTCATCGCCCTCGATGCGACGAATATTGACCAGCAGGCTTAACGAGGGGCTTCGGTACGTGGTTAAATTGCGCTTCACGACGTCTTTCGTGCCGGATCTGCGACGAACCGAGCGAAGAGTGTCGGCTTATTTTACAGGTAGTTGCGTTTGCCAGACTGACTAACGCGAAAGGGACGACCCCGTGTACGGAGCCGTCCCTTTGCCTGGCGCCTCGCGGGCCCGTTTACCGGCCCATGCCGTTCTACTTTGCGTCCATCAGGCGCTGCATAAGATAGATGAATTGCAGCGCCTGCAGCTTGGCGCGCTGGTCATTATCGACTCCGCCCGAATGGCCGCCGGTGGTGTCCTCGAAGTAGTAATAGGGCTGGCCCAGCTCCTTCAGGCGCGCGGCTCCCTTACGGGCGTGCGCCGGGTGCGTGCGATCATCGGCAGTCGATGCCCACAGGAAGGGTTCGGGATAATCCACACCCGCCACGATCTTCTGGTACGGCGAATATCCCTCGATCCACGCGCGCTGTTCGGGAATGCGCGGGTTGCCATATTCGCCGATCCACGAAGCCCCGCGCCCGATCAGGTGATAACGCAGCATATCAAACAGCGGAATCTGGACGATGGCCGCGCCAAACAGATCGGGCCGCTGGGTGAAAGCGGTCCCGACAAGTAGCCCGCCTTGGCTGCCGCCCTGAATGCCGAGGTGCTTGGGCGATGTGAACCCGCGCTTCACCAGATCATCGCCCACCGCGATGAAATCATCCCAGGTGCGCTGCTTGTTCTCGCGGATTGCGGTCTGGTGCCAGTTGGGACCGAATTCGCCGCCGCCGCGCATATTGGCCAGCACATAGGCGCCGCCACGCTCCAGCCACAGCTTGCCCGTGGTGCCGAGATAGGCGGGCAGGCGCGGTACCTGAAAACCGCCATAGCCGGTCATCAGGATGGGTGTGGTGCCATTCACTGTCATGCCCTTTGGCTTGACGAGGAAATACGGAATCTTCGTTCCGTCCTTGCTGATCGCCTCATGCTGTTCGACCTCCATCCCGGCAGGATCGAAATAGGCTGGCGAGGTCTTGAGTACGCCCGGCGCGCCCGAGCCATCGGCGTAATACAGCGTGGTCGGTTCAAGGAAGCCGCTCACGGTGTACATGATCTGGTCGGTCTCGTTCGACGAAGCGGCGATCCCCAGCGTCGCATTGTCGGGGAGGGCCACCGGCGTGCTGACCCACTTGCCGTCCTTGAAATTGAACCGCA
>JBKBMC010000136.1:0-2660 GCA_046296075.1 Erythrobacter sp. | reverse complement strand
CCGCGATCGGGATGGCAACCCGCTGTAACCCGGCTGCCTTGCTGATGCAGGGCGGCAACGTCTTCAATCTGAAATACGTTCGTCATTGAAACTTAATTGCGTGGTCGTGATAGCGTCACGCTGTGGTGTCAAGCGCCATGGCCTCTCTCCAAGCAACAGGGAAGCCCAGAGATGTTCCGCAACCACTTCGCGCGCGTATCCTACGCCGCGCTTGCCACCTCGCTCATTCTCGCCCCGCAGGCTGTGCTCGCGCAGGACAGCGCTGAGACCGGCGGCCAGCCCGATTTCGGCAACCAGATTGTCGTCACCGCGCAGAAGCGTGCCGAATTGCTCAAGGATGTGCCGATCACGATCAGCGCGGTCACCGGCAAGCGGATCGAAGAACTCGGCGTTACCGATCTTGATGAGCTTTCCTATTACATCCCCGGCCTGCTGGTGCAGGAGCAGAGCGCCAACAACCCCGGCATCGTGATCCGCGGGATCACCTCGGACAGCGGCTCGGCCCAGCAGGGCCCGCGCGTCACGCTCTATTACAACGGCGTTGATATCTCGCGCTCGCGCGGGTCCTATCAGGCGATTTACGATCTGGAGCGCATCGAGGTGATCAAGGGGCCGCAGGCAACCTTGTTCGGCACGGCTTCGGCGGTGGGTGCGATCAGCATGGTCTCGGCCCGGCCCAAGCCGGGTTTCGAAGGGCAGGTGACTGCCGGCTTCGGCAATTTCAACCAGACTTTGCTGGGCGGATTCCTCAATGGCGGCTCGGACATATTCGCTGCGCGTCTCGCCTTCGAATGGCGCACCCGTGATGGTTATGTCGAAAACATCAACCCTGCCCAGCGCCGCGACCTTTACGAACAGGATCAACTGGGTGTGCGCGCCTCGCTGCGCTACACCCCCACCCCGGATCTGACTTTCGACCTGATCGGCACCTATGATCGCCAGCGCAACGGGGGCACGCCCTTCATTTCGGCCCGTTTCCCCGGCTTTGCCGGTGCGCCCGGCGGCCCGGCCAATGCCTTCACCGGCCGCGCCAATCTCGGCGGGAATCCTGCTGCTGCTGCGGTGCTCGGCGATGATCAGCTCGGGCTGGTGCGCGATGTCTATGATTTGAACCTGACAGCCGAATATCAGATCTCGGATAATTGGACCTTCACCACCGTCAACGGCTACCGCCGCTTTGACAGCCGCGAGGTGTTCGATGCCGATGGCACCGCCGCGCCGTTCCTTGAATTCACGGAACTGGCCGACGGCTGGCAGATCAACCACGAGGGACGCTTTACCTATTCGGGCGGCCGCTTGCGCGCCAACGCGGGGTGGAACGTCTTTATCGAAGACGGCCGCCAGAACGTGCCTTTCGCCACCGAAGAAGGCGTCTTCCTGCAGTGTCTCACCACGCTGTTCGGCATTCCGCCGGCAGGTCGCCCGTTCGGCGCCACGCCCTGCGTTGCGCCCGATGGCAGCGTGCCAAGCCTGGGGCTCGCGCCCTTTGCTTACAGCTCGGTGTTCGAAAATCAGGGGCGCAACGAAGCCTATTCGGTGTTCGCTGATGTCACCTATCTGCCCACCGAATCGCTGGAACTCACCGCAGGCGTGCGATTGATGCACGAATATCGCCGCTCGGGTTTCTTCGCGAATGTGCCGAACAGCGTGTTGAGCGGTGCCCCGCTCATCCCCGGACAGATCGACACGCGCGGCCAGACCTTCACCGCGAGCGACACATTCTTCGCCGTGCTGCCGCGTTTCAACGCGCTCTACCGCGTGAATAATGATCTCAATCTCTATGCCACGATTTCGAAGGGCCGCCGTTCGCCGGTGGTGCAACTCAACGCACGGCGTGATGCGGGCGGCAATCCGGTGCCCAACCGCGTCGATGTCGATGAGGAAGTGGTGTGGAACTACGAAGGCGGCGCCAAGTTCGCGTCCGGCGCCTTCTCGGGGACGCTGGGCGTCTATTACCAGGCCTATGACAAGTTCCAGGTGTCGATTGCCCAAACCGACGCGCAGGGCAATCCGACGGGCGCCTTCATCACCGCCAGCGCGGGCAGCGCGAGCAATCTCGGCGTCGAGGCCGAGCTGTTCGTGCGGGCGACTGATTGGCTCCAGCTGTTCGGCAATTTTGGTTATATCGAAGGCGGGATCGATCGGGACGGGGCTTTCTCGCCGGCCTTTTCGGGGGCGCGCTTCCGCTTGCAGCCGGAATTCCAGGCCTCGGGCGGGTTCACCATCAATGCCGATCTCGGCGGCGGGGCGCGGTTCTTTGCCACCCCCAGCATCACCCACCGCACCCGCATCTTCTTCGAGGTGCCCAATAATCCGCTGATCGCGCAAGGCCCTGTCACGCTCGTCAACGCGCGCGCCGGGGTGAGCCTTGCGAATAACAAGTATGAAGTCGCCGCCTTCATCCGCAATGCCTTCGATCAGGACTTCCTGCTGGATGCGGGCAATACCGGCGGGGCCTTCACCATCCCCACCTTCATTCCGGGCGAGCCGCGCTTCTTCGGCATTCAGGCGAGCGCCCGGTTCTGAGCGCGCCAGGCTCCCGGCAGGCGGCGGCTATTGCGCCGCCGCCTGTTCGGGGCGCAGCACGATATCGAGCGGTGTCAGCGTACCGTCAGCGCGCAGGCGGAAGCGCACGAACGCCCGCTGTTCGGGATCGCGCA
>JBKBMC010000135.1:0-2744 GCA_046296075.1 Erythrobacter sp. | reverse complement strand
ATGCCGCCAGCGTTCGTTCTGAGCCAGGATCAAACTCTCAAGTTTGTGTCACACACCAATCAGGCATGGGGAAAACCCCATCCGCCAGACTGGCATGAGCTTCAAGGAGCCGATACCTGCACTGTCAAACGTAATGGATACGAATGAACATGCTTATCATCCGATCAGGCGTGGAGCCCGAAACGGATGTGGCAATCGGCTTGGTTACTGGTATCCGGAGCCTTAAAACCCCCGGACCAGGCGCCGTCGCCCACATGTCCCTTCATCAAAAACCAACAATGTCAAAGAACCGCCAGACAGTAATAGCGGACAGCGATGGTTTCCCCGATTTACACCGGGGGACCGGCTATCCGAATTTGTTGGCGACCGAGCGATGCGGTGTCGGTGGAAGCCGTCAGCGCCGCGTCGGTGAGGGGCATATATGTGTGGCCTCAGATTCGGTCAACGGCTTTTTGCAATTTTATTTCAAAAAAGGACAATTAGGCTGAAAATCAGGGTGTTGCGCAGGGAAGCGAGACATCGCGCAGCGCCCGGACAAGGCAGCCGGGCCTGTTGTGAGGCGGTGGATCCCCGACTTATGGACCAAATTTGCCGGTGAATCGTCGTTTGCAGCTGTCTTTGCCGGCCTCTCGCATGGCAGCGACCCGATTCCGTGAAGCTCATGCCAAACGTGTGTCGTTTGCAATAGGTGCTGGTCGCGGGCTTGTGATACGTTGCTCTCGCCCGCGAATGGATCACACCCGGCAAGGGGAGGAATCGCGGAGCCCATGGGATGAGACGGATGCGAGCACAGCACCTTGCGTATATAGGTATGGCACTCAACCTTTCAGCGGGAAGCATTGCCTATGGTCATGAGCCCGGCTCCAATGCTGGCGCGATGCGCCAGGCCGAAGCGATTGCACCAGTGCTGTCGGATCCTCTTACCGATGTGCTTGCCTTACAGGAGCAGCGCGACCGCCGCCTTACTCTTCCGGTTATGATCGACGGCCAAGGCCCGTTCAACTTCATGATCGACACCGGGAGCCAGGCGACGGCCGTAGCGCGCGAGATCAACGCCGTGCTCGCCCTACCGCCTGCCGGGCGGGCGAATCTGCTCGGCATGGCGAGCATTCGTCCGGTAGATCTTGTCACCATCGAGCGTCTTGATGTCGGCAAACACTATGTGGAGGGGCTGTCCGCCCCGGTGCTGGAACGGGAAAACATCGGTGCCGACGGGATCATCGGGCTCGATAGCCTGCAGGATTTCCGCGTGCTGATCGATTTCCGCGAACCATCGATTGCCCTGCAGGATATGCGCGCGAAGAGAGGCAAGCGAGACGGTTTCGAAATCATCGTGCGCGCACGCCAGCAATCGGGACAACTTCTGATCACCAATGCGCTGGTGGAAGGCATCTCCACCACCGTCATCATCGATACCGGTGCACAGGCCAGCCTTGCCAACCCTGCCTTGCGCGACAAGCTGCGGCGCAAGCGCGAGGCGGAAGTGATCACTACCGATGTGAACGGCGTCGATCTGGTCGGCCATATGGCGCTGGTGCGTTCGCTGAAAATCGAGGCCCTGCGGCTCAACAATATTCCGCTGACCTTTGCCGATTCGCCGGTGTTCGCCGCACTGGGCCTGTCGGACACCCCGGTTCTGGCTCTCGGGATGCAGCACCTGCGCCTGTTTGATCGGGTTGCGATCGATTTCGCCAACAGCCGCATCCTGTTTGATCTGCCCCGCGACGTAACAGCCGCCCAGCGCGAGGCAACGCGCATGCCCGTTTCCTTCTAGCAGCAAACGGGAAACGCCGCTTGCGCTCACCGCGGCGCACGCCCACATGGTGGGGCCTATGCCTCCCGACAGCACCCACACCGCCGACGACCGCCGCCAGATCGAAAGCTGGCCCACGATCAAGCGGTTCCTGCCCTATCTCTGGCCGCGCGAAGATGCCTCGCTGCGCCGCCGCATCGTGATAGCCATGGCGCTGGTGCTGGCGGGCAAGGGCGTAACGCTTGCCCTGCCCTTCGCGTACAAGGGTGCGGTGGAT
This sequence comes from Erythrobacter sp., assembly GCA_046296075.1. Lineage (GTDB taxonomy): Bacteria > Pseudomonadota > Alphaproteobacteria > Sphingomonadales > Sphingomonadaceae > Erythrobacter. The sequence goes on along the minus strand of JBKBMC010000135.1, from coordinate 714 downwards.
CAGATGTCGGTTGCCCCTGCCGGAAGCGCGGGCGAGCAAGCGCTGATCGTCGCAGCGGCGCTGGTCGCTGCCTATGCACTGGGGCGCTTTACATCCGTGGTGTTCGACAATCTGCGCAACATCGCGTTCGAACGTGTTGGCCAGCTCGCCACGCTGCACCTTGCCGAAGATGTGTTCCGGCGCCTGCACAAGCTGTCCTTGCGCTTTCACCTCAGCCGCCGCACCGGCGAAGTGACCAAGATCATAGAACGCGGCACCAAGAGCATCGGGATGATGCTCTATTTCCTGCTGTTCAACCTCGCACCCACCGCGATCGAGCTCATTGCAGTCGGCGTGATCTTCTACATCAATTTCGGCTACGAGCTGGTGCTGGCCACCGCCGTCACCGTGGTGGCGTATATATCGGTCACGCGCTGGATCACCGACTGGCGCGCTAAGCTGCGGCGCGAGATGAATGATCTGGATGGCCGGGCGCTGCAACGGGCGGTTGATTCGCTGCTCAATTTCGAGACCGTCAAATATTTCGGGGCCGAGCACCGCGAGGAAGAACGCTATGGGGGCGCAGCGCGAGCCTATGCCGAGGCCGCGGTCAAATCCGAAAACTCGCTGGCGCTGCTCAATATCGCGCAGTCGCTCATCACCAATCTGCTGATGGCGGGCGCAATGGCCTATACGGTATGGGGCTGGCGGCAGGGCCGCCTCAGCGTCGGCGAT
>JBKBMC010000134.1:0-2908 GCA_046296075.1 Erythrobacter sp. | reverse complement strand
AATTCCGCCTCAAGCAGCTCCTTCAGATCCTTCAACGCCTTGGCGCGCAGCTGGTGCACGCGCGGCACACTGACTTCGAGCACGGCGGCAATTTCGGTGAGGTTCAGTTCCTCAACGAAGAAGAGCTGCAGCACCAGTTGCAGCCGTTCGGGCAGGTTCATCATCGCCCGCACGAGCAGGTCACGATCCTTGGACGCACACAGCACCTCGAAAGGGTCTGGGTCATCGCAGGCAAAGGCCATGCTGGTATCATCATAGGCCTCCGCCATCGGCATGAGCGTGATTGATGCCGCTTCCAGATCGAGCAATTCTGCATCGCTGACACCCATTTCGGAAGCAATCTCGGCGCGGTCAGGCGCCCGTTTCAGTCGGGCGCGCAGGCGGCGCATCGCCTCTTCATAAAGCGCCAGCTGGCGCCGCACGCCGCGCGAGGTATGGGCCGAGCGGCGCAGGCAATCGACCATCGCGCCGCGCACCCTGATCTTGGCATAGGCAGCAAAGCCGTCCTCGGTCGGGCCATTGTGCCGTGCGGCGCATTCGGTGAGCGCGAGCAGGCCCGTCTGCATCAGGTCCTCCAGCTCGAAGCCGTCGCGTCCGGCCCCATAGACATGCCAAGCCATACGCCGCACCAGGGGGAGAAAACGCCGCACCCGGTCAGCGACCTCGCCGGGCTCGTGTGCTGAGGCTGCGCGATAGGCACGCAAGGCTGCCGGATCTTGCTTCATGCCCCCGATGCCTCGGCAGCGGGGACGGGCAGCGCCGCAGGCTCGGCACCAATGACACCGACGACCTCTACCGCCCGGCTGGGTGGGAGTTCGTTGATCGAAAGGACGAGACATCCGCGCACGCGCTGCCTCAGCAGCGCCGCAAGTGCCCGCCGCGCCGGTGGCTGCACGATCAGCGCCACGGAGCCGCCCTCTGCGGCGATAATGTCGGTGATGCTGCGCACGATCATCGATCCGCAATCGGGATCAATCAGCGGCTGACCGGTTGCCGGATCGATCATCCCGCCAAGGATCGCACCTTCCAGGCCGGCATCCAGCGTCACGACTTTCAGGGCCTCGCCCGGCTGGGCAATGCGCGCGACCAGCCGCGCGCCCAGATCTGCCCTGATGTAATCAATGAGACTGTCAAAATCCTGCGTGCGCTGCAGCGCCAGTGCGAGGCTGGTGAACAAGGGCTGAGGGTGCACCAGGCCAATTCCGTCGGCAAGCAGAGCGCGCAAGATGCGGGTCAACGCAGCAAGCGAAAGCGGATCGGGATGGACCGCGTCAACCAGCGCAGGCGCGCGCTCCTTAAGGGCATCGAGCCACGTGCGCACCTCTTCGGGGCCAAGCAATTGCGCTGCCTCGGCAAGTAACGCCTGCTGGGTGTGGGTGGCAATCACAGTCGCCGGGTCGACCACGAGAAACCCTTCGGCCACAGCATGATCACGCAGGGCAGGATCAATCCACAAGGCGGGACAATCGAAGCTGGGATCATGGGTTACCTCACCGGTCAGCCCATGGCCACTTCGCACCTCACCCGCATCAATCGCGAGCAGACGCGCGGGCCGCACCGCACCTGTGGCAATCACCACCCCGCCCATCACCACGGCGTAATCCTGCGCGTGCAGATCGAGCGAGTCCCTGATCCGGAACTGCGGCAGCACAAAGCCGAGATCACGTGACAATTGCTTGCGGATGCCGGTGATCCGCGCAAGGAGCGGCGCACCAGCGGCCTGATCGACCAGCCCGACAAGCCCGAAGCCCAGTTCCAGCGTCACCAGTGTCGCATCGCTGACATCGGCAAGGCTGATGTGATCCGGCGGGGTTTCCTCCGATACAGGTTCGGGCGCGAGCGGCTGGGCGGCGCTGCTTCGCAGATGCCACCAGATCGCCCCAGCAATCGCGGCGCCGGGCAGGAACACCAGCTGCGGCATGGCAGGTATCAGACCGATGCCGCCAAGGATCAGCGCCACCGGCAGCCAACCGCGCGGATCGGCGAACTGCCCGGCGATCTGACCCGTCAGATCGCGCTTGTCGGCCACGCGGGTAAAAATCGCGGCCGCCGCGATCGACAGCAGCAGTGCAGGAACCTGCGCCACGAGCGCATCGCCCACCGCGAGCGTGATATACAACGCGCCCGCCTCGGCCGCAGTCAGCCCGTGGCTCAATATGCCGAGCGCAAAGCCGGCGATGACATTCACTGCGAGGATCAGCAGGGCAGCCAGCGCATCGCCCTTCACGAATTTGGATGCCCCATCCATCGAGCCGTAGAATTCAGCCTCGACTGCCACTGCCGCGCGGCGTTCACGTGCTTCCTCGGCGGTGACGAGCCCTGCGGCGATATCGGCATCAATTGCCATCTGCTTGCCCGGCAAGGCATCAAGCACGAAGCGCGCTGAGACTTCGGAAACGCGCCCTGCGCCTTTGGTAATCACGATCATGTTGATGATGAGCAGGATGCAGAACACGAACAGCCCGACGGCAAAGTTCCCGCCAACGAGAAACTGCCCGAAGCTCTCGATCACCTCGCCCGCGGCCGCGCCGCCTTCGTGCCCTGCCACCAGCACGACGCGGGTTGAGGCAACGTTGAGCGCGAGGCGCAGCAGGGTCGCAAACAGCAGCACCGACGGGAAAGACGAGAAATCAAGCGGGCGGCGCGCATTCAGCGCGACCATCAGCACCGCTACCGAAATCGCGATATTGAGCACGAAGAACATGTCGAGCAGCAGCGGCGGGATCGGCAGCACCATCAGCGCGAACAGCGCGAAGATGCCGAGCGGCAATGCCATCGCGGCCGGTGCACGCCGCAAGTGCCCGATAAGGGCAGGCGCCGACACATCAGACGCGCTCACAGGTCGAATGCCCGCAGCTGGCTATAGGCGCGGCGCACCTGCGCCTGCGCACGCGCCGGAGGCTCGCTT
>JBKBMC010000133.1:0-2910 GCA_046296075.1 Erythrobacter sp. | reverse complement strand
CCGTCCAGCGCCGCTGGAGCGATGGGTTGCGTATCTGGTGGCGCGAGATCGACAAGGTCTTGCTGGCGCTGATCCTGCTGCTGATGGCGCTGGGCGTGGTGGCGGTGGCGGCAGCCTCTCCCGCGAGTGCCGAACAGCTTTCGACCCGAAGCGTGCGGCTGGATGAATTCATGTTCCTGAAGCGCCACGTGCTGTTCCAGCTTGCCGGGATTGTGGGCATGATCGGGATTTCCTTTGCCTCGCGCGATGAAGCGCGGCGGCTTGGCATCATTGTCGGGGCGGTGATGCTGGTGTTGCTGGTGCTGGTGCCGATCATCGGCCCGGTCAAGAACGGGGCGCGGCGCTGGATCGAAATCGGCATGTCTGTGCAGCCCAGCGAATTCATGAAGCCTGCGTTTGCGATCATTCTCGCCTGGGTGTTGAGTTGGCGGCTGCGCGATCCGGGCTTGCCGGTGATCACCTTTGCCACGGCCATGCTCGGCGTCATTGCCGCGCTGCTGATGGCCCAGCCCAATCTCGGCGATACCATCCTGTTTGCCGGCATCTGGTTTGTCATGGTGCTGCTGGCGGGTGTTTCAGTGCAGCGCATGGGGGTGCTGATGGGAGCAGGCTTCGCAGGCCTGACGCTCGCTTACTTCCTCTATGATAACGCGCGCCACCGCATCGACTCCTTCCTTGGCGGCGGCACGGCATTCGATCAGGTCGATCTGGCCCAGCGCACGCTGATGGCTGGTGGGTGGACGGGTAGCGGCCTGTGGCTCGGCATCCGCAAGATGAACCTGCCCGAAGCGCACACGGATTACATTTTCTCTGTGATCGGCGAGGAATTCGGCCTGATCGCCTGCGGGGTGATTGTGCTGATCTATTTCGCGATCGTGTTCCGCGCGCTCATGCGGCTGGTTGATGAGGAAAACCTGTTTGCCCTGCTGGCAGGGGCAGGCCTGATCACCCAGTTCGGCGGGCAGGCCTTCATCAACATCCTTGTGAACCTTCAGCTCTTCCCGTCGAAGGGCATGACTTTGCCGCTTATCAGCTATGGCGGATCATCGGCACTGGCGGTGTGCTTCACGCTTGGGCTATTGCTGGCGATAACCCGGCGCAATCCGTTCCTCGCCAAGGAAGGGCGCGGCCTGCGCGGATTGTTGGACAGCAAGGAGGAGCGCCCATGACCGGCGCCAATGCACATCCCGCGCCTCATGGGGCCAGTCGCCATTTCGTGCTGGCTGCGGGCGGCACCGGCGGGCACCTGATTCCGGCCTTTGCGCTCGCCGAGGAACTGCACAGGCGCGGGCATCATATCGCGCTCGTAACGGATGAACGCGGCGCGGCGATCCCCGGCAAGCCTGATTATCTCACTGCGCATGTCATCCCGGCGGGCCGGTTTGGCAAGAACCCGCTGGGCTGGATTGGCGGGGTGCGCGCCGTGCTGGCGGGGCGTAGCATGGCCTTGCGGCTGTTCGAGACCTTCGAGCCGACAGCGGTGGTCGGCTTTGGCGGGTATCCGGCGCTGCCGGCGCTGCTGGCATCGACGGCGGCGGGCATCCCGAGCATCATCCATGAACAGAACGCGGTGCTCGGCCGGGTAAACCGGTTGCTGGCAGGCCGTGTCGATGCGATTGCCACTTCCTATGGCGCGGTTGATCGTCTCAAGCCGAAATATCGCAGCAAGGTTCACCTCACCGGCAATCCGGTGCGGCCCGGGGTGTTGGCGCTGCGCGAGCAGGATTTCCCCCCGCTGACGAGCGAAGGCCTGTTCAGGGTTCTGGTAACCGGCGGTTCGCAAGGTGCCCGCGTGCTGTCGGAGGTCGTGCCCGATGGTCTTGCCATGCTGCCACCGGCCTTGCGGCAACGCTTGCAGGTCACCCAGCAATGCCGCCCGGAGGATCTCGAGGCAGTCAGGGCGCGTTATGCCGCGCATGACATCCCGGCCGAACTTGGCACCTATTTTCAGGATATGCATGAACGGCTGGCTGGCGCGCATCTGTTCATCGGGCGCGCGGGTGCATCGACCATTGCAGAATTGACCGCGGTAGGCCGCCCGGCGATTCTCGTGCCGCTGCCCATTGCCACCGACGATCATCAGGCGGTGAACACCCGTGAGATGGTGAAGGCGGGCGGCGCGCGGATGATCCGGCAGGAGCGTTTCCAGCCCAAGGAACTCGCCAAGCAGATCCAGGCCATGGCGATGAACCCGCAAAGCCTCGCCAATGCCGCGCATTGCGCTTTCAATTGCGGGCGGCCCGATGCCGCGAAGGATCTCGCCGATCTGGTCGAGAGCATGGGCGGGATTGATCTGATGGACGTGATCCGCGTTGGCGAGACCGCTCCCAGAGCCGCACAGGCCGCCACCCGCCCACAGGCGGCAACGCGTGATCACCTGATGGAGGATATCCCGGCATGAAGGGGGTCGGCACCGATATTGGCACCATCCACTTTGTCGGGATTGGCGGGATCGGCATGTCCGGCATCGCCGAAGTGATGCATAACCTTGGCTACACCGTGCAAGGTTCCGACATTGCCGAGGGGCCAAGTGTCGAACGTCTGCGCGCGCGCGGCATCACCGTGCATATCGGCCACGCCAAGGAGAATGTCGAAGGTGTTGCCGTGGTCGTTACCTCCACCGCCGTGCGCCGCACCAATCCCGAAGTCGCCGCCGCGCTCGAAGGACGTATCCCGGTGGTGCGCCGCGCCGAGATGCTCGCCGAGTTGATGCGTCTGAAGTCGACCGTCGCGGTGGCGGGCACCCATGGCAAGACCACGACAACAAGCATGATCGCCAGCCTGCTTGATACCGGCGGGATCGATCCGACTGTGATCAATGGCGGGATTATTGAACAATATGGCTCGAACGCCCGGCTGGGTGACAGCGATTGGATGGTTGTTGAGGCTGACGAAAGCGATGGCAGCTTC
>JBKBMC010000132.1:0-3155 GCA_046296075.1 Erythrobacter sp. | reverse complement strand
ATCCAGTCAGTCTCCGTGCTGGTCATCTCAGCGGGCGCGTTGCTGATCACGGCGCAGACCAGTGCGGCGCAGGCCTCGCCGCCTCCGACCGTCATCAACCGCGCCCCGCCGCCCGCGGCCTCGCCGCCGCCAGCCGCAGTCAATGATCGCCCGGCCCGCGCACGCGCCAATTATGAAGCGATCTTGAGCGGTAATCTCTCAGTCGGGGATCTGTCGGCGCAGGATTTGCAGGATGTCATCGATTTCGAGCGTCTGTTGCGCGGCGACACCGTGGATAGCCGATCGCCGGAGCAAGCCTGTGTCGAGCGGGAAGTGCGGCGCGCGGGCGGCCGGCCGTCGCAATTGGCGCAGCAGGTCATCGCGCTGAAATGCCGCCGGATCGGTGGCGGCGTGTCGCGTTAACCCGCCGCTGCATCCGCCAGCGCTTGCGCTGTCTTGTAGTCGGGCTTGCCATTGTTGAGCCGGAGCGAACGGTCCGTAAAGAGATAAAGCCGCGGGATCTTGTACCCTGCGAGCCCCGCGCGGGCATAGGCATCAAGTGCATCCTGCAAGCCTTCGGCATCGCCTTCCGGCTGCACCACCGCCACCACCTTGCGGCCGAAGCGCGCATCGGGGAGGCTCACGACCCGCACATCCTTCACCGCCGGGTGATCCTGCAGGACGGCCTCGACCTCTTCGGGGAAGACTTTCTCGCCGCCGGTGTTGATGCACATGTTGTCACGGCCGATGAATTCGAGCGTGCCGTCCGCCGCCCAGCGCGCACGATCGCCCGTCATCAGCCAGCGCTGGCCGTCGATCAACGGGAAGGTCTGCGCGTTCTTTGCATCCTCGCCGAGATAGCCCAAGGGCAGCGGCCCCGTGCGCGCAACGATCCCGATTCCGTCGCTCCCTCGCGGGATTTCCTTCAGGTTCTCGTCGAACAGCTTGGTCTTGCGGCCTGGGAGCGGCTGGAACTTGCCGCCGCCGGATGAGCCTTGCGCAGTGGTGATGACAATTCCCGTGCCCGAGCTTTCCGAGGAACCCAGCGCATCGACAATCATCAGCCCCGGATGATGCGCGATGAGGCGTTGCTTGACGGCGGGCGAGAACACCGCGCCGGACGAGGTGATGCTGCGCAAGGACGCCAGCACCTCGGCTCCATCCCCGCGCGCATCAAGCCTGTCAGCCAGCGGCAGCGCGAAGGCGTCGCCCACAATGAACACCCCGCGCGCACCCAGCCGCCTGATCTCGTCCAGCGCGAGATCGGCATCGAACTTCTCTGCTGGAAGCAGCGCCAGCGTTCCGCCCTTCAAGAGGTGGATCATCGCGCTGAATTGACCGGCCCCGTGCATCAGCGGCGAAAGCAGCAGAAGCGGGGATGTGCTGGCCGGGTGATCCGGACCGATCCGCGCGGCCTCCGCGACCTGCTCTGCAAGCGATTGTGTGATCAGCGGCGGCGTGCCCGGCGGGCGCTGCCACACCGAAATGCTGAAGGCACCCCATGCTTCTTCCATCGGCCACATCACCGCCTTGGGCATGCCTGTGGTGCCCCCGGTCGCCGTCAGGAACAGGGCTGCGGGATCATCGTGGATCGGGAACCCTGCGGGCAGCGGCGTTTCGCACAGCGCCGCCCAGTCCGCGCTGCCGACATCAACTGTCAGGCTGCCTTGCGGCATGGCTTCGTGCGCGGTGGCAGCGAAATCGCTTTCGGTGAACAGCGCGCGCAAACGGAAGCGGTTGAAGATATCGGCCAGTTCGCGGGCCTTGTAATGATAATTCACATTCACCGGCACGACGCCGGCCTTGATGCAGCCGAAATAGGCGAGAACGTATTCCGGCGTATTGCGCAGCATCTGCCCTGCAATGTCGCCCGGTTTAAGCCCGCGCGCGGCAAGGCCAGCGGCGATTCTGTCAGTCAGCGCATCGAGTTCGTGCCAGTTGATGACCCGCTCACCGTGCACAATTGCCGGGCGATCTGGCGGAACAGCGCGCGCCAGCTCTTTGAGGGCCACACCGAAATTCGAACCTTTCCAGACCATTATGCCAAGCTCCCTTGTGCCCTTTTCGCTAGCTGCTCGGTGCCTGCGATTCCCCTACGTAAATTGTGAGTGAATCCCGCCGAAAAGTGACTACGCTCCCGAATCGGAGGGATTTGAGAGGAGAGAGCTCAAAATGGCCAGCAATGTTGTCGACCTTCGCACTCCCCACGGGCGCGAGACACTGGAGCAATATCTCGATCAGGTGACGATCACCTGCCCGGAGGATATTCACGATGCCGCCGCCAACCTTGCCCGCATCGCACGCGAACGCGGCATGCAGATTGCAGTGTGCGATGATATCTCCTCCAAGGAACCGATGGTCGATGCCGAGGGCACGATCCTCAACGCCGATATCTTCCGCTGGCTCGAAGACGGCACGCGCTGGTGGGAGGATCACCGCCTTGCGCTCCATTCGCCGCTGCCGCGCGCCTGCCGCTATGAAAGCGAGCCGTTCTGGGTGAACCGCCACGGTTTCAATACCCGCTGGCGCAATCATTATCTGGCCGAGATCGATCTCGCCGATTTCGAACGTCGCGCGCTCTGCAAGGCCGCCATCGTCATCCCGGTGCATCTCCCGTTCGGGCAGATTTCGGCGTCGAGCTTCATTTCGATGGAGCGCGATAAGGAGGATCTCAGCCGCGAATTCCTCGAACACGGCACCCTGTTCGCGATGGTGACGCGGTGCTTTGTCGCAGGTTATGTGCAGGCGCAGCGCACCAAGCGGCGGATTCCGTCGGATTGTGTGCTGTCGAAGCGCGAGGTCGAATGCCTGCGCTGGGCAGCGATCGGCAAGACCGACAAGGAGATCAGCATGATCCTTGACCGGTCGCACGCGACGATCCGTTACCATATCCATCGTGCGGGCGAGAAACTTGATTCCGTGAACCGCGCGCAGACGATCTTCAAGGCGGGGCCGTTGGGTTATCTGGGGGCGTCTGATTAGGGAACGCGCCTCCGCGCGTTCCTCCTCGGTGCGTTTCGATCCCTGCGGGATCGAGCACCTGCGGGCGGCCAGTCGGCCTTGCGGGCCTGCTGCCCGATCTATTGCAATAGCTTCCTTTCCCGCAAGCGGGAGAGGAGGAGCTAACCCAACCGCCGGAGCGGCTCGCTGCCATCCCAGCCGACGCTCGCTGCCTT
>JBKBMC010000131.1:0-4065 GCA_046296075.1 Erythrobacter sp. | reverse complement strand
CCGACCCCGACCCCGATGGCGCGGGCCTGTTCTGCATCGACGGACACCAGCGGCTCACCCGCGTGCATCGGGCTCCACCATGCGCCTTCGACGACACGATTACCCTGAGGCAACCGGTTGGAATAGGTCAGGCCGCGTTCGCCGCGCAGCGACCAAGCGCCTTCCGGGATTTCGGCAAGGTCGGCCACACGGGTCATTTTATCCTTGGGCCCGAAAGCCAGCACCTTGCCGCGCAAGGTTGGCACGGTGCGGATAGCTGCATCGGGGAAATCGGCTTGCACCACTTCGAAGAACCGCGGCTCCTTATCGCGTGGAACATCAAGCACGAAGTAATCCGGCGCTTCGCGCGGGACACGCTGCTGGATATTGCCATCGATCGCGCTCTGCACAGCGGCGAGCAGCACGAAGGCGGCAAGCCCGAAGCCGAGTGCGGTGACGAGCGCGCCGGTCGGTGCTCCGGGACGGTGGAGATTGGCAAGCGCGCTGCGCATGATCGGATTGGCCGGACGGGGCAGGGCACGTGCGAGGCGTTGCAAGGCCCAGCCGAGCCCGGCCAGCAGGATCAGCGCGCCGCCTGCGCCGAGCAGGAATCCGCCCGACAGGCGCGGCTGCGCGGTGGTGGCGAGTGCCAGTGCGGAAATCGCGGCAAGTCCAAGCGCGGTGGCACCCAAAGCGCGCCAGTCGCGTGCCAGTGGGACAATCCCCGAACGCATCAGCGCCATCGCCGGAAAAGCGCGTGCGCGAAGCAAGGGTGCTGCCGCGAAAGTGAAAGCGACGAGCAAGCCGTAACTGGCAGCCAGCACCAGCCGCGCAGGCTCGATCACAAAACCACTTTCGACCGGCAACAGGCCTTGCAAGGCAGCGCCGAGCAGGGGCGTCACCAGCACACCTGTCGCCAGCCCGGCAGCGCTTCCCACCAGCGCGGCAATCGCGATTTGCAGAGCGTAAATCCGCACAATATCGGCTGATGTTGCGCCGAGCACCTTGAAGGTCGCAATGCTCGCGCGGCGCTGGTCAAGGTATGACGAAACGCCGCCCGCAATTCCGATACCCGCAATCACCAGCGCGGCAAGGCCAACCAGTGTGAGGAAATCGCTCATCTGGCGGACGAAGCGATCGGCTCCGGGCGATGCGCGATCACGGGTTCGCATTGTAAATCCCGCGGACGGGAAGCGCTGCGTCAAGGCTTCCTCGACTGCCTCGGGCGAGCGTGCGTCGTTTGCAAAAGCCACCCGGTGCTTGCTTTGATACAGCGATCCGGGCGCTAGCAAGCCAGCTTCAGCGGGCACGCCATCGGCGACAATGACTGTCGGCCCGAGTTGGAAGCCCTCGGACAAGCGATCCGGCTCGTTTTCGATCACGCCTGCCGCACGCAAGGTGACACTGCCGATGGTGAAGCGTTCGCCCACGGCGATGCCGAGCCGGTCGAGCGCACCTTTGGCAAGCCAGGCGTCATCGCCTTGCGGGGCACCTACGCTCCGCCCATCGGCGAGAGCGAGAGTACCATAAAGCGGCCACCGCGCATCGACCGCTTTCAATTCCACCGGCGCGGCATTGTCGCCTGCCACTGCCATGGCTTGCAGACGGAAGCCCTCCGAGACAGTGCCATACTCTGCGAGCGCGCTGCGCTCCTCGTCCGTCAATCCCCGCTGCCACAAGGCGACCTCGATATCCCCTCCCAGCAGTTCCTGCCCGCTTGTGGCGAGCTCGTGCTCGATCGCCGCAGTGAGCGTACCGATCGCGGCGAGCGCAGCCGTGCCGAGGAAAATGCACAGCACCAGCAGGCGAAGGCCCCTGAAGCGCCCGTTCAGGTCACGCCGGGCAATCTGCCACACCGCTGCCCACGGAAGGCGCGCAGGGGTACTCACGCCGTGTTCCTTGTATCCGAGACGATCCGTCCGTCTGCCATGGTCAGCACGCGTTCGCAGCGCGCGGCAAGGCTGGCATCATGCGTGATAATCAGCAGGGTTGCGCCGGTTTCGGCGCGGCGGGCAAGCAACAGGTCAATAATCTCTGCACCGGTGGCAGCATCAAGATTGCCGGTCGGCTCGTCAGCGAAGATCAGAGCCGGGCGAGGTGCGAGCGCGCGGGCAATGGCAACGCGTTGCTGTTCGCCGCCGGAAAGCTGGGTGGGGTAATGATCCGTGCGATGGCCAAGGCCGACTGCGGCAAGTTCCGCCAGCGCGCGCGGCGGGGCGTCTTTCGCGCCGGCGAGTTCCATCGGCGTTGCGACATTTTCTGCTGCTGTCATGGTCGGCAACAGATGGAACGCCTGCAGCACAATCCCGATCCGTCCGCGCCGTGCAGCGGCAAGGCCATCTTCCGTGAGCCCGCTGAAATCGGCGCCTGCCACGATCAGGCTACCGCCGCTCGCACGCTCCAGCCCGGAAAGCACCGCCATCAGCGAGCTTTTGCCCGAGCCTGACGGGCCAAGCAGGGCAACCACCTCGCCGTCGGCAATATCAAGATCAATCCCGCGCAGCACGTCGACCGGGGCCGAGGCGTTGCCGAGAGTAAGGGTCAGGTTTCGCGCGGAAATCGCAAGAGAGGGGCTTGTCACAGGCTTCCGATGGCATAGGTGTGGATCTGCAACAAGATACCCCAAGGGAAGGCTCATAGATGCAGGGCGGTGTTTGGTCGAATATAGGGCGCCGGCGCGGGTTTGCGAGTAGTGCTCTCGCATTTGTGCTGGTGCTCGGCGCATGCAGTGCGGGGGAGGACGCTGATCGGGGGACGACATCCACCAGCCGCGCCGAGGCCGAGGCCGAGGGTACGCTTCCGCCGATCCCGATCATGGGGCCGCAGCGCCGTATCATTGCTTTCGGGGATAGCCTCTTTGCAGGCTATGGCCTCAACGAAGGCGAAAGCTATCCCGCCCGCCTCCAAGCCGCGCTGCGCGCGCGCGGCATCAATGCCGACATCACCAATGCCGGCGTTTCAGGAGATACGACGGCGGCAGGGCTGCAACGGCTCGCCTTCACCCTCGATGCGCAGAAGCAAAAGCCGGATCTGTTCATTCTCGAATTGGGCGGGAATGATCTGCTGCGCGGCCTTTCTCCGCAAGAAACCCGCACCAATCTCGTCGCGATGCTGGAGGAATTGAAGAAGCGCGAAATTCCTGTGCTGATGATGGGGATGCGCAGTCCGCCTAATTACGGATCGGAGTATCAGGCGCAGTTCGATGCAATCTACCGCGATCTCGCGAAGCAATATGGGGCAGCTTTGATCCCGTTCTGGCTGGAGGAGATTTATCAGGATCAAAGCTTGTTCCTGCCGGATCGCATCCATCCCACGGCTGAAGGGGTCGAGCGATTGGTGAACGGGACGATTGCGGCAGTGCGTGCGGCCCTGCCTGAAGAGACACCGGCCTAGCTGCGGACCACGCTGCCGCCGCTGACCTGCCAGATCGCAGCGTCCGCGCCGAGATCGGCAAAAGGCGCCAGCTCCGTTCCTGTCATCCAAACCTGCGCACGGCCTTGTGCCAGCCTGCGGAACAATTCGGTGCGGCGGAGCGGATCGAGGTGCGCAGCCACCTCGTCCAGCAGCAGTACGCTCGGTCGGCCCGCCGCAGCCAGTGTCCCATGAGCGAGCGTGATGGCGATCAGCATCGCTTTTTGTTCGCCGGTCGAGCAGGAGGCGGCGGGTTGGCCGCTTGAGGCCATGACCACTTCCAGTTCGTCGCGCGGCGGGCCGGTGGGCGCCCCGCCGGGCGCGCGACCTGGGCTTTCCGATGGACAAGGTGGCCGAGCTTCTGGCGCTTTGGCGCGACCGGGGCCGGGCCAGCGCGGATGTGAAACGGCTGGCCGAGGCACAGATCGCCGCTCTCGACGCCCGCATCGCCGAGATGCAGGCCATGGCCGAAACCCTGCGCCACCTGTCGCACTGCTGCGCTGGCGACGACCGGCCGGACTGCCCGATCCTCACTGACCTGACCGGCGGCCGACCTCCCGTCGAACCTAAGGCCGCGCGCGTTCACCGCGCCGGTTGATCCAGGCCGAGCTCTGACGTAGATGGTCGCTCAAGCCCCTTTGGTGGAATTGGTAGACACACGGCACTCAAAATGCC
>JBKBMC010000130.1:0-4118 GCA_046296075.1 Erythrobacter sp. | reverse complement strand
GACCGGAATATGCCGGTCTTAATGTCCAGCCTAGACGGGGAAACGAGATTTTGCAGCGCCGTGTGGTGCTGTTCGCATGACGGCATGGCCCCTTTGGGCTGCGCCATGATGCACCCCTCCTTCCCTTTGTCAAACGGACTCGCCCGTGTTCGGAGCTCAGGCTTCGGCGCGGACAAAACGTAGCCGGCCGCGTACGGGGAGCCATTCCCGCACACGGCCATAAGTGAAGGAGTATGGCATGGATCGTTCGCAAAAAGCCGACGCGGTTGCCCAGCTCAATGCGGTCTTCAACGAGGTCAGCGTGGTGGTCGTGACCCGCAACCTCGGCATGACAGTGGCGCAAACCACTGCCCTGCGCGGCAAGATGCGCGATGCTGGCGCTTCCTACAAGGTTGCGAAAAATCGTCTCGCCAAGCTCGCCATCAAGGACACCGATTACACTGGTCTGGATGACATGCTCACCGGACCGGTCGGCCTCGCCTGGTCAACTGACCCGGTGGCGGCTGCCAAGGCTGCTGTCGACTTCGCCAAGACGAACGACAAGCTGGAAATCGTCGGTGGCTCGATGGGTGCAGTGGTGCTCGATGAAGCCGGGATCAAGGCGCTCGCCTCGATGCCGAGCCTCGATGAGCTGCGTGCCAAGCTGGTGGGTCTCGTCAACGCCCCTGCGACCAAGATCGCACAGGTCGTTACCGCCCCCGCCGCCAAGGTCGCTCGCGTGTTCGGCGCTTATGCCGCCAAGGACGCCGCCTAAGAGACGCTTTTCGTCACACGAAACATCTTGGGGCCAAGGACAATGGTGTCCGCACGCCCCGCCACAATTTGGAGTAAAACATCATGGCCGATATCGCCAAGCTTGTTGAAGAACTTTCGAAGCTGACCGTCCTTGAGGCGGCTGATCTTGCCAAGGCACTCGAAGAAGCATGGGGCGTGAGCGCCGCTGCTGCTGTTGCCGTGGCTGCTGGTCCGGCTGCGGGCGGCGATGCCCCGGCTGCCGAAGAGCAGACCGAATTTGACGTGATCCTCACCGGCGACGGTGGCAAGAAGATCCAGGTCATCAAGGAAGTCCGCGCCATCACCGGCCTGGGCCTCACCGAAGCCAAGGCGCTCGTCGAAGGCGCGCCGAAGGCTCTCAAGGAAGGCGTCAGCAAGGCTGAAGCCGAAGAAGTCAAGAAGAAGATCGAAGAAGCCGGCGGCACCGTCGAGCTCAAGTAAGCTTCTCGCGGATTTCCGCAAACCGAAAGGGGGCGGTGCCGGAAGCGGCACTGCCCTTTTTCTTTGGCCTTTTTCTTTGGCCCTTTTCTTTGGCCTTTTTGTTTGCGCCCCAGAAACACCCACCCTAGGGCAACCACGCCCCCGAACCACCATGCACAACACCGCACACCTCGATACGCCCGGCTGGGGGCAGGAACTGCGCGCCACCACTCTGCTGGCGACGCCGCTGGCGCTCGCCAACCTGCTCCAGATGCTGACCTACGCGATCGACGTGATGTTCATCGCGCGGCTGGGCGAAGTGGAGCTGGCCGCATCAGCGCTGGCAGTGTCCCTTTTCGGCCTGGTGTTGTGGGCATTGTCGAGCCTGTGCGGCGCAGTCGCCCCGCTGATTGCGGAAAGCATCGGATCGGGCAATCCGTCGCCGCGTCCGGTGCGCCGTTCGGTACGCATGGCGCTCTGGCTCGCCATGTTGAGCGGCATTGCCGGCATGGGCCTGTGCCTCCTGCTTGATCCGATCATGCGCCTTTCGGGCCAGGAACCGGCAATCATCGCCCTCGCCAATGATTACAACCTCGTTATCGTCTTCTCGCTGGTGCCGATGCTGCTTGCCTCGGTGCTAAGGAATTTCGTGTCTGCGCTGGGCCGCCCGATATTTGCCACCGCGATCACCGCCGTTGGCATCGGGGTAAATGCGCTCGGCAATTATGCCTTCATTTTCGGCAAGCTGGGCGCGCCCGCGCTGGGCCTGACCGGCGCTGCGATAGCGACGATCATCACTGCGCTGTTCAGTCTTGGCGCTTATGTGATCGCGATCCGGCTCGACCCGGCGCTGCACCGCTACCGCGTGTTCGTGCGGCTGTTCGCGCCCGATTGGCAGCGCTTTGCCCTGCTGCTGAAGATTGGTGTGCCGATTGCCCTGACAGTTACCGCAGAAGCCGGGATCTTCGGCGCGGCGGCGTTCATGATGGGCAATTTCGGTGCGGCGCAGCTTGCCGGGCATACGGTTGCGCTGCAGCTGGCCGCACTTGCTTTTCAGGTGCCGTTCGGTGTCGGGCAGGCAGCCGCGATCCGCGTCGGCTATTTCTACGGCGCGCGCGACCGTGAGGGGATCAAGCGCGCGGGCTGGGTGGCGATGGCGCTAGGCACCGGCTTCATGGCGCTGACCGCCAGCGCGATGGTGCTGGCGCCCGAAGCGCTGCTGGCAATCTATGTCGATCCAACCGACATGGCCAATGCCGCGCTGGTCGGCTTTGCGCTGCAATATCTGCTGCTGGCCGCAATCTTCCAGCTTGCTGACGGCGTGCAGGCCGTGGCCGCAGGCGCATTGCGCGGCCTGCAGGATACCCGTGTGCCGATGTGGATCGCGATCTTCAGCTACTGGGTGCCGGGCATCGGGCTCAGTATCGGGCTGGGCTTTTTCACCCCACTGCAGGGCACCGGAGTGTGGATCGGACTGGCAACGGGCCTGTTTTTCGCCGCAGTTCTGCTGATCAGGCGTTGGAGCCAACGCGACCAGCTCGGCCTTACCGGGGTGATGCCGCAATCGTCCTGACTTCGCGCTGCGGGAAGGGTATCGAAATGCCCACCTCGTCGAACCTCGCCTTGGCAGCTTCGGTCAACTCCCACGACAGCTTGATGAAATCGGGCGTCGCGCACCACACACGCAAACCGACATTCACTGAACTGTCCGCAAGCGCCGCGACGAATGCCACCGGCTCGGGATCATCCAGCACGCGCTCATCAGCATGGGCCAGCGCCAGCAATTCAGCGCGCGCCTTTTCGATGCTGTCAGAATAGGAAATGCCGATGATCAGTTCGAAACGCCGGGTCGGCTGACGCGAGAAATTGACGATCGGCTTGTTCCACAACTCGTTGTTGGGGACCATCACATAAAGCCCGTCGAGCTGCGTGATCTCGGTGGTGAACAGGCCGATGCCCTGCACATTCCCCGCCACGGTTCCGCAGGTGATGTAATCCCCGACCCGGAACGGACGCTGCAAAAGGATCATGACGCCGGCGGCCACATTGCTGAGCGTGCCCTGCAGCGCGAGGCCAACGGCCAGCGCCAGGCCGCCAAGTGCTGCAATGATTGTCGTGGTCTGCACCCCGAACTGGGTGAGCACCGTGACCGCAAGGATCACCCACAGAGCATACTTGACGACATTGCCGAGGAATTTTGCAACGGTCGGATCAATCCGCTCCGACTTGTTCAGCGCCTTGTCCGCCGCGCGGCCCAAGGTGCGGACCACGAAAAAGCCGATCACCATCACGGCAAAGGCCCCGGACAGTTCGATCAGGTTGCCGCGCAGCCATATCCATGCCTGTCCGGCGAAGTTGAGATCCTGGGTGATTTGGTTCAGTGCGTCGGTGGGGTTGATCAAAGGGTACTCGCAAGACGGGGGGTTGAGAGGCAATCGGGACAGCTAATGGCCAGGGCACGCCGCATGGCACCGCACCGGCCTAGCGGCAGGCGGCCGCAATTTCCACCCCGACTGCCTGGGGCGGCTTGAGATCTGCGTCGAATACTTCGGACGACGGGCAGCTTCAGGGCGTGGCGGGCGCTGGTGCTTCCGCTTCGGCAGGAGCCATGGCATCAGCCGTTTCCGCATCAGCCTCACCCTCGGCGGGAACGGCTTCTTCAGCAGGCTCTTCAGCAATCATCGGCGCAACCATTTCCGGCTCGACCGCGACTGCATCCTCCGACTTGGAACTGACATACATCGCGACAATCGCCGCGACGAGCATGATGATCGCGCCTGCACCGAAGACCAGCGCAGCAAGGCCGAAGAAATCGCCGCCGGCAGGAGCGGGCGGCGGGCTTGCACCGCGTTGAAAATTGTCCGGCATATTATCCTCCCTATCTGGGTTACTGCCGCGACGTGATCCCGTAGGCCGCGTGCGTC
>JBKBMC010000129.1:0-4151 GCA_046296075.1 Erythrobacter sp. | reverse complement strand
TGATCGCAGTGCATCTCGCGCAAGTCGGCAGCAATTTCCTCGGTCTCGACCCCTTCGGCCACCACCACCTTGCCAAGCGAATGCGCGATCTCGATGGTAGCGCGGACAATTGCCTTGCTCTCTTCCGACGATGTCATGCCTTGCACGAACCGCTTGTCGATCTTGAGTTCGTTGCTTGGCAGCTTCTCCAGATATTCCAGGTTCGAATGGCCGGTGCCGAAATCATCGACCGAGAGCGAGATATTGCGCTGCTGGAGCGCCTTGATTTGCCCGGCGATGCGCGCATCATCGAGCTTCGCGGTTTCGGTCAGTTCCAGCGTCAGGTTCTTGCCGGGAAAGCGGTGCTGGCCCAGCAGGGTCATCATGTCGAAAAGGAAATCGGTATCGCTGAGGCTCTTGGCCGACATGTTGATCGCCAGCTTGAAGTCCGGATCGGCTTTGAGCGCTTCGCGTGCGTCTCTCAATGCCACATCCATGACGATCAGGGTAAGATCATTGATCATGTCATTCGCTTCGGCTGTGAGCACGAGCTCTTGCGGATTGACGAAATCCTCGCCTTCGGGCTGCCAACGGATCAGCGCCTCGGCACCGACCACAAGACCGGTGCGGAGATCAACCTTGGGCTGATAGCCCACGCCGATCGAGCGATCCCGCAGGCCTTTTTCCAGCACGCGCAGCAATTCAAGGCGATGCTGCCGTGCTTCGATGTAGGCGGCATTGTTGATAATGAAGCGCAAGCCTTTGCCGACTGCTTCGTCAGCCGCCTGAACCGCTTTCTTGATGCGCTGGCGTACCGGCAATTCGTAGTGGGTATCAATCCCGAGCGCAGGGGTGCCGCCCGCAATATGAACGTCATGATTGATCGCCATTTTCAGCATCATGGCGAGGCCATCGGCATGTTTTTCGAGCGTGTTGGTGACCATGCGCGGGGCCAGCCAGATCAGCACGTCCTTGTCAAAGGCGACTTCCTGGGCATCGCCAGGCCCCTTGATGAAGCCGATCAGATTGGCAACGAATTCGCCCATCTGCGTGTCATTCCAATCCTCTGACAGTTCCGCCAGATTACTGATCTTGAGCGCATAGACATCCTTGGCTGCGCTGATCTTGTCGAGCGGCATGGCCGAGGTCGTGAAGGCGTCGACTTCCGTGTTGTAGTATTTCTTGGCGATCCGCCGGAAGCCGATCCCGGCCACCGTCAGCCCCAGCAACGCAGAAAGCACGTTGACATTCACTCCAAGCCCATCAAGCGCAAAGGGTCCGGCAACCAGAGCACCGGTTGCCAGCCACAGATTGCGATTGGACCGCGCACTTGAGCGGATTTGCCAGATAAGCGTGACAAGAAGTGCCAGCAAAGCCGGATAGCTACCCAAATCTACCGGTAGGCCGCGCTTCAGCGTGTGCGCACCGATAATGTGGAAGTAAGCTCCCGGGACGCTACCCTCGCCCGGGAATTGGAAGACGTCACTGGTTTGAAAATTTGTCCAGCCAACCAGAGCCCGCTTACCTGCAAAACCCTCTGGGTTGAAATTGCCGGAGATGATGTCGCCGTAGGATATGACCGGCACCCGACTGGGTTGAAAGGCATAATCAGGATAATACCACCTTGGCGCGCCATCATAACCTGCAAGGACGGCTGAAATGGAGGGGATCCTGCCATTTTCGAAATCCGTCGATGTACCGAACCTGACAGAAAGGCTGTAGGGTAGAGCAAAGCCCATCATGTTGGCCAGTTGCGCTTGTTCGCGGAATAATTGTTGAGGGTGAACTGCCGCAACTTTCCGAAATCCGACATGTATCTCTGGTGCGG
The DNA here is from genome assembly GCA_046296075.1 of Erythrobacter sp. Classification (GTDB taxonomy): domain Bacteria; phylum Pseudomonadota; class Alphaproteobacteria; order Sphingomonadales; family Sphingomonadaceae; genus Erythrobacter. The sequence continues at coordinate 2,344 of JBKBMC010000129.1, read as the reverse complement.
CGCCCAACCATACTTTGCCGCGGTGCCGCGCAAGTGTAGCCGCAAGATAGGCATCTTCCGCGGGACTGGCAGGGTCGGCAAAGGCACGGTCGAACACAATCCGGTCGACTCCCGCAGCAACCAGATTATCAATCAGCTTTCCGTCCTCAAAACGCGTTGGTTCGCGGCGACCAAGCTTGTTCAGCGTCGCATCGTCAATAGCCACCAGCACGATATCCTGCGGCGGAGTCGTTGCACGCACCTGCGCGCGCAGGCTGCGATAGGTGCCTTCCAGTGGGAGGGGCAATTCGATCGCAGCCGAGACCAGACCGATCAGGCCTGCGATCACCGCGACCTTGATCCGCTTGCGCTTGATAAGATTGGCGCTTGAGGCCGCATCAAACAGCGGCGGAGTGCCGGAAGGCTGTGGGCGAGTACCCGTAAGCCGCTGGAAGGCGGCGCGCACGGCAAGGCCGAACGAGGTAGGAACAAGACGCATCAAGACGGCTCCGGCAACACGCCATCCTGCCTAGTGCGGTTTGGTTAATTCTCCGTAAGTTTTTGGCAGGCGAAAGCGCGGCACCGTGGTAGTGCCGCGCCTTGCCAGAGTGAAAACCGGCACGCTCAGTTGGTTTTCACACCCATTTCCGCGAGCAGGGCATCCGCCCCGTCCACTTTTTCCATCGTCCAGAGCATGAAGCGGCTGTCGACATGGATGGTGCGGTTGATCTTGGGATCATACATCCAGTCCGACACCACACCTTCGATCGTGCCATCGAAGGCAAGGCCAACGAATTCGCCCTTCGCGTTCAGCGTCGAGGAGCCCGAATTGCCATTGGTAATGTCAACGGTGGAAAGATAATCGACCGGCAGCGTGCCCAGTTCGGGCGAGGCGTAGCGGCCATAATCCTTGGCTTTGATCAGATCGATCATCTTGGCAGGCGCATTGAATTCGCCGCGCCCTGTGTGCTTGGCGAGCAGGCCTTCGGCGGTGGTGAAGGGCGTCCAGTTCTGGCCGTCAACGCTTTTGCCAGTCACCTTGCCATAGGTGAAGCGCAGCGACCCATTGGCGTCGGGGTACATTTGCTTGCCCTGCGATGCGGCATAGGCAAGGCGCGCTTCCATCACTGCCGAACGCGCCTTTTGCAGATCGCCCGAGGAGGCCTTGTCTGCGGCCTCGCGAGCCATGGCCTCGTCATGGGTGGCGACAGCCAGCCGGATGAAGGGATCATCCGATGCGCGGAACGCAGCCACCGGCTGATCAAGCCATGCCAGACGCTTGGCAGTGTCGCCAAGAATGGTCGCCGCATACATCGCGGCCATATCCTTGCCCTCCATTGCGGCATCGAAGCTCGCGATCCGGTCAGCGGCGGGGAGAGTCATGTATTCGCGGATGCCCGCTTCCCACAGCGCCTTGTCGATGGCTGGCACAAAACGCCGCTCGATCCGCTGGAGCCCTTGCGTCACGAATGTGCGATCACGCTGCTGATAGCCCGGCTCGCGCTGCGCATCGGGCTTTTCCTGCTCCAGCGCCCAGCGATAAAGCGTCCGCGCGGCACCATAAAGCTGGCCGCGCCCCAGCATCCCGCGCTTCTGATCGGCAAGCGAGGTGGCGTTGTTCGCCTTTACCAGCCGGTCAAGCTCGGCGAGTGCTGCACCGTATTTGCGGCTGCGCGCCGGATCAGCGGATATCCATGCACGAAACGCCGCTTCCTCGGATGCCTTGCGCGCGATCAACGAAATCGCATCGGCGCCAGCCAGCTGGCCTGCGATTTTCTTCTTGTAGTTATCGACGCCCTGCAGCGTCGCCGCGTAGGCAATCTTGGCAGCGCTATCGCCCTCGGTCAGCGCGTTGATCTGGCCGCTGTAATCGGCCAGCATCTTCTGCTGATAGGGGTAGAGTTCCTCGTAATAGAAGCGCGCTTCCTCTGCGGTGCGCAGGCGATCTGTGGTGCCGGGGAAACCCGCCACCATCACGAAATCACCATCCTTGAGACCGTCCTTGGCGATCGGCAGCCATGCCTTGGGCTTGAACGGCACGTTATCCTTGGAAAATGTCGCTGACGAGCCATCGGGTGCGACATAGGCACGGTAGAACGAGAAATCGCCGGTGTGGCGCGGCCACATCCAGTTATCCGTCTCGCCGCCGAAATTGCCGACCCCTGCCGCCGGGGCATAGACGAGGCGGACATCCTTGATTTCAAGCTGCTGCTGAAGCCAGTATTGCTGGCCGCCGAAATAGGGGCGCACGTCACAGCGGCGATTGGGCTGTTGCTCGCACGCCGCGATCAGTCCTTTGCGGTTCGCCTCGATCCGGTCTGCGCGCGCCGCGCCCGACAGGTTGACGGCACCCGCCATCGCCGCT
>JBKBMC010000128.1:0-4211 GCA_046296075.1 Erythrobacter sp. | reverse complement strand
ATCCTCTGCCTTGCCGCAGCCTATCTGCCTGAACTGACACCGGTTTCGCAAATGGAGCCCAAGCAGTTCAATCAGGCATTGCTGACCAATCTGGTGGCAAACCAGGCTTTGCTTTCGAACTTCAATGCCATGCTCCGCCGTGCGGAGGCCGGGCGCGTGATCGGCTTCACCAGTTCAGTGGCGCGTAGCCCGCGAGCCTATTGGGGCGCTTACTCGGTCACCAAGGCAGCGTTCGAAAACCTGCTCGAAACCTATTCCGCCGAAGTCGAACGCATCTGCGCAGTGCGCGTGGCGATCATCGATCCGGGTGCGACCCGCACCGAAATGCGCGCACGCGCCTTTCCCGGTGAAGATCCGCAGACTGTCAAACCACCCGAGCAGGTTGCGGCGCGCATCGTCGCACTGCTGGCCGAAGGGTTTGACGGGCTGCACCGCGAACGGATTGACTGACTGCGGCGTCATAGCAGCGGGCTCACGTCAGCGATTTCCCGAATGCAAAAACATCCTGCCCGTCGCACAAAACAAAGAAATCACCGGAATTAACCGATTTCATAAACCGGTTCTTAAGCTTGCCTTGCAATGGCTGTTACCAGACCGAGCGCCACAGAGACCAACCGCTGTCTGGAACAAGGTTGCACAGATATGCCCACAGCTACCGACCCCTATTTCAACGCGGCGCAGGAAGACCGCAGCGCACCGCGTACCCGGCTTATGATCCCAGCCACTTTGCGTGCCTCGGGCGGGCGTGCATTCCAGAGCGTGGTGCACGATCTTTCGATCTCGGGATTTTCCGCCGCATCGATCAACCGCATGCATGATGGCCAACTATGCTGGCTCACCCTCCCCGGTCTCGAAGCCTTGCAGGCTCAGGTCGTGTGGTGGGATAACTGCATTGTCGGCTGCGCATTTACCGAATTGCTCAGCCCGATCGTGCATGACAACATCCTGCAACGGTATAGCCACGCCGGGGTTTACCGCCCGGCGGTCTAGCAGATTTGCCTGCTGCTGCAGGCTACCGCGACTGGATCGGCCGCGTCAGTCCTCTGACGCGGCAATCTTCTCCACAACCATTCGGGTGCGATCCCGCAAAGTACTGGCCGTTGCCGTCGGCCAGTTGCTAACGACAGCAACCACAAGGTCCTTTTCCGGCACCAGCGTGATCGCTTGCCCGAAAATCCCTTGCGCCCCGTAATTGCCATCGGGATAGGCCCACCACTGGTACCCGTAGCCAAAGCCCGGAGCAGCCGGGCCGAAATCCACAAGCGGTTTGCCAGCCTCGGCAAACCAGCCTTCCGGGACAGTGCCCTTGCCGCCTTCCAGCGCGAACAGACCCATCCGGGCATAATCGGACAGCCGCAAGCTCAGACAGCAACCGCCGATATTGCCGCCGCGCGGATCGACCATCCAGAACAGTCCTCCGGCGAAGCCGGCAGGCTCAACGATCTTCGTACGCGCGTATTCGGCAAGGCTCTTGCCAACCGCATTCTCCACCAGCACGCCGATGAGATTGGTTTCGCCCGTCTTGTAAACCCACTTGGTGCCGGGCTCTGCCTCGCGCTCCAGCCCTTTCATCTGCATGATGATCGCATCAGGGCCATATTCGAGCGTGTAGAAATTCATCCGCGCCACATCGGAGGCAGGATCGGTATAATCCTCGTTCCATTTGACGCCGCTGGTCATCATGGCGAGTTGGCGTACCGTGACGCCTTCGTAGGCGGAACCGGCAAGCTGCGGGATATAGCGCGTAACCGGATCATCGAGGCTTGAAATAAAGCCGTCCTTGATCGCCGCACCCAGCAGGGTGGAAGTGAAGCTTTTGGCGACGGAAAAGCTCGTCCAGCGATCATCCGCCCCCAGCCCGAGGCCATAGGCTTCAAAGCGCACCTTGCCATTCTGGACGACCATAATTCCGGCAGCATTGCTTGCGGCCATCAGGGCGCGCAGCTCGCTTTGAAGGCCGTCGGAAAGTGGCTTGCCTTCCGGCAGGGCGCGCGGCGCGGCTGCTGCGGGAACCTCGTGTCCGGCGAACCAGCTTTCCATGTCACGGAACCGCGCGGCGCGCTGGGCATCGCTCCAGAACAGCACTTGCAATTCGGCGGGATCGCGTTGCGGCGGCACAACCATCGCCACCGAAGATGCTGCTGGCCCGCTCCCGGAAGATTGCGCCCCGGCACCCGCGGAGAGGCACAGCGCTGTCAGCGCCGCAGCGATTGCCGATGCGCTGCCGCGCGATTTGCCAAGTAACATCAATGCTCTCCCGTCTCTTCGGTATCCTGCAGCCGCCATAGGCGCGCCTTGGCATGATGAGCAAGAGCCTTACCCGCCCTTCATGGCCTTATGTGCGGCAAGGGCGCGTTCACGGGCGAATTTATGTGGCACGATCTTGCGGGGATAGCCCGCAGGCCGCCGCCCGAATTCCTCGGGGTCGTGGATGTAAGGTTCCTGAAGCCCGGCCAGTTCGGGAACGTATTGGCGGATATAGCGCGCCGCATCGAATTTTTCCGACTGGCTGAGCGGCGCCATGATTCGCACGAACATGTTGGAATCAACCCCCGTCCCGGCGGTCCACTGCCAGTTGGTGGCGTTGGACGCGTAATCGGCATCCACAAGCGTATCCCAGAACCATTGCTCGCCGTGCCGCCAGTCGATCAGCAGGTGCTTGATCAGGAAGCTCGCGGTAATCATCCGGACGCGGTTGTGCATCCACCCGGTCTGCCACAGCTGGCGCATCCCGGCATCGACGATGGGATAGCCCGTGCGGCCCTGTTGCCATGCCTTGAGATCGCGCGCAGCGGCTTCGTCGGTGGCGGGATCACGCCAAGGGAAGCGATCAAAATCCTCGCGGTAGTTCTTTGAAGCATAGGCAGGGAATTGCAGGATCGCGTTCTGCGAATAATCGCGCCAGATCAGCTCGCTCTCGAAGGTTTCCCAGCCTTTCGTGCGCCGATCTTTGAGCCGTTGCCAGATCTGGATCGGAGAAATCTCGCCAAAATGCAGGTGGGGCGACAGGCGCGAGACCTTGTCGACGCTCGGCAGATTGCGCTTGTCGTCGTAACCGTCGACATCGGCTTCCCATGCCGTGAGGCGTGCGTGCGCGGCATCTTCGCCCACCTGCCAGAATTCCCGCATCTGGCCCGACCAGTCAGGTTTGGTGGGCAGGAGGTTCCACGCGACGAGATCGTCGGAGGCGGGCCAATTGGCGGGGGCTGCCAGACGTTCCGGCGCGGGCAGTTCATCCCGCGGGGGGAATTCGGCCCGCACGGCGCGGCTGAAGGGGGTGTAAATCTTGTACTGGCCGCCCGTGCCGGTGGTGATGCTGCCCGGCGGCATCAGGTAGTTGCCGTGGTGGAGTTGGAGGTCGAGGCTCTTGGACAGCTTGCGTTCGGCATTGAGCCACCACGGCTCATAATGCCGATTGGCGTGGATGGTGGCCGCGCCGGTTTCTTCGGCCAGCTTGGTAAGTTCAGCCACCGCCTCTCCGCGCCGCAAGATCAGCTTCGACCCCTTGGCTTCGAGGCTTTTAGCGAGGCTCGCCAGCGAATGATGCAGCCACCACCGCGAAGCCCCGCCATAGGCATGTTGCTTGGGGCTTTCATCGTCGAGGACATAAACGCACACCACCGGCCCGGCCTTCGCAGCGTGGTAGAGCGCGGGGTTGTCGGCAAGGCGCAGATCGCGCCGCAGCCATACGATTTGGGTCATTTGTCTCTCTGAGTTTGCGTTTCCCCATCAACGCCGTCATGTTGAAATTGTTTCACCAGCTTCCCTCATTTCCAAACCCGTCATGCTGAACTCGTTTCAGCATCCATCTTGCCCCACCGAACGGACAGTGAGGTAGGAAGAATGGACCCTGAAACGAGTTCAGGGTGACGGAGAATTAAGGGTCTCGCACTTCACATCCGGCAGCGCGACCGAAAACCGGTCCCGTGCACGCGGATCATAGAAGCGAGCGTCATAGAGGATCACCGAGCCGTCGGGAGCGCGCGTGGCAAAGGGCGCGCGCGACCAGAACAGGAAGGCGTCTAGTTGGGAATTGGTGTGACGGGCCTCGGCGAAGTCGGGCAGACGGCATTCGCTCACGATGGTCGTCTCGATGGCATAGCGCCCGTCACCGCCGGTGATTAGCTCACGACGCAGCGGGCCCCATAGTGGCAGCGGGCTGGCGATCATGGTCGCGTCGTTGACCGGGTTGGCAACATGATGGTTCTTGC
>JBKBMC010000127.1:0-4317 GCA_046296075.1 Erythrobacter sp. | reverse complement strand
CTCGCCAAGCTGGCTGGCGGCGTGGCCGTGATCAAGGTTGGCGGCGCGACCGAAGTCGAAGTGAAGGAGCGCAAGGACCGCGTTGATGACGCGCTTCATGCAACCCGCGCTGCGGTGGAAGAAGGCATCGTCCCCGGCGGCGGTACGGCTCTGCTTTACGCCACCAAGGCTCTTGAAGGGTTGAAGGGCGCGAACGAAGACCAGACCCGCGGCATCGATATCATCCGCAAGGCGATCACCGCCCCGATCAAGCAGATCGCCCAGAACGCCGGCCATGATGGCGCCGTCGTTGCGGGCAACCTGCTGCGCGAGAATGACGAAACGCAGGGCTTCAACGCTTCGACCGACGTGTACGAAAACCTGGTCAAGGCCGGCGTGATCGACCCGACCAAGGTCGTGCGCACCGCGCTGCAGGACGCAGCTTCGGTTGCTGGCCTCTTGATCACCACGGAAGCGGCGATCGTCGAGCGTCCGGAAGACAAGCCAGCTTCGCCCCCGATGCCCGACATGGGCGGCATGGGCTTCTAAGCCAAACCGCCTCATAAGGCTGAAACAGGAAACCCCGGTGGAGCGATCCGCCGGGGTTTTCATTTGTGCAGACACGACTGGCTCCGCTTGCGCGTGGCCGACATGAATGCACGCGGCAAAAGGGCGGGAGAATGCAGGTCGGATTATCTGGGCGCTTGTGCATTGCTTGCGGACAGCAAAAGGGGCCGACGAACCCGTCGGCCCCCTCAGACGCATTACCGATTAGCCTGATGGTCAGGCGTGCTGGAAGCGCACAGTAACCTTGGGACGGCGACGCATCGCGAAACCGACAGCGCCAAGCCCGAGGATCATCAGCATCCATGTGCCCGGTTCAGGAACGGCGGCGATGAAGCGACCCGAAAGGCCGGTATCATTGCCGTTGTTGTTACCAAGGTCACGTTGCTGGATAACCACCTGGAGCGTGTTTCCGGTGTTCAGGAAGGTGGCACCGGCGTCCGCAAGGCTGAAAGTGCGGGTGAACGGACCAACATTGCCGAACTCGTTCGTGGTCCCGAAGCTGCCAAGCGATGTGCCGTTGAGAATGAGGTCAGTGATGAAATTGTCCGCCTTCCAGATGGCAGTCAGGAAATTGAATGAACTCGCGTCGGCAAGGTCGAACGTCTTCGTGAATGTGTAGAGGCCCGGCGTGGTGTTACGTCCGGTTGTATTGGTCGAAATCCATGCGGTGCCAGGTACAGGGCTGCCCCAGCTTGCCGGAACCGAGGTCACGATCCGGGCATCACTCGTGGTCCCGTCCGGGCGAGTCACATCCCAGCTGTCATCGGTTTCTGCGACCACTGTCGTCGCAGCAGTGACGGGTGCCGCCAGTGTCAAAAGCGCTGCCGCGCCGCTCGCCAGAATTGCTGATTGCCGCATCGTCATTTCCCCTTGGTTCGCTCAGACCAGACAGTGATCTAGAAACGGCGCCGGATATATCGACCCCGAAGCGACAGCGCCTTGGCCGTCACCATTCCTTGAACTGCCGAGCGCATTGATATGTCGGTCTTGTTAGAAGAGTCAACCGCCTGTTAATTAATGAAATATGTCAGCCATGTTGCAACGAGCGTCAACATATTCGACCAAAATACATTGTAAATCAGTAGCTTGGATCTCGGCGATCCATCACATGACACAGCGAAACGCAATCTTGCATGATAAACAATAGATTATTTAATTTTTAGCAGTCCCAAATTGGGACATGAAGCCTTCCCCGATGCAAGCGCGACACGCGCCGTCGGGACAGTTGATCGCATTACATCCGGTTCTGAACTGGTCCCGCTCCGACATTGCAGCCCGAACGGCGGTGTCCGGAACCGCACCCGCGGTTCTGACAACCGTGCTAGCCGCGCCCTTCCAGCCATGCCCGGCTGGTGCGGGCCACCTCGCGGGCGCGGGCGTTGAGATCGGGGAAAGCCTCGCGCAAAGCCGCCGAACGCTCCTCAATCGCAAGCGGCAGCGTGGCGGGCAGCGAATCGATCATCGCGCCCAGGGGCAGGCCGCCCTGCCCGAGCGGCATCCGGCGGTTGATTGCATCATCGATGATCGCATCGAAATTCGTCAGATCAGGCGGGTCGGCGGGCGCATCGCAGGGCTGGCAATAGGATAACCACTCCTGCGGTACTGCGGCGAGATCCTCCGGCGTCCCGCCCGAGCGCGCCCAGTGGAGCGTATCGACCAGCAGCGCCTTGGCCTCGCCCTCGACAGCCTCAAGAATGCCCCGCGCCGCGTGGATGGTCTTCACCTCGGTGAAGAGGCCGAATTCGAGATTCACGCGCACGCCGGTGCCCTTGGCCGCATCCACCATCGCCTGAAACTTGGCTGCGGTGGCGGCCATGTCGGGATCGCTCGAGACGCACAGCAGGTTCTTCGCGCCTAGCTCCGCCGCAATGCTGACCAGCTCGGTCAGCCACGGATCGGTCGCGCCGGGCATGATCCACGCGACTTCAAGATCGAGCAGCTGCACCCCGGCATCCCGTGCCTGCGCACGGATCGCGCGGGTGGTCAAAGGAGTCCATGTCTCGCGCTCGGCCCACATGCCCCCGAAATCGAACCCGCTTGCCGCCGCCGCCTCGATCAGTTGGGCAGGCGTCGCTTCGGGCAGGATCCCGGCAGCGAGCGAGATCTGGCGATTAGGCATTGTGAGCGGTTCCTGAAAGGATACCGCGACCAAGCCCGCGCGGCGCCTGAGCGTGCTTTTCGGTTCGCGTCAGCCTGAACCGAAAACGCATCACAGGGTCTGCCCGTCATCGAGCACGAAGTTCGCACCCGTCACAAACTCGGCCGCGTCCGAGCACAGGAACAGGAGCGGCCCATCAAGCCCTTCCTCGCCCATCAGGCGCTTGCGTGGAAAGCGGGCAATCTGCCGCTTGCCCGGTTCGGTCTCGAACCAGTCGGCATTGATTGCGGTGCGGATATAGCCGGGCGAGATCGTGTTGACGCAAATCCCGGAGCGCGCCCATTCGCGCGCCATCGAACGGCCCGCCTGCACCACACCCGCCTTGCTCGCCGAATAGGCAACAAGTCCCGGCGAAGCTTCGAACGCGGTGATCGAGGCGACCAAAACAATGCGACCCCGCGTGATGCCCGCCGCCATCATCCGCCTTGCCCCCTCGCGCGCGGTGAGGATAGCGCCGGTGAGGTTCACTTGCAGCGTGTGGGCGATCTCCGCCTCGCTCATCGCGGTGATCATGCCGGCTCCATCCACGCCCGCGTTCGCGATCACCGTGTCAATCGTGCCAAAAGCTGCTTCGGCTGCATCGAAACCCGCGATGATATCAGCCTCGCGCCCGACATCCATCTGCACGGCGGCGGCATTCGGCCCGATTTCGCTGGCGAGCGCCGCAAGCCGGTCAGCCCGCCGCGCACCCAGCGCCACACGTGCGCCGCTTGCTGCAAGAATGCGACCAAATCGCGCGCCCAGCCCCGAGGACGCGCCGGTAATGAGCGCGGTGCGCCCGGTGAGATCGACGGAAATGCTCATGCCCTTCACTTAGCGGCGGGCAGCACCCCGTCGATGTATTTCTGCAAGGTCGTCTGGAAGTGACGCACCCGGCTATCCTGATAATGGCCAAGCTGCATCTTGCCTTCCTTCATCGCTTTCATGCCTTCTTGCACATAGGGCAGATTGGCCATGTCCTGATCGAACACATTGGCGAGCTGCGGCCCCATGATGTCGTTCGCCCAGGCGAAGGGTTCATCATCAGGAATGCGCGTAGGTGCAACCGCGCGCGGGCGCGGCTGGCCCTTGGGCGTGGGGAACAGCAGGCGGATTTCCATGATGCACCAATCAGGCGTATCGCCCGGCAGCCAGCGGTAGACCAGCGTCGGCAGGAAACCGATCCACGGGGAGAAGTTGGGGAAGATGTTGTAGGTGAAGTTGTCGAGGATCTCGGTGTCCGAGGCATCGGAATAGTCGTAGCCATATTGCTCGGCAAAACCCTTGCGCCCGGCTTCGGCAAGTATCTTGCGGGCGCCCAGTGGATCGGCCGGATCATAATCTTCGGCGGGGCCTTCGCTCGCGGAAAAGCGCCGGTTGGTGCGGGCATCCTGCCCGCCCGAAAACTCGTTCATTTTCTCAAGGACGTAATCGGAATCCTTGCCCTTCATATGCGGGCTGAGCACGCCCGAAGGAGTGATCGCGCGGTTGAAGTGATCGCCGATCAAATCATAGCGCGTGTTGGCATCACCGAGGAAGGCAAGCAATTGCGGGTGAGTGGTGATGGAATGCCAGGCCTCCATGAAAGCCTCGGCCGTCGCTTTCCAGTTGGCTGGGATGCGCTTTTGCACCCA
>JBKBMC010000126.1:0-4334 GCA_046296075.1 Erythrobacter sp. | reverse complement strand
CACCCGCACCCGCGCGATCCGGCGGCAGGTGATCGAACAGGGTCAGGACGATGAACGGCCCGATTTCGGACGCGGGCACGGGGAGTAGGTTCCCCTTTACTGCTGCCCCCGGCCGCGCAGCGGCCGCAAAGCGCGACCGCGCGCCGCGGCTTATGCCGCGAAAGCCAAGGCGGACGAAGGTCCACCGCCCGGCGTTTGAGGGCGCAAACAAAAAATCAGTTCAGCGCATTAATCGCGGCGTGCACCCGCGCTTCGATCTCCTCGCGCGGGAGACCTGCGGGAATTGTTGCGCCTACCTTGTAGGTGATGCGCCCGCGCCGTTTGAGCACCGGCTGATAGGCCGGGCCGCTGTTCACCGCGATCGGCACGACCGGCAGACCCAGCAGCTTGTAAAGCCCGGCAAAGCCCGCTTGCAGCGGCGGGCAGGTTCCGTGCGCGACCCTTGTGCCTTCCGGAAAGATCACCAGCGGCCGGCCGGCCTTCACGCGGTCTTTCGCGCTGGCAATCATCGCGCGCAGCGCTCTTGCACCTTCGTCGCGCGCGACCGGCACCAGCCCATAGATCCGCGCCGAATAGCCCCAGCCGGGAATGCGGAACAATTCCTGCTTGGCAAACACTGCCGGGAAGCCGAACAGGCGCGGGGTATCAATCGCCTCGAAAAAGCTTTCATGCTTGATGGCGATCAGCACCGGCTCATCCGGAACAACGCCTTCCTGCACCACTTCAATGCCGAGCAGATTCTCCACACACCACAAGTGCCAGCGCCCCCATGTGCTGACAATCGGGCGCAGCCAAGCCCGCCGCGCCACCACCGCCACCAGCGAAGCCAGGACGAGACAGGCGCTCACCCCGTAAAACAGGGGGTAGAAGGCAAGATTTCGCAAAAACGTCACGACCTGCCTCAATAGCCTGCAAGGCTCGCTGCCCGGCTTGCGAGCAGTTTGTTGTATTCGAGCAGGAGCACGGTGAAATTGCCTTCGGTCCGCACGGCATCGCGGATCACCGTGACCTGCGGCGGCAAGGCACGGTCAAGCTCGCCAGCGGCGCGGCGCATGTGCCAGTCACTGGTGACAAGTCTGAGCGAAGTGATTTCGTTCTGCGCCACCCACTTCGCTGTTTCCGAGGCGTTAGAGCGCGTATCGACCGCGCTGAAGCCCAGCGTCACGCAACATTCCATGCGGGCCCGCGAGACTTCGAACTCGGCCGCAAATTCGGAGGCGCGCACCTCGGGATCGACCCCGCTGACGAGCAGCTTTTCTGCCAGCCCTTCGTCAAGCACCTCGAGGCCGCGGCCGATCCGCCCTGCCCCGCCGGTCGGCACGATCACAGCATCGCTGCGCTCTGCCCCAGCGGGGCCAGGGAGCGCAAAGACAAACCACAGAAAGCCTGCGGCCCAGCCGAGAAACAGGAATGCCACAAAGCGCCGGATCATATCCGGCCCTAGAGCATGGCTTTGAGGGCCAAGGCAATGGTTATCCGCGCGGTCGCCAGCGCCAGCAGCACACCAGCCAGCGGAACCGCCAGCAGCACTACCCAATCCGTAAGGGCAAGCCCGCCGCCTGCCACCAGCCCGCTGCCGAGCGCGGCGAATTGCTGACCGAGCAGCCACACGGCCGCACCCCCCAATGCCGTGCCGAGTGCGGCGCCGAAGGCTGCCTCGCGCAGTACCGCGCCGGTGAAGATATCCGTGATCTGCCGATCCGTGCCGCCCAGCAGATGCACGATCTCGACTGTTTCGCGGTGGGTGGCAAAGGCGTTCCTTGCTGCCAGCCACACTGCGGCCATCGTGGCAAGCGCCACCAGCACGATCAGCGCAAGTGCAAGATATTGCAGCGCGGCCAGCGCTTCATGCACCGGACGCAGCCACTGGCTTTGCGCATCGACCCGAACTCCCTTGCCGGCATCGCGGAGCACCGCTTCGACCCGGGCAATCTCGACCGGACTGGCCCGGCGCGTCAGTTCGACATCGATCAGCGCCGGGATCGGCACATCCGTGCTCGCCACACCCGCACCAAGCCACGGTTCGAGCAGAGCGGCCAACTCTGCTTCGGGCACGATCCGCACTGATTGCACCAGCGGTGCCTCGGCGAGCAGTGCGGCAACCTGCCGGGCGCGGGCCGACCTCAGTTCGGCGTCGGGTTCGATCACCTGCACGCTCACAGCCGCTGCAAGATCGGCGCGCGACGCGCTGGCAAGGTTGCGCAGGGCAAGTCCGCCCGCAGCCGCGATCAGCACCAGCGCGATCAGGATCGCGATCACCCATGGCATAGGCCCGGCAAGGCGGGGTTGCGGCAGCAAGGCGGCACGCCGGGCGGGGCGGAGTGGGCGGGACGGGACTTCGCCGGCCTCCGCCGCGCCCGGGTCCTCATCGTCGAGTGGGTGGAAAGCTGTGCTGCTCATGCCTCCGCCTCGCCTGCCATGCGCGGAGACGAGGGGCGCGGTGGATAGCGCAGGGCTCCCGTCGGATCGGACAACTGCCCTTTGTGAAGGCGCAGGATCAGCGAATCCGGGACTTTCTTGAGCAGGTGGACATCATGAGTCGCTACCACGACCGTGCTGCCAACCCGGTGATTGAGCGCCTCGAACAAGCGCAGCAGTTTGAGCGCCATTTCCGGATCGACATTCCCTGTCGGTTCATCAGCGATCAGCATCCGCGGACGAGCGATCACCGCGCGGGCAATGGCGACGCGCTGCTGCTCCCCGCCTGACATCGTGGCCGGAATAGCGTGCGCACGATGCGCCAGCCCGACCCAGTCCAGCAGTTCAGAGACCGCCTTCATCACCTTGCCCTCGCCCGCCCCCGAAAGGCGCAGCGGCAGCGCCACATTATCAAACGCCGAGAGGTGCGGCACCAGCCGGAAATTCTGGAACACCACTCCCAGTTGGCGCCGCACCAGCGGAAGACGATCACGCGGCATGGTGATCAGATCCTGCCCGAACATCCGGATACCCCCTCGTGAGGGGCGTTGCGCAAGATACAGAAGTTTCAGCAGGCTTGTTTTGCCCGCTCCGCTGGCTCCGGTAAGAAAATAGAAGCTGCCCGGAAAAAGTGTGAAGCTTATGTTGCTCAACACTTCGGGATCGCTGCCGTAGCGAAGGCCGACATTGTCGAATTTAACGATTTCGCTTGGCCGCTCGATCATGCGCTTGCCCCATCACAAGTGTCGGATTGGGGGAAGATCGCGCGCTCCGCAAGCGCTTCGCGGGCCGTTCAGTAGCTGCCAATGTGGAAAAATGCCGCGATTTGGCGCTCGCAGCGCCCCGTCCTCTTGTCTCGGACGAGGCGAAGCATCATGCAGGGATGGCAATGATCATCGCCTGCCCAGCTTGCGCAACGCGCTATGCAGTGCCCGATACGGCAATCGGGCTCGAAGGACGCACGGTGCGTTGCGCCAAGTGCAAGCACAGCTGGTTCCAGGAAGCCTCCGAAAGTGCTGTGGCCAATGCGCAGGCCGCCCGCGCGAGGCAGCCCGAGACGGTGGGCGCTGGCGCACCCGAAGCTCCCCCTCCGGTGGATCGCGCATCCGAACCGCAGCCCGCCCCTGCGGCGCCACAACACGTTGATGAGGCAGAAGCTCCATCAGAACCCACGGCTGTTCCCGAACCTTCGGTGAGCTACTGGGGCAGCGATGATGCGACCTCTTCCACCGAGGACGACGCCGCATCGTCCGCCGTCCGCGCCCTGCGGCGCGGTCGCAAGGAGACCGTCCCCGCTGACGATCCGCCGGCTGCGATCGCCAGCGACCCTGAACAGGTGGCCGCGCCGGTCGATTACGAGAGCGAAGACGAGGACGCGGCGGAGTATTCCCAGTTCGGCTACAGCGTGCCCTTCACCCGGCGGCGGGTTACGGCCAAGATGTGGACGCTGGCGGCCGCGATCTTTGCACTTCTCGCCACCGGGACGATCATCGTCGCGAATTATTCCGGCCTGCCCGATTGGGCACCTTTCACCCGTCCGACGTTCGGCATCGGCAAGCCGGGTCTCGAACTGAACTTCCCGCCTGAGCAGAACCGCAGCGAAACGCTCGACAATGGCGAGACGATTTTCCGGGTGCGCGGCACGATCGATAACACGGCGCGCGAATCGCTCGCAGTGCCCAACCTGCTGATCGTGTTCCGCGACGAGCGGGACCGGCAGGTCGCCAATTGGGTGGTAACTCCGGCCAAGCGCGAGCTCGCGCCGGGCGAAACCCTCAATGTCACCGAAGCGATTGCCGATATTCCGCCCGCGGCGGTGTTTGCGGAGATCGGCTGGGCTCCCAAGTAAGCCGTTGCAACAGGCCTGGGTGAGTACTGCGATAATCCTTCGTCAAACCGCTTGCGCATACCCTGCG
>JBKBMC010000125.1:0-4387 GCA_046296075.1 Erythrobacter sp. | reverse complement strand
ATGGCACCGCTGGCGGGAACGAAGGCCGTCCCGCCGATGGCGAAGCTGATCGTTCCATTCGCAGCCACATCAAGCGAGAGGTTCGCGCTCGTCCCGCCATCCACCAGCGGTACCTCCGGGGTGCCCTTGGCTGTCACCAGCACGGTACCGTTCTCGTTGAAGCTGGCGGAAATACCAAGCTGATCAGAAAGCTTGCGGAGCGCCGCATCGCGACTGTCGAGCAAGGCAGCCTTGCTTGCCGAGCCATCGCGTGCGCCAACCAGCTCGCGGTTGATGCGCGCCAGATCATCGGTCAGCGTGTTGACTGCGATCACATCGGCCTCGGCTTCGCCGATGGTGAGGCCGCGCGCGTTGGCAAGGGTTTCGTTGGCTGTGCCGAATGTGCCTGCCAGCCGCCGCGCGCTCTCAAGCACCCCGATGCGCAAAGGCGCCGAGGTCGGGTCGCTTTCGAGGCGGGTGAGCGCCGCTTCAAAGCCAATCATCCCATCGAACAGCTGGGTGCGCTCAAGCGCGGTCTCTGCCGCAGCGAGGCCGCGAAATTGCGCTGATGTGCTGGCCAGTGCCGAGGCGCTGTCGCGTGCCTGCCGCTGCACCAATGCGCTTTGGGCGCGCTCAACCCCGCTCAGCCGCACCCCCCCAAACGCATCGGAGGAATTGAACCCGATATTGCCGCTTCCCACCACTTCACTTTGCGTCAGGCTGCGACGCGAGAAGTCGCCATTCGCTGCATTGGCGATGTTCTGCGAGGTCAACTCAAGACCGATACGCGAGGCAGTCAGGCCGCTGCGACCGATCGAAAACATCGCTGTGGGCATCATCTGTCTCCTGGTGTGCGGATGTGCTGCGCAAGCTGGGCCTCGATGCTTCGGGCAAAGCCGAAAGCTCCGGTGCGCGCGGCGATATCGGCGATGCGTTCGTCGCGCATGGCCGTGAACTGTTGCATCCCGCTGCCGGTCAGCGGAGTGTCCTCGCCGGCGAAGGCAGCGCGCGCGCTTTCCAGCATGCGGCGTAGCATGATCGCTTCAAAACCTTCGGCGGCTGTGCGAAGTTGCGCCTGTTCGGCCGTGAGTTCGGCTGCGGGTTGCGGCTTTGCGGTGTGGTGTGCCAGCGGAATCGGTGCGGCAATCGGATCAAGGGTGGCCATCACAACACCACCATTTCAGCCTGCAGGGAACCCGCCTGCTTGAGGCTTTCAAGGATCACGATCAGATCGGTCGCGCCGACGCCCAGCAGATTGAGCGCATCGACAATCTCGGCAAGGTTCGCCGCGCCCGGCATCAAGGCAATCCGGCTGGCTTCCTGTTCGACACTGATCGTGCTGGATTCCTCCACAGCGGTTTCCCCGCGCGAGAAGGGCGCGGGCTGAACCACCATCGGCGCTTCCTCGATCCGCAGTACGAGCTTGCCATGGCTGATCGCGGCAGGTGCCAGACGCACTGCCTGATTGATCACTACCGTGCCGGTGCGGCTGTTAACGATCACCCGTGCTGCGCTGGGCGCAGGCGTGATGGCCAGCATCTCGATC
Organism: Erythrobacter sp.; assembly: GCA_046296075.1. Classification (GTDB taxonomy): domain Bacteria; phylum Pseudomonadota; class Alphaproteobacteria; order Sphingomonadales; family Sphingomonadaceae; genus Erythrobacter. The sequence goes on along the minus strand of JBKBMC010000125.1, from coordinate 2,862 downwards.
TCTGCCAGAAGCCCGGAGCGCGCGTCATTGCCGGGCGGCAGGGCGAGTTCGATGCTGACCCCGTCGCCGATCCGCGCTGTTCCCGGAAAGCGGGCATTGATCGCGTCGCGCACCCGCGCAGCGGTGAGGAAATCAGCGGTGTGCAGGTTGAAGCGCAACGTGGCTTCGCGGTCGAAACCGGTGGCGACCGTTCGCTCCACCGTGCCGCCATCAGCAATGCGCCCCACTGTCGGCACGTTGATGGCAACCTGCGAGCCGTCGCGTGCACTTGCACCAAGCCCGCCTACAGCGACATTGCCTTGTGCGATGGCATAGATCTGCCCGTCCGCGCCGATCAGCGGGGTCATGATCAGCGAGCCGCCCCGCAGGCTGCGCGCCTGCCCGATCGCGGAAACCGTCACATCCAGCCGTTGGCCCGGCTTGGCAAAGGCGGGCAATTCGGCCGTGATGATGACAGCCGCCGCATTGCGCAGGTTCGGACTGACGCCGGGTGGCAATTGCAGGCCAAGCCGTTCCGATACGCCGCGCATGGCGGCAGTGACATATTGCAGATTGTCATCACCCGTCCCTTGCAGGCCAACGACGACGCCATAGCCGGTGAGCTGGTTGGCCCGCAGGCCTTCGAACTGGCCGAGGTCGCGGATGCGCTCTGCCGAGGCGGGTATGGGGGCAAGCGCCGCGATCAGGGCGACCAGCCAGTGCAGGAATCTCATCGCCATTGCTCCCTTCGTCAGAACGGCGAAATCATGCCGAAAAATCGCGACAGCCAGCCCGGACGGCTGGCCTGCTGGATCGCGCCGCTGCCCGAATAGATCATCCGCGCATTGGCCACCTGATTGGAAAACAGGCGGTTATTTGCATCCACATCAATCAGCCGGACACGCCCGGCAAACTGCACCCATTCCTCGCCCTGACTGAGCGCGAGCTGTTTTTCCCCCACCACATCGGCTGTCCCGTTGGGGTAGACGGCTGCGATGGTGACTGCGATCGCGCCGTTCAGACGGCTTTGCTGGGCAGCATTGCCCTGACCTCTGAACGACCCTTCGCTGGCAGCTTTAAGAGCCTCGGGGTTCAAAAAGCTGAGCGGGCCGGATGCGGGCGGCGTGATGGAGAGGTTCCCATCGCGCCGGGTCTGGCCGGTTGTGCTTTTCTGGGTGGTGGTCGCCTCGACCAGCACGATGGTGAGCATATCGCCCACCGCACGCGCCCGCGCGCCGACGTGGAGGCCGACATAGCCCTGCGCCGGCTGAAAGATCGCGCCGCGATTGGCAGGTGCCAGCGCCGGATCATTCGCGACTGCCAGCGGCGGCGGGGGCGGCGACGCGAAGCCGGGGCGCGGGCCTGCGCCTTCCAGTCCGCCGCAGCCCGCCAGAGCCAGCGCCGCCAAACCGATCATCCCGATTGCTGGCTTCATCGTGCGCCCCCGTCAGAGCGTCTGGTTGGCATTGCGGAGCATCTCGTCGACCGCGCTCACCATCTTGGAGTTGATTTCATAGGCACGCTGGGCCTCGATCATCTCGACGAGTTCTTCCACGACATTGACGTTGGAAGCCTCCAGCATCCCCTGCCGCACGCGCCCGCGTCCGTCCTGCCCTGCAGGGCCGACCTGCGGCGGTCCGCTTGCGGCTGTCTCGACCAGGAAGTTGTCGCCAATCGCGCGCAAGCCTGCCGGATTGATGAAGCTTGCCACCACCAGTTCACCCACCTGCACCGGCTCGGGCGCGGCAGCGGTAACCGCGGTGATGATCCCGTCCTGCCCGATGGTGATGGTGGTGGCATCCAAGGGGATCTGCACTGGCGGCGTAAGGGCAAAGCCTTGTGCGGTGATCAGCTGGCCTTCGGGCGAAAGCGTCAGATTGCCGGCGCGGGTAAAGCCGATCTCGCCATTGGGCGGAAGTTCCACCTGGAAATAACCCGGACCGTCAAGCGCGAGATCGAATGGCTTGCCCGTCGTATCGAGATTGCCTTGCGTCTCGATACGGCTGGTGCCCTGCACCTGCACTCCGGTCCCGAGATTGAGGCCGACCGCATAAGCACTTTGCGCGGTCGATTGCTGCCCGGCAACGCGCTGTTCCTGATAGGCGAGCGTTGCAAAGTCGATCCGGTCGCGCTTGAACCCGGTGGTCCCGATATTGGCGAGGTTGTTGGCAATCACGCGCATGCGCGCATCCTGCGCTTCGAGGCCGGTGCGGGCGACGTTGAGAGCGGAATTGGGCATTTCGGGGGTCCTTTGCTGTAAAGTTAGCGCAGCGCCATCAAGCGGCTGCCGGCTTCATCGAGCTCGCCTGCAGTGCGGATGATTTTCGCGCGCTGTTCGAAAGCGCGCTGGGCGTCGATCATGGCGACAAGCACTTCGGCGGTCTGAACGTTCGAGGCTTCCAGCGCACCGGGAGTGACGCGGGCGGTGGGATCGGACGGCAGGGTGCCGGTGCCCCCCGCGCCGTCCGGCACCTTGAGGAAGCTGTCGATACCTTTGACCAACCGGCTGCCTTCGGGCGAGACGAGCTTGATCCGTTCGACAGTATCAGGCGGCTGGTTTCCGGGTGCGGCCGGATCGCGTGCCAGCACGTTTCCGTCGCTGGTAATGCTGATCGCAAATCCGGGCGGAACGCTGATCGCGGTGCCGCCTTCGCCAAGCACCGGCAGCCCTTCGCCATTTTCGAGCAGTCCAGTCGCTCCGATGCGCAGATCGCCGCGCCGCGAATAGACCTCGCCGCCATCCGGCGCCTGAAAGGCAATCAGTGCCTTGCCCTCCACCGCGATATCGAGCGGCTGGCCGGTCGCGCCCACTGTTCCGCCTGCCATATCAGCGCCGCGCACATTGCCGCGCGCCATAGCCCGCGCTTCAACCCAACTGCCGTC
>JBKBMC010000124.1:525-4423 GCA_046296075.1 Erythrobacter sp. | reverse complement strand
CGCTGGTCGGTGTTCTCGATCATTAGCGATATGGGCGTGCCGGTGGTCTTGCCCTCGAATACCCCTGAGAGGATCCGCACCAGATCATCCTCGCGCCGCTGGGTGGTAAAACGGTTCGTCCCTGGCTTGCGGGCATCAAGGAAAGGCTGGATGAACTCTTCCGAGATCGCCAGCCCGGGCGGGCACCCGTCGACAACCGCGCCCAGCGCAGGGCCGTGGCTTTCGCCCCAGGTGGTGGAGCGCAGCACGCGCCCGAAGGTATTCCAGCTCATGCGCGCAGTCCTTGGCGCAAGTGTGGGCATCTGTCCATAATGGCTGGCCAAACGCAGGGATTTCAGCCAAGAACAAACCATGATCGCAAGGCTATCGGGCATTCTGGCAGAAGTGGGCGAGGACTGGGCCATCGTCGATGTGGCAGGCGTCGGCTATCTGGTGTTCTGTTCGAGCCGCACGCTCGCCGCTTTGGGCGATGTCGGAGACGCCTGCACTGTCCACACGCAAATGCAGGTGAGCGAGAATGACATGCGCCTGCTCGGCTTTGCGGAAAGCGCTGAGCGGGACTGGTTCCGCCTGCTCACGCAGGTGCAGGGGGTGGGGAGCAAGGTGGCACTGGCGATTTTGTCTGCCCTCTCGACGGGCGAACTGCGCGAGGCATGTGGGCGCGGCGATGCCGCGATGGTTGCCCGCGCGCAGGGGGTCGGGCCAAAGCTGGCAAGCCGGATCGTGAACGAGTTGAAGGACAAGGCTGGCGCGATGCCCGGCGGCTCGGGCGGGTTCGCGGTGAGTGCGGTTGCAGCGCCCACCGGCAGCCAGGGTGCCGATGCAGCGAGCGCTTTGGAGAACCTCGGCTTCAAGCCCGCTGTGGCGGCGCAAGCGGTGGCGCGGGCGCTCGAGGAATTGGGCGAGGGCGCGAGCGAGGGCGATCTGATCCGCGTGGCGCTGAAGAAGGCGGCGGGGTGATGGTCCCCGACAGTCCCGTTGCGATGCTGCCACAGTCTGCCGACAAGGTCGCTGGTCACCCCGATGTAAAGCGTGCCGTAGGGTCGGCTGGCGAGAAGGTAGACGCAGGGCTGACGCATTTTCTGCATGTGTCTGAAATTGCAACGAAATGGATGCTGAAACAAGTTCAGCATGACGAGATTTATGACTGACCCTATCCCCCTCCACTCCCCCGCCCGCCAACCCGGCGACCCGGATGCGGCGCTGCGGCCCAAGCGGCTCGCCGAATTCATCGGGCAGGAGGCCGCGCGCGATAACCTCGCCGTCTTCATCGCCGCTGCCCGTGCACGGGGCGAGGCGATGGATCACACGCTGTTCTTTGGCCCGCCGGGCCTCGGCAAGACGACGCTGGCCCAGATCATCGCTGCCGAATTGGGCGCGGGCTTTCGGGCGACCTCCGGTCCGGTGATCGCCAAGGCGGGCGATCTCGCCGCGCTGCTCACCAATCTCGAACCGCATGACGTGCTGTTCATCGACGAGATCCACCGGCTCAATCCGGTGGTCGAGGAAGTGCTCTATCCCGCGATGGAGGACCGCGCGCTTGATCTCATCATCGGCGAAGGGCCATCGGCGCGCAGCGTGCGGATTGATCTGCCGCCCTTTACCCTGATCGGCGCGACCACGCGGCAAGGCCTGCTGACCACGCCGCTGAGAGACCGCTTCGGCATCCCCGTCAGGCTCAATTTCTACACCCATGAGGAACTGGAGCGCGTCGTCACCCGTGCCGCCGGGTTACTTGGTCTCGCGATCCAGCAGGACGGGGCGCATGAGATTGCCCGCCGTTCTCGCGGCACCCCGCGCGTTGCCGGACGCTTGCTGCGCCGTGTGCGCGATTTTGCCGATGTCGCTGGTGCGGCAAGCGTGACCCGCCATGTCGCCGATGAAGCGCTCACCCGGCTGGAGATTGACCGGCTCGGGCTCGACGCGATGGACCGCCGCTATCTCACCATGATCGCGACAACTTACAAGGGCGGCCCTGTCGGGGTCGAGACGCTGGCAGCTGGCCTTGCCGAGCCGCGTGATACCATTGAGGACGTGGTTGAACCTTACCTCATCCAGCTGGGTCTGATCGCCCGCACCGCGCGCGGGCGGGTGCTCAATGATGCAGGGTGGGAGCATCTCGAAATGGTGCCGCCCACTCCGCCTGCACCCAATCAGGGCGGCCTGTTTGGCGAGGATGGCTAGCAACTCCGAGGCACTACGCCTGCGGCTACCGGATCAGCAGCCTTGCTGGCTTTCCTGATTGCAGGTTGCGGCCAGCTTTACCCGTTCGCGCCACGCCAGAATGCCGCCCGGCATATGGGTGACGGGCTTGCCCGACTCTTCGGCCAGCCTCGTCGCTGCCATTTCCGAACGCTTGCCCGACCGGCAATAAAGCACCACCTCGCGCCCGTCGCCGTTATCCAGCAGCGTCACATCAAGCTGGTCCATGGGAATATGCTCTGCGCCCGGAATCGTGCCGCCATCGGCCACTTCGGCATCGGTGCGGATGTCGATCAGCCGGATCGATCCGCTTTCCAAGGCGCGGGACACGTCTTCGGGTGAAAGTTCGACGACAGGCGATGCCGCCGCCTCACCGGTTGCAGCGGCGGCCATTTCGAACCCGAATGGCGCGCCGCTTCCCTTGCGCTCGCTCTTGCCAGTATCGGCCCCGCCCCCGCATGCTGCGAGAGCGAGGAAAATCCCTGTTAATCCAAGAGTGATGCGCTTTTTCATTCCGCCTATTATGCCGCAAGTTTGCGCAAAACGTAATGGAGAATTCCGCCGTGGCGGTAATATTCCATCTCGTTGGCGGTATCGATCCGGCACAAAGCAGTGAAGCTGAACTGTGTGCCGTCTTCGCGGGTGACTTCGACAGTGATGTCCTGACCCGGCACCAGATCGGCAAGGCCGCGGATCGAGAAGGTGTCGGTCGCGCTGAGGCCGAGGGTCTGGCGGGTGTCGCCATCCTTGAACTGCAGCGGCAGCACGCCCATCCCGACGAGGTTCGAGCGGTGGATGCGTTCGAAGCTTTCAACGATCACCATGCGCACGCCCAGCAGGATCGTGCCCTTGGCCGCCCAATCGCGGCTACTGCCGGTGCCGTATTCCTTGCCGCCGATCACGACGAGCGGCGTGCCTGCTTCCTTGTGCTTCATCGCGGCATCATAGATCGCCATCTGCTCGCCGCCGACGCTGGTCACGCCGCCTTCGACGCCCGGGACCATCTCGTTCTTGATGCGGATATTGGCAAAGGTGCCGCGCATCATCACTTCGTGGTGCCCGCGGCGCGACCCATAGGAATTGAAGTCCTTCTTGGTCACCTGATTGGCTGACAGGAACCGGCCTGCCGGGCTGTCTTCCTTGATCGAACCGGCGGGGCTGATGTGGTCGGTGGTGACCGAGTCGCCAAGGATCGCCAGCGGCTTGGCATCGACAATGTCCATGATCGGCGCAGGCGTCATCGTCATGCCCTCGAAATAGGGCGGGTTGGCGACATAGGTCGACCCGGCGCGCCACTGGTAGGTGTCGGACGGTTCGACCGTAATGGCCTGCCAGTGCTCATCACCGTCATAGACATTGGCGTAGCGGTTCACGAACATTGACCGGTCGATATTGGCGGCGCGGTTTTCGGCGATTTCCGCGTTGGTCGGCCACAGATCGGCGAGCATCACGTCATTGCCGTTCTGGTCCTGCCCGATCGGGGTGGTGGTGATGTCTTCGGTGACGGTGCCCTTCAGCGCGTAGGCGACCACCAGCGGCGGCGAGGCGAGGAAGTTGGCGCGCACGTCAGGCGACACGCGGCCTTCAAAGTTGCGGTTGCCCGACAGGACCGAGGCAGCGACGATGTCATTGCCGTTGATCGCGGCGCTGATCGGCGCAGCGAGCGGGCCGGAATTGCCGATACAGGTCGTGCAGC
>JBKBMC010000124.1:0-515 GCA_046296075.1 Erythrobacter sp. | reverse complement strand
GGTCGAAGCCGATGGCGTCGAGGTGGGTCTGAAGGCCCGACTTCACCAGATAGTCCGTGACCACCTGCGAGCCCGGGGCGAGCGAGGTCTTGACCCACGGCTTGGGCTTCAGGCCCTTCTCGTTCGCCTTCTTCGCCACCAGACCGGCGGCAATCAGCACATCGGGGTTGGAGGTGTTGGTGCAGGAGGTGATCGCGGCAATCACCACGTCACCATCGCCAATATCGTGGCTCGCGCCTTCGACGCCCACGCGGGCGGCGGCGGACTTGCCATAAACCTTGGTGAGATCGGAATTGAACAGGTCGTCCACGTCCTGAAGCACCACCTTGTCCTGCGGGCGCTTGGGCCCGGCGAGGCTGGGGACGACGGCGGCCATGTCGAGGCTCAACGTGTTGGTGAACACCGGCACATTGGCCGGATCGAACCACATGCCCTGCGCCTTGGCGTAGGCTTCGACCAGCGCGATGTTCTCTTCACTGCGGCCGGTGAGGCGCAGGTAATCGATGGTCTTGTCG
>JBKBMC010000123.1:0-4424 GCA_046296075.1 Erythrobacter sp. | reverse complement strand
CCCGGCCCTGCTGGCGGCATTCCCCTGCGCTTGTACGATGCGCGGGAAAGCCGCAGTGAGCCGGCCCCAATCATAACTTTCTTCCACGGCGGCGGCTTTGTGATCGGCGATCTCGCCACTCACCACGCGCTGTGCACCGAAATCGCGGCGCTGATGGATCTGCCACTGGTTGCCGTGGACTATCGCCGCGCGCCCGAGGCGCCCTTCCCCGCTGCGATCGAGGATTGCGAAGCGGCCGCACGCTGGATCGCGAGCAGTCCGGCCGAGTTGGGCTATGAAGCGAGCGGGCTCATCACCATCGGCGATAGCGCAGGCGGCAATGCGACAGTCGTGATCGGGCAATTGCTGGCCGCCACGCCCGCCGCGGTTCCGGTGGTGTTGCAGGTGCCGATCTTCCCGCTGGTCGCCGATGCCAATGGATCAGCCAGCATGGCCGCATTCAGCGAAGGCTTCCTGCTGACGGGCGAGACCATGGCCTTCTTCGATGCTGCCTACGGCGCGCCGCGCGATGATGCGCGCGGCTTCCCGATCCTTGGCGATCACAGCGCGGCACCGCCCACCGTGCTCGTTACTGCCAGCCTCGATCCGATCCGCGATTCGGGCCGTGCCTATGCCAAGGCATTGGCCGATGCTGGCCGTGATTTCGTGTTCCTCGAAATGAAGGGCGTCACTCATTCTTTCACGAACCTGCGCGGTGCCGTGCCGAGCGCGCAAGGCGATCTTGAGCGGATCATTGCGGCGATGCGCCTGATGCTGGGAGCCTGAGACCAATGGAGCATCTGCCCTATCGCCCCTGCGCCGGCTTCATGCTGATCAACGCCACAGGGCTTGTCTTCGTGGGCGAGCGGATTGATCCTTCGGCACATGGCTATTGGCAGATGCCGCAAGGCGGGATTGATCCGGGCGAGGATATCGAAACCGCCGCCTTGCGCGAGCTGCAGGAAGAAACCGGGATCGCCGCCAGCCTTGTCGAAGTGATTGCCCGCACTGCGCAGCCGCTGCGTTACGATTTGCCACCCGAACTCGTCGGCAAGGTGTGGAAAGGCCGATATCGCGGCCAGGAGCAGCATTGGCTGCTTGGCCGCTTTCTCGGCGAGGATAACCAAATCGATCTCACCGCGCATGACCACGCCGAATTCCAGAGCTACCGCTGGATCGAGCCGCGCCTGCTTCCCGAGGTTATCATCCCGTTCAAGCGCAGCGTTTACGAAGCTCTGCTTGAGGAATTCGCGCCGCTGATTGGCTGATCAATTGCTGGCAGGCGTGCTGTCGCCGGGTGTCTCTGCGGCAAAGCGCGGCTTGGCCCCGCTGCTGAGAAGGGAACGCAAGGCAACTGTTTCAGGGCACGTCGCGCCGCACAGGCTTTCGAGCTGGGCAAGGCTGCGCTTGGCCTTTTCAAGCGCGCCCCGTTCCGCAAGAGCTTCACCCTCGCCCGACATCGCGGCGAAATTGCGCGGCTCGCGCGCCAATGCCTCACGGTAATAGGTGATCGCCTTACCCTGCAAGCCGACCTGCCGCGACGCTTCGCCAAGATCGACAAACAGCGCGGTATGCGCAGGATCAACCGCCAAAGCCGCCTCGAATGCGTCAATCGCGGCTTCCGTATCGCCCTTGGACAAGGCAGCGCGGCCTTCCCGCTGGAGTGCCGCTGCGCGCGGGTCGGGCGTGTAATTGCCGGCGATTGTCACACTCGCTGTTGTCACCAGAACCAGCGACAGGGCGGCGGCAGCGGGTGCAAAACGCATCACAAGCTCCTTCATAGCTTCAAGCCGGGAACCATCTGGTTGGGCCATAGTGCGGCGAAGCTAACACGGAGCTTTCAGCAAGGCGACAAAAAACCCGTCCGAGCCGGTGGTTACCGGATCGAGCCGCTGCCCAGCGCCACGGGCGGTCGCTGGTGCTGCCAATACAAGGGATTCCGGCTGCCAATCGGGATGCCGCGCAAGAAAGGCCGCAATGCGATCGCTTCCTTCGGAATCAAGCAGCGAACAGGTGACGAATGAGATCGTGCCACCCGGGCGCACCACTTTGGCAGCCAGATCCAGCACATGATCCTGCAAGGCGGTTAGCCTCCTGAGTCCCGCCGGGTCGAGCCGCCAGCGCGCTTCCGGCCCACGCCGCCACGTCCCGCTGCCCGAGCAGGGCGCATCGACCAGCACATGATCGGCCAGTTTCGCAAAAGGCGCCAACGCTTCCATCTCGCGGCCCGGATCTAGGAGCACGGTGTGCGCCACCTGCGCTCCGGCACGCGCGGCGCGCGGCGCGAGATTGCCAAGGCGGCGCTTGTCGGTATCAGCGGCGATGATCGTGCCCGCATTGCCAAGCCGCGCGGCCAGCGCCAGCGTCTTGCCGCCCGCGCCTGCGCACAGATCTATCACCGTATCACCCGGCAAGAGCGGTAAGGCCGCGACAATCAACTGGCTGCCCAGATCCTGCACCTCGATCAGCCCATCGGCATATTCCGGCCAGCTTTCCACGGGGGTGCCGCTGGGGAAGCGCAAGCCTTGCGGCACGGCGAGTGGCTCGCCCGTTTGCGGCAGCGTTATTGTTGTGCGGTCGGCCTTCAGGGCATTGACCCGCACATCAAGCGGCGCGCGCGAACCGAGCGATGCCATCACATCATAGCTGATACCTGATGCCCTGAGCGCTTTGGCCAGCCATGGCGGGGCCGCGCCGCCTTCGGCCACCGGCTCATCCGGCGCGATCACTCCCGGCCCATAGGGAGAGCCATCAAACAACGGCGCGATTTCAGGGCGGATCGCCACAAGCCGCAGCATTGCCGCCCTCCCGCTTGCCGGGATCGGTCCGCAGGCGCGGATTGCATCATAAACCAGATCGCGGATTGCCCGCCGGTCTTTCGATCCGGCAAAGCGGTGTGCCTTGAACCAGTCAGCCAGAATGCGATCAGCAGGCGCGCCCTGCACACGCGCTGCTGCAACCACCGCATCAAGCAGTTCGATAGCGCTCTGAACCCGCGCTGCCGGGGTCATCGGCGCGGCTCAGCGGGTCGGGTAATTGGGAGCCTCACGCGTGATCGCGACATCATGGACATGGCTTTCCGAAAGGCCCGCATTGGTGATGCGGACAAATTGCGCCCGTTCCTGCAAATCGCGGATTGTCGAGGAGCCGGTGTATCCCATCGCCGCCTTGATCCCGCCGACAAGCTGGTGAACCACATCCGATGCCGGCCCCTTGAACGGCACTTGCCCTTCGATGCCTTCGGGTACGAGCTTCAGGGCCGAGACATCCTGCTGGAAATAGCGATCAGCCGAGCCGCGCGCCATCGCGCCGACGCTGCCCATCCCGCGATAAGCCTTGTAGCTGCGCCCCTGATACAGGAACACCTCACCCGGGCTTTCGGTGGTGCCTGCCAGCATGGAACCGATCATCACACTTGATGCGCCCGCCGCCAACGCCTTGGCAGCATCGCCGCTCGTGCGAAGGCCGCCGTCGGCAATAACCGGCACGCCCGATTTGGCCGCTTCGGCTGCGCTTTCCATGATGGCGGTCAACTGCGGCACGCCCACGCCCGCGACAACACGCGTCGTGCAGATCGAGCCCGGCCCGATCCCGACTTTCACCGCATCGGCCCCGGCATCGACCAGCGAACGGGTCGCCTCGGCGGTCGCAACGTTGCCCGCAATCACCTGTACTGCGTTGGAGAGCTTCTTGACCCGTTCGACCGCCCGGGCGACTTCGATATTGTGGCCATGCGCGGTGTCGATCACGATGACGTCAACTTCCGCATCAACCAAAGCTTCGGTGCGGGCAAAGCCTGCCTCGCCGACTGTGGTGGCCGCTGCCACGCGCAAGCGGCCTGCGCCGTCCTTGGTGGCGTGGGGATAATTCACCGCCTTTTCAATGTCCTTGACGGTAATCAGCCCGATGCACTTGTACCCTTCATCCACCACCAGCAGCTTTTCGATGCGGCGATGGTGAAGCAGGCGCCGCGCCTCTTCCTGCGAGGTGCCGAGCGAGACAGTGGCGAGGTTTTCCGTCGTCATCAGTTCACGCACGGGCTGAAGCGGGTTCTCGGCAAAGCGCACATCGCGATTGGTCAGAATGCCAAGCAGTTTGCCCGAATTGTCCGTCACCGGAATACCGCTGATGCGGTGCTGCTGCATCAGGAGACGGGCCTCACCCAATGTTGCATCGGGTCCTATGGTAATGGGGTTCACCACCATGCCGCTTTCATAGCGCTTGACGGCGCGGACGGCGGCACATTGCTCGGACACTTCGAGATTGCGATGCAGCACGCCAATGCCGCCCAATTGCGCCATGGCAATCGCCATGTCGGCCTCGGTCACGGTATCCATTGCCGACGAGAGGACCGGGATATTCAGCGCAATGTCGCGTGTCAGGCGGGTCGAGGTGTCGGCCATGCTCGGGAGGACGTTGCTCTCGGCGGGGCGGAGCAGCACGTC
>JBKBMC010000122.1:0-4468 GCA_046296075.1 Erythrobacter sp. | reverse complement strand
TTGATGTAAATTTGCAAGGGAAGTATCGGACGGGTCGCGCCAACCAAGGGGTAACAGGCATGATGCGTTCCGTGGGCACGCTGACTCGGGCCGATCTGGCAGAAACCATCAACCGCAAAATGGGTTTGAGCAGAGCTGAATCGCTGGATATGGTTGAGGCAATCCTCGCCAAGATGAGCGATGCATTGGCAAAGGGCGAAAACGTCAAGATCTCGGGCTTTGGCAGCTTCGTGCTGCGCGACAAGAATGAGCGGATCGGGCGCAACCCCAAGACCGGGGTAGAAGTTCCGATCACGCCGCGACGGGTCATGACATTCCGCGCCAGCCAACTGCTCAAGGAGCGGATCGCCAAGGGCGGCTGAAGCCGCGCATCAAAAAGGATATGGGGCTGATGGCCGGTTTCGATGATGGCAAGGATGCAGGCGCGCTGCGCACCATCGGCGAGGTCAGCGAAGCGCTTGGCATCAAGCCCCACATTCTGCGCTACTGGGAGCAGCAGTTTCCGCTTCTCAAGCCGTTGAAGCGAAGCGGCGGGCGGCGGTATTACCGTGCGGCCGATGTCGCGATGGTTGAAGCGATTGATCGCCTTATCAACCGCGAAGGCTACACGCTCAAAGGTGCCGAAGCCGTGTTGCGCGCCAGCGGCAAAAAGCCTGCGAGACAAGTTGGCGATGTTGCCGATCCGTCAGGCGTCCGGTTGGTCATCACCGAGGAGCCTGACTTGAGCGATGTCATCGCCGGGCTCAAGGCGGTGCGCGCAAAGCTCGCCCGCGCGCTGGAGGCGTAGGGCTAGATTCCCAGTGTTTCGCGCAGGGCAGCGTTGATCCGCGACTGCCATCCCTTGCCGGTTGACCGGAAGGCATCCAGCACATCGGGGTCAAGCCGCAAAGTCACTTGCTGCTTGGGATCGGGTGATCTTGGTCGGCCGGGTCTGGTGAAGGTGCCGACTGCCTTGCGCACGACTTTGCCGCCAACCGACAACTGCGCGTGACGAAAATGATCCTCGGTCCACTCGGGAGCATCGTCGGGATCAATCCATGGCTCTTTTGTAGTTGGCTTGCTCGCGGTCATTGGCTTTTCTCATTGAAATGATGCGGCATTTGCCGTCGCGCTCCGTCCACACGAGAGCAACCAGTCTGCCGTCCAAAAAGCCAAACGTCAGGAATCGTGGCTCTTCATAATCTTGCCGGTCGTCTGGCCAGGTCCATTCGGTGCCGTCGAAAATTTCTCCGGCGCGGGCGAAATCTAGCCCGCGTTCCTCAAGGGTTTTAAGGTGCTTGGCCTCGTCATATTCAATTTCCATCTCAAGGGCACCTAGCAATGCCTTGCTAGGCCTAAGGCTAGCGAGGCCATCCAGAATTTCACCCTTTCACCACTCTATTTAATGTAACGACAAAAATTGTCAAGCCCGGCGTTACTCCGCCGCCAGCCTTTCCGCCTCGCCCAGATCGACGCTGACCAGCCGCGAGACACCTTTTTCTGCCATTGTCACCCCGAACAGGCGGTGCATCCGGCTCATCGTCACCGCGTTGTGCGTGACGATCAGATAGCGGGTTGCAGTAGTGCGGACCATCGAGTCCAGCAGATCGCAGAAGCGCTCGACATTGGCATCATCGAGCGGTGCGTCGACTTCATCAAGCACGCAGATCGGTGCCGGATTGGTCAGGAACAACGCAAAAATCAGCGCGGTGGCCGTCAGCGCCTGCTCTCCACCTGATAACAAAGACAGCGATTGCAGCCGCTTGCCAGGGGGCTGGGCATAGATTTCAAGGCCCGCTTCAAGCGGATCATCGCTGTCCACCAGCGCGAGATGCGCCTGCCCACCTTCGAACAGGCGTGTAAACAAGACGCGGAAATGGCCATCGACTTCCTCGAAAGCGGCGCGCAGCCGTTCGCGCCCTTCGCGGTTGAGGCTACCGATCGAACCGCGCAGCCGGACGATTGCTTCGGTCAGTTCCGCCTGTTCGCTGGCATTGCTACCGAGCTCGCCTTCGATTCGCGCGAGTTCATCGGCGGCCACGAGATTGACCGGACCGATCCGCTCTCGCGCGCTTGTTAGGCGTTCAAGCTCCTCCGACTCGCTGGCGGCGCTTTGCAGATTGCTTTCGGAAAAGCCGAATTTGTCAGCAAGAAGTGGTGGCGGACACTGAAAGCGCTCACCCGAAATGCGCGCCATTTCGCCGCGACGTTGTTCCTGATTTTCGGCACGCGCGGTGAGGGTGGCACGGCTTTCGCGCGTTTCGGCCAATGCTTCCGTGCGCTGGGTCAGCGCTGCGGCCGCGCTGCGCTCGGCTTCCTCGCAGCGACGCATTGCGGCTTCTGCTGCCGAGAGTTCTGCGCCAAGCCGCGTGCGGGTTGCCTCGCCGGCCTCGATTTCTGCGATCAGTGCTGCGGGCTTGGCCTCGTGCACAGCGCGCTCTTCGGCGATTTCGGCCATCCGCTGTGCAGCATCGGCCATGCGACGGGTCGCTTCGGATGAACGGGCTTGCCAGTTGGCGTGATCAGATTGCTGCGCGGCCAGCCGTTCGCGGGTCACGGCTAGCGCCTGATCATGCGCGGCCAGCGCGGCGAGCGCAGCCTGCAAGCCAGTTCGCGCCGCTTCGTTCTTCGCTTTCGCCGCCTCAAGCGCGGCGCGTCCGGCATCGCGGGCGGGCAAAGCGGCACGCTGGGCTTCGGCGCTCGCGACTTCGATTTCGGCGGCCCGCACCTGTTCGGCGATATCCCCGGCCGAGGCTGCCAGTTCGGCTGCTCGTGCGGCGAGGCGTTCGCGAGCGGCCTCGGCAGCGTCAAGCCGCCGCAGGGCTTGCCGTTCCGCCTCGATGGCGCCGGCGATGGCGCGTTCCTGCGCGATCAGCCCGGTTTGCAGTCCGGTAAGCTCATCGCGCACCGCGGTATCGTTCGTTTCGGCATCGCGTGCCGCGCTGCGCAGGGCAGGGAGCGCCGCATCAAGTTCGGCGAAGCGGTTGGCTGCCTCGAGCTGGGCTGCCTCGGCAGCGCCTTCGCCGCGCGCAATGAACCCGTCCCAGCGGCGCAGATGCCCGGCACAGGTAACAAGCCATTCGCCTGGCGCCAGCGCGCGGCCATCGTCCTCGTGGACGCAATGCACCAGCGCGAGCCGTGCGGCGAGTTCAGGCGGGCAATCTGAGAGGTGCGCCAGCAGGCTGTCGGCGACCGGTCTTCCTGCGCTGGCGCCTGTCCAGAAACGACCGTCCTGCTCCGCTCCCGGAACGCCGAGCGGCGCCTTGCCATCGCGCCCAAGTGCGGCCGCAAGAGCGCGTTCATAGCCGGGTGCAACGGTGACCTTGTCCAATGCTGTGGGCAAGCCTTGGCGTGATGCCTCGCGCTTGGCGCGTGCATCCCGGTCGCGCGCCAGCGCGGTATGTTCCCGTTCGACCCCGGCGAGTTCGGCCTTGGCGGTGGCAAGCTGCGCAGCGGCTTCATCGCGTGCGACCTGTAAGGCAGCCTTGCGGGCCTGATCGGTTTCAAGCCGGGAGCGAAGGGCGACAAGATCGCGCCCTGCCTTGGCAACCGCATCGGTTGCAGCGGCGACTTCGGCCTCGGCTGTGCTGCTCGAAGCAATTTCGCTGCGCAGTCGCTCGATCCGCTCGGACTCGCGGGCCAGCCGGTCCAGCCGTGCGCGCGCCTGATCCACCGCCGCTTCGGCGACGCGCCACTCTGCTTCGACGCCTGCCTGATCGGCGGTTGCCTTGGCCAGCGCGAGTTCGGCCGCGCGGCTGGCGCGTTCGGCGTCCTCGCTTCGATCCGCGAGCACCGGGCGGGACGCCTCTGCCTCGGCAAGCGCCTTACGGCCCGCTTCGATCTCGCGGGTCAACCGTGCAAGCGCTTCGACCGCATCGCGGGTCAGCCGGTCAGCATCCTGCCGGTCTTCCTCAAGCCGGGTCTGCTGCCGGGCAAGATCAGCAAGACGGGTTTGTGCTGCTTCAAGCTTTTCGGAGAGGGCTGCCATCCGGTGCCCGTGAGCGCTGGCATCATCGCGCCGATCGGCCAGTTCTTCGCGCGCTTCGGCGAGGGCATGCGCGGCCTCGGCCTGTTCGCGCTGTGCGGACTCAACCGCGCCCTGCGCGCTCGCCACGGCCTGCTCGGCCTGCTCTGCAGCGGTGCGGGCTTCGTTGGCGGCGGCGGCGGCTTCCTGCCAGCGGGCGAAGATCAAGCGCGCTTCAGCCGCCTGGATCTGGGTGCTCAGCGCCGTGTAACGCTCAGCCTGCTTGGCCTGCCGCCGCAGGCTCGCGATCTGCGCATCCAGCCCGGCCATCAGATCCTGCAACCGTGCCAGATTGGCTTCAGCCCCGCGCAGCTTGCTTTCGGCATCCTTGCGCCGCACGTGGAGGCCCGCGATCCCGGCCGCCTCTTCGAGCATGGCGCGGCGTTCGGCGGGCTTGGCGGCGATCACCGCCGCAATCTTGCCCTGACTGACCAGCGCCGGGCTGTGCGCGCCGGTGGCAGCATC
>JBKBMC010000121.1:0-4514 GCA_046296075.1 Erythrobacter sp. | reverse complement strand
ATAGACCCACGCCAGCGTGGCAAAGCTCACCAGCGTATAGGCCCCCTGAAACCCGCCCGCGCCGAGCGCTTTCACCATCGGTGCGCGCAACGGGTGCGACATCGCGAAATGGCTGCCGACGAAGGCGGTGTTGGCCGCAAGAAGAGCCCACAAGCTGTCATTCATTCCCGCTTCCTCTGCTGGGTAAGGGCCAAGCCTAGCTTTCGATTCCGATCAATTCTACCTTGAATATCAATGTCGCATTCCCCGGGATCGGTCCGCGTCCGACCGGGCCATAGGCCATATCCGCGGGGATCGCGATCTCGATCGTTTCGCCCACGCCCATGTTGGGGATGGCAACCTGCCAACCCTTGACGAGGCGCGCGAGCGGGAACGTCGCCGGGCTCCCGCGGGCATAGGAGCTGTCGAATACGGTCCCATCGAGCAAGCGCCCTTCGTAATGGACGGTGACGACATCATCGACGCTCGGCTTGGTCTCGGAGGCGCGATATTCCAGCCAGCGCCAGCGCACCCCGCCCTCAGCAAAATGCCAGCCATCCTCAGGGCTGAGGCCCAGCAGGTAAAGCTGTTGCTGGGCGTGCCAGGCAGAGCTGCCCTGCTCGGGCTGCGCTGCGCCCTCGCTCGCCTTGTCTTGACCGTGGGCCGGTGCGAGCCAGCCCACAACGGCCGCTGCCGCTGCCAAAGCCTTCGCAATCATTCGCATCACCAATCGAACGCCTTGGGCCGGGCGCTTTCATCGAGGCTCTTGTAACGATCGCGCAAGCGGCTCTGGTGGCTGGTGAGATCCTGCTCGACCCCGCCGATATAGACCTTGGCAGGCACCGTGCCCACTTCGAGCGGGTCGCCATCCCAGATCACCACATCGCCGAGCGCACCCGGTGCGAGCACGCCCGCCTTGCCGCCCATGCCGCTGATTGCAGCAGGGACTGAACTGATTGCGGCAAACGCCTCGCCCCATGACAGCCCGCTCGCCCCCGGCACGCGCGAGAGCGCCACCAGATTGCCCGCCGTCTGCGACAAACGACGCGGGTTCTGCGCCGCCTCGGCGTTGATTGCCACCGTTACGCCTGCCGCCTTCATTCGCCCGATATTGCTTTGGCTTGCTGCGAGTTTCTGGAAGGTCTCGGGCAGATCATCGAGCCCGTTGGCGATCACGGGCACTTTGGCCGCAGCGATATCGGAGGCGACCAGCCAGCCTTCGCTCACCCCGACCAGCACCAGATCGAGCCGCGGGAACTCCGCCTTCAGCGCCAGCACGCCGCGGATGTCAGACGCGCGCTCGACCGCGACATACAGCTTCTGCCGTCCGGTCACGACCGGCACCAGCGCTTCGGCATCGAAGCGGCCCAGCATCACCTTGTCACCCTTGACGATCTCGGTCGTGCCGGGAACACCGCTGCGGCCAGCAAGGGCCTGCGCCTCGCGCATGGCATTGCGGAATAGCAGCTGCGCAGCAGCGCGGCTCCCGCCAGCGATGCGCCCGCCGCCTTCCGACAGATCAACCATCTGGAACGCGCGCGCCTGCATCACCGGATTGGCATCACCATCCAGATCAATGATGGCGCCCTGCCCGCCGAAGATCGAGCCTGACGGCATTGTCGAGGTCGCCGCGCGGGTGATCCCGGCAGCACGGTGCACCAGAATGTTCTGCGAGACCGGGTTGATGGCCTGCGAGGCATCAAGCGAAGCGCTGAACGGCGCGCCGGATGCACGCACATCATTCGATTCGCCAACTGCATCGACATCGGCCAGACCAAGCGACGTGATGGTGGCGAACAGCCCCGGCGTGACCCAGCTTCCGCCGGCATCCATACTGGGCACGCCTGCGGGAGGCGCGACATTGCGGCCCGCTGCGACAACGCGCCCGCCACGCACCAGCACGCTGGCGCCGTCCACCGGCTCGCTGCCATCGCCGATCACGACCTTGGCATTGGTGATGAAAACATCCTGTGCGAGCGCAGGGGCGGCAGCGGTGAGTGCGGCGATGCTGGCACCAAGTGCAAGGAGGCGGTTCATTTCACATCTCCTTCGCCGGGCTGGCCAAGCTCGAAATCGCTCACCGGTCTGGTCTTGGGGTTCATCACATCGAACATCAGGGCGCCATCGACCCAGACTTTCTCGGGCCGCGAATAGACGCTCAGGGGATTGCCGTTCCACAGCACCACATCGGCCATCTTGCCGGGCTCCAGACTTCCGGTGAGCTTGTCGATCCCCATCGCCTTGGCGGGGTTAAGCGTGATCCAGGAAATCACCGTGGCATCGGGGATGGTCATTCCCAGCCGGAGGCCGGCCTTCTGCGCCTTGGCGGCCTCTTGATTCAGCCGCTGGATATCATTGGCATCATCCGAGTGGATCACCACGCAGGCGCCCTCGCGCTGGAGGAAGGCCGCATTTTCGAGAATGCCGTCATAGGCTTCCATCTTGAAGCCGTACCAATCGGCCCAGATCGCGCTGCACACGTCATTCTCGCGCAGCAGATCGCCGATCTTGTAAGCCTCGACCGCGTGGTGGAAGGCTGTAACCTTGTACCCGATCTCCTTGGCCATATCCATGACCAGCGCCATTTCATCGGCACGGTAGCAATGGTTATGGACGAGGATTTCACCGCGCAGCACGCCCGCCAGCGTCTCCTTGCCGAGATCACGCTTGGCCTTATCGTTGTTGGCGTATTCGATGGCATCGAGCCAGGTCTGGCGATTGACCGCGAGATTGCCCATCCGGGTCGAAGGCATCCGTCCGCGGCTGCCATAAACCCGCTTGGGATTTTCACCGCAGGCCATCTTGAAGCCATAGGGCGCGCCGGGGAACTTCATCTGCTGCACGGTGCGGCCGGGCACATTCTTGAGCGTGACCGAACGCCCGCCCATCAGGTTGGCGGAGCCGGGCAGGATCTGCAAAGCCGTGATCCCGCCATTGGCGAGCGCGCGGGTGAAACCCGGGTCCTGCGGCCAGACCGAATGTTCTGCCCAGACTTCTGGTGTGGTCGGGCTGGTTGCCTCGTTGCCATCGGAATGGGCATCCACGCCGGGCGAGGGGTAATCGCCAAGGTGCGAGTGGATATCGATGATGCCGGGGGTTACGAATTTTCCGGTGCCGTCAAACACTGCAATATCGGCAGGAATTGGCGTATCCGGCCCGCCGACGGCGACGATCTTGCCGCCGGACATGAAGACAACGCCGTTCTCGATTTTGCCGCCCTTGCCATCATAGATGGTCGCGCCCCGGATCGCGGTCGCGATATTGGGGTAGGGCTTGTAGGTCGAGGCGAAGGGATCATCATTGGGCCCCTTGGCCGCGAGCATTCCCGCCTTGGTGCTGGCCGTGTCTGCGGTAGCGCCGCTCGTTTCAGCGCTGGTCGTCGCGCAGGCGGCAAGCGCCCACAAGCTTGCGAGCGCGAGTCCCGCGCTCCGCGTTATTCTGGTAGCCATTCATTGCCCTTCCCGTTGTCCCGCCAGCAATGTGACGGGAAAACGGGGGACTGTCCATGCTGTTGGACGATGAGCGTGTCAGGCGCGCCCTACTCTGCCGGACGCGTGCCAGGCTGCATTCCAGCGGCCTGCACCTCGCCCAATCCCGCCTCGCCTGCAAGGTCATCATCCTTGAGCGTATCGAGATGCATCAGCTTCTTGATAAGGGGGCTGATGACCAGCACGCCGACGCCAACCGCAATCGCGATCCAGCCGATCTGGCTATAAACGCCAAGCACAACTTCCTTGCCAGCGCCCTCGCCCGAGGCGGCTTCGGAACCCGTGGCCGCCGCGATCAGGCCCGCGGCGAAGTTGCCGGTGGCTGATGCGAAGAACCACGTGCCCATGATGAGGCTCGCCATGTGCGCGGGTGCAAGGCGGTTCATCGCGGAAAGGCCTACGGGGGAGAGGCACAGCTCGCCGGTGGTGTGGAACAGGTAGATGAGGAAGATGAACAGCACCGGGGTGAGGTTGCCAGTCGCCGCGCCCGCCACCAGCACGAGGAAGCCCACGCCAAGCTGCATCAGCGCAAGACCGAACTTGGCCGGGGCCGATGGTTCAAGCCCCTTGCGCCCCAGCCACGTCCACAGGCCTGCGAACAGCGGGGCAAGCAGCACGATGTAGATCGCGTTGACCGACTGGAACACCGATGCGGGCACCTCGA
This sequence comes from Erythrobacter sp., assembly GCA_046296075.1. Taxonomy (GTDB): domain Bacteria; phylum Pseudomonadota; class Alphaproteobacteria; order Sphingomonadales; family Sphingomonadaceae; genus Erythrobacter. The sequence continues at coordinate 383 of JBKBMC010000121.1, read as the reverse complement.
AGCCGAAAATGTTCCGGTCGACATGGCGGTCGGTATAGAGGTTAAGGCTGGAGCCTGCCTGTTCAAACAGCGCCCAGAACAGGATCGAGCCGACGATCAGGAACATCGCGGCAAAGATCCGGTCACGGTCGTGCGGGGCGAGCTTCACCACCGCCGTGAATAACACATAGGCAACCAGCGCCGCGCCCGCGAGGCCGAGCAGCGTGCCCACCACCGACTGGTTCTGCACCAGCCACCAGCACACGCCGACAGCAACAACGCCGACCGCGTAGAGGCCCCATTCGGTGCCCTTGGCGAGCGCCTTGGGCGGCTCGCCGCGACCGAGCAGCAGCGGCTTGAACACGGTGAACACCACAAGACCCAGCAGCATGCCAAAACCCGCC
>JBKBMC010000120.1:0-4531 GCA_046296075.1 Erythrobacter sp. | reverse complement strand
CATCCCGGATGCGGGCCGGGTTAACTCCTGCCTCGTTTTACGCATAATGAGAAACTTGCAAGACAGTTCCAAGGCTTGGCCCTTTAATGATCCACATATTCGGCACGGCAGCCGGGGCCTGGATGGCTGCATTGTGCAGTTGCTCCAGCCTTTCATGCTCCGGAATGTCCGTTTCGCTGTCGCCGCGTGCGGTTGTTGAAGACCGTCGCCGTGCGCGCGCTCCGTTATCGGTTTTAGCTTGCCGCGCGATGAACCGACCACGCAACAGCACGGGAAAACGCCAAAAAATCCCGCTGGAGCAGGGGTGGCGAGCCGATGGGCCTCGCCTTGATGCAGCGCTGCTGGCATGGTGCCGACAATGCGCGGCTTTGATCTTGTGCTGGTGGGCGGCGGCCACGCCAATCTGGCGGTACTGGCCGATTGGATTCGCCGGGGTGCTCCCGCAGGCGTGCGTGCTGCGCTGGTTACGCCGCAGCCTTACCTGACCTATTCGGGCATGATGCCCGGCTGGATTGCCGGGACTTATCGTCTTGAGGAAGGGCGCGTTGATCTGGCGCGGCTGGCTGCCCGTGCCGGGCTCGCGCTGATTGCCGGGCGCTGTGCGGCGATGGATGCCGCAGCGCGCCGTGTGACGCTCGACACTGGCGAAGACATCACATTCCGCATTGCCGCGATCGACGCAGGCGGGGTGGGGCGGGGCATGCAGGTGCTGGGAGCTGATCCGCGCCTCTGCGATGTGCGCCCGATGGATGATTTTGTAGCAAGGCTTGACGCATGGCGGTTCGCCAATCGTGCGGGTGGCAAGCGCATTGCCGTGATCGGCGGCGGGGCGGGCGGGGTCGAACTGGCTTTTGCCTGCGCGAACATGGCCGGGCTGGCCGCGCCTTGCGAGGTCGTGCTGGTGGCAGGCCGTGCGGGCCTGCTTCCCGGCTTCGGAACGCGGCTACAGCGGCTGGCCGCCCGATCGCTGGCCCGCCAGCACATTGCGGTGATCGACGCTGATGCCCGCCTTGAATCGGGCGCGCTCCATGCGGGCGAGCATGGGCTCGAACCCTGCGATCTCATCATCACTGCCCTTGGCAGCGCCGCGCCAGATTGGCCGCGTGCCGCAGGGCTAGCTGTCGACGGGGCGGGGTTCATTGCCGTGGACCGCTTCCAGCGCAGCTTGTCCCATCCGCATATCCTCGCTGCGGGCGACATTGCAGCGCGCAGCGATCGTGCGGTGGCGCGCTCGGGAGTGCACGCAGTACATGCCGGGCCTGTGCTGGCTGCCAATCTGCGCAGCGCACTGGCAGGCAAAGCGCCGCCCCGTTCCTACGCCCCGCGCCCCGCCAGCCTCTATCTCCTGAGTTGCGGCGACGGCACGGCGCTCGCCAGCTATGGCGCATGGGCCGCGCATGGCCGCTGGGCGCACTGGCTCAAGCAGCGGATAGACACGCGCTGGATTGCCGCATACGCGAAGGAGGCGGGCGTGTAATTTCCGCCAAGCCATGACATCGGGACACAACCTTGCTCAAAAAGTTTCTCATCCTCGCCGCTCTGGCCGCTGTTATCGCAGCCTATTTCGGTTTTGGCCTCGGACAATACCTGACCTTTGACGGCATGAAGGCAGCGGTGAGCGAGTGGGACGCGTTCTACCGCGAGAACCCGGCAATGGTGCTCGCCGTGTTCTTTGCTGCCTATGTCGCAGTGACCGCTGCTTCCTTGCCGGGCGCTGCGATCATGACGCTGGCGGCAGGCGCGCTGTTCGGCGTGGTGGTGGGCACAGTGCTGGTCAGCTTTGCCTCGACGATGGGCGCGGGCCTCGCCTTCCTGTCGGCGCGCTATGTGCTGCGTGACGGGGTCGAAGCGCGGTTCGGGGAGCGGCTGCGCAGCGTCAATGCCGGACTTGAGCGTGACGGCGCGTTCTATCTCTTCACGCTGCGGATGATCCCTGTCTTCCCGTTTTTCGTGGTCAATCTGGTGATGGGGCTGACTCGTATCCGTCTGCTGACTTTCCTCTGGGTCAGCCAGCTGGGCATGCTGCTGGGCACGATTGTCTATGTCAACGCGGGGACGCAGCTGGCCCGGATCGATAGTCTTGCGGGCATTGTCTCGCCCGCGCTGCTCGGTTCCTTCGCGCTGCTCGGCATCGCGCCCTGGCTGGCCAAGCTGCTGATCGGCTGGGCGCGGGCGCGCAAGGCCTATGCCGGGTTTGCCCGTCCCGGAAAGTTCGATCGCAATCTGGTGGTGATCGGTGCAGGTTCCGCCGGGCTGGTCTCGGCCTATATCGCCGCGACGGTAAAGGCCAAGGTCACGCTGGTCGAGGCAAACGCCATGGGCGGCGATTGCCTCAATACCGGCTGTGTCCCGTCCAAGGCGCTGATCAAGAGCGCCAAGGTCGCTGCACAGATGCGCCATGCGGATCGTTACGGCCTTGCACCCGTGCGCCCGCAGGTGCCGTTCCGCGAAACCATCGCGCGCGTTCAGCAAGTGATCCGAACAATCGAGCCGCATGATTCCGTCGAACGCTTCGAAGGGCTCGGCGTCGATGTCGTGCAGGGCTATGCCCGCATTATCGATCCGTGGACGGTGGACATCGCCCGCGCGGACGGGACGCAGCAGCGCCTTACGACCCGCAGCATCATCCTTGCCACTGGCGCTGAACCTGTCGTGCCGCCGATCCCCGGTATCGAGGCGTCAGGCTACCTCACGAGCGAGACGATGTGGGACGCCTTTGCCGCGATGGATGCGGTGCCCGCGCGGCTGACGATCCTTGGCGGCGGGCCGATCGGCTGCGAACTGGCGCAGGCGTTTGCGCGGCTCGGCGCCGAGGTCACGCTGGTCGAGCAAGCCGATGGCGTGCTGGGGCGTGAGGATGCCGAAGTCAGCGAGTTGGCTGCACGCGTGCTTGAGGATGCGGGCGTGCGCGTCCTTACGGGCCACACCGCGGCCCGCTTTGAAGGCGGTATGCTGATTGCCGAGCGGGCAGGCGATGAATTGCGGGTGGCCTATGATGCGTTGATCGTTGCGGTAGGGCGCCGCCCGCGACTGTCCGGTTTCGGGCTGGAGGAGTTGGGCGTGGAAACCACCGGCCCGCTATCAACCGATGGCTTCCTCGCGACCCGCTTCCCCAATATCCTTGCGGCGGGCGATGTCGCCGGGCCTTACCAGCTTACCCATGCAGCCAGCCATCAGGCATGGTATGCGACGGTCAACGCCCTGTTCGGCCATCTCAAGAAGTTCACAGCCGATTACAGGGTTATCCCACAAGTCACTTTTCTTGATCCGGAATTTGCCCGTGTCGGCCTCAACGAAACCGAGGCGCAGGCGCAGGGAATTGCCTATGACGTGACGCGTTACGACATCGACGATCTCGACCGCGCGATTGCCGAAAGCGAGACGCGGGGCTTTGTCAAAGTGCTGACTGCGCCCGGCAAGGATCGCATTCTCGGGGTAACGATTATCGCGGCCCATGCCGGTGAATTGCTTGCCGAATATGTGCTGGCGATGAAGCACGGGCTGGGACTGAACAAGATCCTTGGCACGATCCATTCCTATCCGACCATGGCCGAGGCGAACAAATTTGCCGCCGGACAATGGAAGCTTGCGCGCAAGCCGGAAAAGCTGCTGGCATGGGTGGAAAAGTACCATGCCTGGCGGCGCGGGTAGCAGGCAGTGGAGTGGTTCGATCAGACGCGCGGTGTGCTGGGCCTCGCAGTCCTGCTCGCCATTGCCTGGAGCCTGAGCGAGAACCGCGCAGCGCGGCCAGGCTGGCGCTGGATCGCCGGTGCGCTGGTGTTGCAAGGCGTGCTCGCGCTGGTGATTGTGCGGGTGCCGTTCGTCTGGGACTTGATGGCCTATGCGAACAACGCCGTTCAGGCGATTGAAAAGGCGACGCTGGTCGGATCATCCTACATGTTCGGCTATCTTGGCGGCGCGCCGCTTCCGTTCCAGCTGGCCGAAGGCGCACAGCCGCCGCTGATCATCGCCTTCCAGATCCTGCCGCTGGTGATCGTCTTCTCCGCGCTGGCAGCCTTGTTGTGGCATTGGGGCGTGCTGCGCTCTGCGGTGAAAGGCCTGTCGTTTCTGCTGCGTCGCTCGCTCGGGGTGAGCGGCGTGGTTGGCCTGTCGGGCGGGGCAAACATGTTTCTTGGCGTGGTGGAAAGCCCGCTGGTGGTGCGCGCCTATTTCGCAAGAATGAGCCGGGCCGAGTTATTTCAGGTCATGGCGCTCGCCATGGCGACAATTTCGGGCGCGATCCTGATCCTCTATGCCACCACACTCAGCAAAACTGTCCCCGATGCGGTTGGCCATATGATTGCTGCGTCGCTGGTGTCGCTGCCCGCCGCACTCCTTATCGCGCGCCTGATGGTGCCGGATGATGCAAACACGGCCGCCACCGAAGTCGAACAGGGCGAGGAGGGACTCCGCTACGAATCAAGCATTGATGCCATCGTCAAAGGCACCATGGACGGAATGCAGCTGTTCCTTGCCGTGATTGCGGTGATCATTGTGGTGTTCGCGCTGGTAGCGCTGGTGGATCAGGCAC
>JBKBMC010000119.1:0-4544 GCA_046296075.1 Erythrobacter sp. | reverse complement strand
TCACCGCTGCTTTTCGTATCATCATGGTTTGCGACCCTGTGAGCTTAAGCGTCTATTTCTGGACGATTTTTCTCGGAGTCTCAAGCGCCTTGTCCTCATTGGCGCGGTGGATGACATAGGCTCGGATCGCCTCGACCTCATCCGTGCTGAGCGAACCTTTGAAGCCTGCCATGCCATTGTCCTTCAGAATGCCGTCGGTCACCACCGCAGCCCAGGCCCGCGGCTCGCCGAGCGTGCCCGAACGGCGCAGATCGGGCAGCACCGTCGATCCCACTGCGCCTGGCGCATGGCATACCGAGCAGTACCGGCCATATTTCTGTCCGCCGAGGGCGATCATCTCGGCGCTCGCCCTGCTCGGCGGCGGATCAAGCGGCAGTGCGACCAGTTCAGGCTCGGGCGGCAGTTTGGCTGTGCCGCCAAGTTTGAAGACGAGCAGGCGCGAGATATTCCGCACCGGTGCCTTGCGCGCGATCATGTCGCCATCCACGGCGAGCGCATAAGCGCCGCCCCAGCCGGCCAGCACCGCGACGTATTGTTCGCCGTCCACGGTATAGGTGATCGGCGGGGCAACCACGCCGGTCTGCGCGGCAAAGCTCCAGAGCTTTTGGCCGGTCGCAGCATCATAGGCGTTGAATGCGCTGCCGGTGGTGCCCTGAAACACCAGCCCGCCTCCGGTGGCGAGCAGCCCGCCATTCCACGGCCCCGGATGCTCGACTGTCCAGCGAGCTTTCTGCGCCACGGGGTCCCACGCCACCAGCATGCCACGCAAAGATCCTGCGACCTGTTTCCGGAAACCGCCATCAGGCGGCAGATCGCCCGCAGCAAGGTTGAAACCCACGTTGAAGCCGCGCGCCCGATCGGGCTTCCAGTCGGCTTCCGGGGCATACATCATCCCCGCTTCGAAGGCCGGGATATAGACGAGATTCTCGGTCGGGCTGTAGGCCATCGGGTGCCAGTTGTGCCCGCCCAGCGCACCGGGCAGCACCAGCGCGGGCTTGCCGGTCTGGTCAACACGGGTTTCGGGGTTCTCGATCGGGCGGCCCGTCGTCTGGTCGATACCGCTTGCCCAGTTCACCCCGACATAGGGCTTGGCGCTGATGAATTCGCCGGTTTCGCGATCAATGACGTAGAAGAAGCCATTCTTCGGCGCCTGCATCAGCACCTTGCGCGGCTTCCCGCCGATTTCCATGTCGGCGAGAATAATGTGCTGGGTGGCGGTGAAATCCCACGTTTCGCCGGGCGTCGTCTGGTAATGCCAGACATATTCGCCGGTATTCGGCCTGACGGCGACGATGCTGGAGAGATAGAGATTATCGCCTGTGCCGCGCCCGTCAGGGCCGGGCGAACGGTAGGCACGGTTCCACGGCGAACCATTGCCAACCCCGATATACAGCAGATCGAGATCGGGATCATAGGCCATGGAATCCCACGCCGTACCGCCGCCGCCGATGTTCCAGTATTCCCCGCTCCACGTTTCGGCGGCCTTCTTCAGGTATTCGGGATCATCCGCCGCGGGCTTGCCCGGCACGGTGTAGAACTTCCACAATTGCTTGCCGTCGCGCGCATCATAGGCCGCAACAAACCCGCGCACGCCGAATTCGGCCCCGCCATTGCCGATGATCACCTTGCCATCGATCACGCGCGGCGCGCCGGTGATGGTGTAGCTCTGATCGCGATCGGTCGTCTGCACGTCCCACAGGACCTTGCCGGTCTCGCGGTCGAGCGCCACCAGCCGCCCATCAAGCGTGCCGAGGAACAGCGCGTTGCCCCACGCGGCAAGCCCGCGGTTCACGACATCGCAGCACGCCTTGACGCCGGTTTCGCCGGGCACTTCGGGATCATATTGCCACAGCGGCTTGCCAGTCGCTGCATCGAAGGCGCGCACCTTGCTCCAAGCGGTGGTGAGATAGAGCTTGCCATCGATCACCAGTGGGGTCGCCTCCTGCCCGCGAGCGGTGTCCATATCGGCAAACCACGTAAGGCCCAGATCCCCGACATTCTGCGTGTTCACGCCATCAAGCGGCGAGAAACGCTGTTCGGAATAAGTGCGCCCGTGGGTGATCCAGTTGGCACTGTCGCCATCAGCGGCCAGCAGCATCGCAGCATCGATCCCGCCCGCTTCGTCCACATCGAACAGCCCGCTGCAATTGCTGAGCGCTCCCAACGACAGAAATGCTGCGCCCAGCAGCGCCCAGACCGGCTTTTTCATGGATACCTCTCCCCTTTTGCGAGTTATGTTGCCAAGTGAAACCGATCTTGTCCATCGCCAAGCAGGCCGCCTGCCTTGGGAGCGGGCGGCAAACTGCGGAGAGTATCTGATGTGCGATGAAGCCAATCTGCAAAGCTGGGCGCGGGAAACCATTTCGCGGCGGCAATTCGGCGCGCTGACTGGCGCCGGTGTGCTGGCGGCTGGGGCGGCGACACCGCTGGCGGCGGCGGGCACACTGGCAGAACGCAATGTGACTTTCACAACGCCCGACGGGACGGCGGATGGCTTTTTCGTTCACCCCGCAGAAGGGCAGCATCCTGCCGTTATCCTGTGGCCCGATATTGCCGGCGTGCGCGAGGCGAAGCGGATCATGGCCCGCGAACTCGCCGCGCAAGGCTATGCCGTCCTCGTGATGAACCCCTATTACCGCGATGTCGTGGGCGAGCAGTTTGCCGATTTTGCCGATTTCATCGCCAAAGGCGGATTCCAGAAAGTCGGCCCGTGGCGCGGCAAGCTTTCGGCCGAAGCGATCATGAGCGATACCCGCGCGATCACCACGTGGCTCGATCAGCAGGCTGGGGTCGATCCGGCACGCGGCATCGGCACGCAGGGCTATTGCATGGGCGGGCCGTTCACCGTGTGGAGTGCGGCCGCCGTGCCCGCGCGGGTCAAGGCTGCCGCCAGTTTCCACGGCGGCGGGCTGGTGCGGCCGGATAATGCGATGAGCCCGCATGCGCTGCTGGGTCAGGTCAAGGCAGGATTGTTGATCGCGGTTGCCAAGGATGATGATGCCAAGGCGCCTGCTGACAAGGCGACGTTCGGCGATGCGGCCAAGGCGGCAGGCGTTGCGGCGCAGATCGCGGTCTATGATGGCAATCATGGCTGGATGGTGCCCGATAGCCCGGCCTATGCCGCAGCCGAAGCACGCAAGGGCGAGGCTGATGTGCTCGCGCTCTACAAGGCGCAGCTGTAACGCGCTTTCCTACCGCAGCGCCGGGCCGCTAGCCTTGCGGTGATGCCCGATCCCCGCGTCTTTCCAACCGCCCGCTACACGCGCTGCTGCCCGTGCCGTGGCGGTGTGCGCGGGCCGGTTTTCGGCCTTAGGACAGTGTCTCAACTGTCTCCAACATTCAGCTTTGAAGCATCCTTACTGAACGATGTGGGCGCGAATCAGCGCGCGGCCTTGCGCGCCTTGGCGCGTTCATTGCTCAGGCCAAAGCGGCCATGCTTGCGGAAACGCAACATCCACTTGTCGAGAAACAGGCCGAGCGCACTCGGTTCGATCCCGAGTTCGGCAAAGCCGCGCGCGCCTTCGGCTACGACATTGCCGGGCTTGAGCAGCGCCCACTGGTCGCGGCTCATCGGCGTGCCGGGAAGCGCGGCAAAGATGCCCGACAGCGTATCAGGCATGGCGATGAAGCGGCGGGTGCGGCCCTGAGCGGCAGCAATGCGCTCGTTCAGCTCCATCATGCTGATCTGCTCCGGGCCACCGAGCTCGTAAGTGTGGCCGCCATGGTGTTCGGGATGTTCCAGCGCGGTGACGATCGCTTCTGCAACATCGTCGACATAGACCAGTTGCAGCCGCGCTTCGGGCGCGAACACCGGGAGCACGGGAGCCAGTTCAATCATGCCGCCGAACATGTTGAGGAAGTTGTCATCGCCGCCGAACACGATCGATGGGCGCAGGATCGTCGCGGTAGGGAATGCGGCGCGCACACGCTCCTCGCCCAGCGCCTTGGCCTGAGCATAGGGCACGCTCGAAGCCGCACCCGGCCCGATGGCACTGACATGCACCAGCGCTTCGACACCTGCCGCCTTGGCGAGACGGGCGAGCGTGCCGGCGCCTTCGCCCATCACCGCCTTCACATCGCCGGCAAATACGCCGACCAGGTTGACGGCATGGCTGGCACCCGTGAGCGCGGCAGCCACGCTGGTTTCATGCGTCAGGTTGCAGGGGACGAATTGCAGCTGTCCGAGATTGGCGAGCGGTTTGAGGCTGAAGGCTTTTTCCGGATTGCGGCTGGCAATGCGCAGGCGTGCACCGCGCTCAAGCAACTTTTGCGCGACATGATTGCCGATAAAGCCGCTGCCGCCGAACAGGGTGACAAGCTTGCCGGAAAGCGGAGATGATGTGGTCATGGCAGGAATGCTCTTGCAATGCGAGGGCTTGGCCCGATGGGCTCACGGGCTGCCCCATGCTTCAATGCGCGAGTGAGGGCAAGCGTTCCGGGGAGGAAAAGAACCGCGATTTGTCCCGCTGGCTGCGGACATGCGATTTGCCGCGAGGTTTGCGTTGACAGGCGGGGGCAGTGCTCGCTATTGGCCCGCCCCTACC
>JBKBMC010000118.1:0-4986 GCA_046296075.1 Erythrobacter sp. | reverse complement strand
GCATCGCCGATCACGCTTGGCAGGTCGGGGGCCAGCGCGCGGCGAACAGTCACATTAGCGGCGCGAAGCCCATAAGAGGTAATCTCCAGCGCCGCATCGATCAGATGGTTGATGTCGATGGGCTGGCGTTCGGGTGGACGTTCGCGCGCCATGGCAAGGAAGGTCTGGACGATCCGCGCGCAGCGTTCGGCCGCCTTGCGGATCTTGGCCGCGCGCGCCGCGATGGCGGGATCATCGGCTTTCTCCTCAAGGATCAGCGACTGGCCCACAACCACCGAGAGCGGATTGTTGAGTTCATGGCTGACGCCCGCCAAGAGCGCGCCGAGTGCTGTCAGCTTTTCCGACTGGAACAATGCCTCGCGCGAGCGGGCGAGTTCGGCCTCGATCGCCTTCTGGCGGGTAAGATCAATGTAGCACCCCCCAATCCGCACGGGCGCGCCGGGCGAGGTGTGCACGGGAAAGCGCACGGCGAGATATTCGCGATAGGCTTCTGCTCCCACGATGCTCATTTCCCGTTCGACCGCTCGGCCCGAAGCGAGCACCTCGGCTCTCAGGCTCGCTTCGTTGGCGGCGCTCTGGGCCTGCATGGCCGCATCATTCTGTTGGAGGCGCTTAAGCAGTTCCTCATTGGCAAGCAGCAATTCGCCTGCCTCATCGGTCAGCGACATGGCGACAGGGGCGTGCTGGAGAAAGGCTTGCAGCAGGGCCTCGCTTTCCTTGAGCGCCGCCTCGGCGCGGGCGCGTTCCAGCGTTTCCCAGGTGCGCTCCAGCACCTCGCGCACCAGCATCAGATCAGCCGGCGACCAGTCGAAAGGCTCGGTGTTGGCAAGGCCAAGGGCGCCTGCCAGCTCATCATTCTTGAGCAGCGGCACGCACATCATCGCCCGAGCACCGCTTGCCAGCAGGGTTTGGGCAGTGGGGCCAATCGTCGGATCGGCGAGCAGATCGGGAAAGACCATCGGCTCGCCGCGCTTCATCGCCTCGAGAAGGTGCGGGGATGTGCCGCTGCCTGCGTGTTCGCCGACAAAGGTCGGGATCGCCTCGTCACACCATTCGCGCCGAACGCTGTATCCGGTGTTGCCAGGGTGGCTTTCGATGTAGCCAACCCGGTCGATCCCGATTTGCCGCCCGAGACGTTCAAGTGTGATCGCCAGAATGGCATCGGCATCGCTGAGGCGGCGGGTGGCATCGCTCAAACCCAGCAGAAAATTGCCGTGGCGAGAGAGCCATGGTGCATTGGCCTGATCGGCGCTCGCATCGACGGGCGGATTCATCGGGCAACCCCCTTAACGTGACCGCGGGCAGTCTTACCCACCGCCGCAAGGCTTGGCCAGACGGCGCCCTGCCCGCTGTAACACTTGCAACACAGTTGTGCCGGCAAAGCCATCAGCGCGTGGCACTGCGCCGTTAGATGGCTCCTCAGCGGGTGGTTCACCCACCTTCACCGCACCGATCGGCTTGTCTGATTGGGGCGGCTTCAGTTCAGTTTACATCGAGAAAGCGCAAGCCCATGATTTTCCATGCCTCCATCGATGCGCGCCAGCCGCGCCGCGTTGCCGAAGTGCTAGCCGAGATATTCGGCGGCGGCTCGGTCGCGCCGTTTCCGCCGATCGCCGACGACAGCTGGCTTGCCATGGCCGGCGATGACCGCAACACAATGATCGAAGTCTATCCGCGCGGGGTCGTGCTGGTTGAAGCTGCCGGTGATCACGATGCGATCGGTCAGCGCGATCACCTCGCCCGCTCATGCGCAGGCTCCGCCACACACCTCGCGATCGCAACCCGCCTCCAATTTGCAGACGTCGTCGCCATTGCCGTGCGTGAGGGCTGGCCCGCAAAATATCGCAAGCGCGGCGGCCTGTTCGGTGTGCTCGAAGTCTGGATCGAAGGCGACCGGATGCTTGAGGTTCTGACCGCCGAAATGCAGGCGGAATACCTTGCCGCAATGACGCCCGCCAACTGGACGCGCCTTATGGCAAGTCACCCTGAGGCAGCAAGCTAGCGGTCGCCTGCCACCACCTAACGCCATCTGTGATCACTGCACACGTCCGCGCCCTTTTGCCGTCGGGGCGCGGGACAGCGCTTTAAGGCGGCTCATCAATCGGCGGTTCGCACCTCTCGCATTGCCAAGCTTGCGGCCGCTCCACCAACAAAAGGAAACCAAGACATGAAGAACAAGACACTCTCTCTCGTCACCGGCTTTGCCCTTGCAGGCATCGCCGCTGCTACCAGCACCAGTGCCCTTGCCGGCGGCCCGCGCATCGAGGCTCACGGCGGCTGGGATCGCCTTGATACGACCGATGGCCGCGATAATGGCGCGCTCTACGGCATCGGGCTCGGCTACGATTTGGACATTGCCAAGAACCTGTTTGCAGGCATCGAAGCCAATGCCGATTTCAGCACCGCCAAGGAATGCGAGAGCGGCGCGATCGTCGCGGGTGACAACCTGTGCGTTAAGGCAAGCCGCGATCTCAGCTTGATTGCGCGTGCCGGTGTTGAAGTGGCTCCCGGAAGCAAGCTCTATGCGCTGGGCGGCTGGACCAATGCTCGCTTTCGCGCGACCTACACCTCGCCCACCGGGGACGTGACGCGCGATGGCCAGAACGTCGATGGCTGGCGCTTGGGCGCAGGCTTCCAACAGGATCTCGGGCAAGGCCTCCATGCCAAGCTTGAATATCGCTACTCGGACTATGGCGATGACGACAGGCGGCATCAGGTGGTGGCTGGTTTTGGCCTGACGTTCTGATGCTCCACCGGCGGCATCCGGCCCTCTCCCCACTCCCATCCGGATGCCGCCCACCCTGCCTATGCTTATAACAAGCCTCGTGATCGCTGAGGGGCAACGGGCCGTGATCGACACACCAGAAAGGAAGCGTGACATGACTTCTCGTTACAGGCCGCTACACCTGCTGGGCGCTGCATTGCTGACCGTTGCGCTCAGTTGCTATGCGGCGGCCACCAATCCCCCGCTGGTGTTGGGCAGCTATGCCTATCCGGGGCTTGACCGTGTCGCTGCAATCAAGCCGCTGGCCAAACTGGTCGCCAAGGAAACGGGCCACTCGGTCAAGATCAAACTTTATGATGATCCCGATCGGCTTGCCGCTGCCATCACGGCCGGCGAAGTCGATGTCGCCGTCGCCAACCTTGGCGCTTGGCTGAGGATCGCGCGCGACCCCGCTGTCGAGCCGCTTGGCCTAGTGATGCCGCCTGCCCGAGTGCAGAGCCGCTATCGCGCGGTGCTGCTGGCGCGTCATGATCTGCCGGCACAAAGCCTTGCCGAAATCGGCGCGCAGGCGCGCGGTTTGCGGCTTGCTGCGGTCATGCCCGGCTCAGCCTCGGGCGGGCTGGTGCAAATCACTGCCTTGACGCAAGCGAACACAGCGCCGCCGCAGTGGCATTCGGTCAGCTTCTTCGGATCGCATGAAGGCGCACTGGCGGCGCTTGCAAATGATATGGCCGATCTTGCCGCTGTGGCCGAAGCCCCCTGGCTCGGGTGGCGCGCCGCTCAGGAAGGAAATGCCGGATCGCAGAAAGGCCTGCGCGTGGTGTGGCAGTCCCCGCCGCTACCTTCCGGCACACTCGCATGTAGGGCATCACCGCGGCTCGACTGCGCCGCGCTATCTGCGGCCTTGATCCGCCCCACAGCGGATGCGCGGCGGGCGGCGTTCAACCTTGGCAGGGGCTGGCCCGAATGGGCCGGAGCGCGGGCGTTTGCACCCTATGACCACAAGCTTTATGCCAGCCTTGGCCTCGTCGGCGCTGTGCCGCAGGCGGCGCAATAGAGCGCAGCCGGGTCGTTTGTTGCAAGGTTTAACCCCATGTCCATTCTCAAGCTTGTTGATGCCAGTTGGCAGACACCGGACGGGCGAGCGGTGCTCGCGCGCCTGTCGGCTGAATTTGCGGCCGAGCGCACCGGGCTGGTTGGCCGCAACGGGATCGGCAAGAGCACGCTGCTGCGCCTGCTCGCAGGCACGCTGGCCCCAACCGCCGGGCAGATTATGGCATCTGGCAAAGTGCTGTTGATCGAACAATGGGTGCAAGTGGATGAGCGCGCGGCGCTGGCTGATCTGCTGGGCATTGCCGAGCCGCTGGCGCTGGTGGCGCGGGCGCTGGCGGGCGCGGCCGATGCCGATGATCTGGCACATGCCGACTGGACGCTGGAGGAACGGGCCGTAGCCGCGCTGGCTGCGCTGGGCCTTGATCACCCGCTTGATGCGCCGCTCGTAAGCCTTTCAGGCGGGCAGCGAACGCGTGCCGGATTGGCGGCGGCGGTTCTTCACCAACCCGATTTCGTGTTGCTGGATGAGCCGACCAACAATCTTGATCGGCAGGGCCGCGTGGCCGTTCAGCAATGGCTGGCAAGCTGGCGAAAGGGCGCTGTGGTGGTCTCGCACGACCGGGAATTGCTGGAAAGCGTCGATGCGATTGTCGAACTCACCGAATTGGGCGCGCAGCGCTATGGCGGGGGCTGGTCGCACTTTGCCGAGCGCAAGGCAATCGCCAGCGCCGTAGCCGCGCATGATCTCGAAGTCGCCGAGCGGCATCGGGCAGAGGTGCGGAAGGCAGCGCAGGCCGCTCAGGAACGCCAGCAAAGGCGCGATGCCGCCGGCCGCAGAAAAGCGGCCAAGGGCGATGCGCCCAAGATCGCACTCGGTATGGCCAAGGGCCGTGCCGAACGCACCGGCGCAGCGCAATCGCGGCTTGCTGACCGCCAGATCGCAGATGCCGAGGGCCACCTTGCCGAGGCCCGTTCAAGGATTGAGCGCAGCGTGCCAATCGGGTTCCACATTGCGCCGACCGGGCTGGTGTCGGGACGCAAGGTGCTTGAGGCAAAAGGTCTGTGCTTTGCCTACCCGTGCGGGCATTCGGTGTTGGCTGGCGTTGATCTTGCGATAACTGGCGCTGAACGCATTGCGCTCAGCGGAGCTAATGGTAGCGGTAAATCGACGTTGCTTGCGCTCATCACCGGGCGGCTGCGGCCATCAT
>JBKBMC010000117.1:0-5029 GCA_046296075.1 Erythrobacter sp. | reverse complement strand
AATGCGGAATGCCATGAAGGAAATTGCTGGTGCCATCGAGCGGATCGACGATCCAGCGCGGCATGCCGGGATCGCCCTTGATCACGCCCGCCTCTTCCATCACAAAGCCCCAACCGGGGCGAGCCGCCAGCAATTCGTCATACAGCGTGCGTTCGGACCGCATATCCGCCTTGCTGACGAAATCGGCTGGCCCCTTGCGGCTGACCTGCAAGTGCTCGACTTCGCCGAAATCGCGCCGCAAACGCCCGCCCGCCTTGCGCGCGGCGCGCTCCATCACGCGGATAAGGCCGGAAATAGCTGCCATCGATCAGGTCCTCAGCCGGCCTTGCCGATATAGGCCTGCTCGTAGACATCTACGATGATGCGCGTGCCGCTGCCGATGTGCGGCGGCACCATGATGCGCACGCCGTTGTCGAGGATCGCAGGCTTGTAGCTCGACGAGGCGGTCTGGCCCTTCACCACCGCGTCAGCCTCAACGATGGTGGCTTCGACCTGAGCCGGAAGCTCGACCGAAATCGGCTTTTCGTCCCACAGTTCCAGCGCCACCTGCATCCCGTCCTGCAGGAACGGGCGAGCATCGCCCAGCAGGTCGCCCGGCAGCATGATCTGTTCGTAGGTGTCGTTGTCCATGAACACGAGGTCATCGCCCTCGGCATAGAGAAACTGGAAGTCCTTGGTATCAAGGCGCACTTTCTCGACCGTGTCGGCGCTGCGGAAGCGCACGTTGGTCTTGCGGCCATCCTGCAGGTTCTTCATCTCGACCTGCATGTAAGCCCCGCCCTTGCCGGGCTGGGTGTGCTGGATCTTGGCGACTTTCCAGATGCCGCCTTCATATTCGAGGATATTGCCGGGGCGAATATCGACGCCGCTGATCTTCATGGGGCTGAGGGCCTTCTTTACCGGGTGAAAAGAGCGAGGAAGGCGCCCTGCCACAAGGGCGTGCGCCTGCAAATGATGCGCGCCGATAGCCGATAGCGTCCCGCTCGGCAAGCATGCCCATGATCCGGGCCGCGAACCGGGCAGGACCTGTTGCGGCGCTCGCGCAGCGGCTTGGCGTTGTGGTGTGCGCAGTGCTAGGGATCGCGGCCATGAAACGCCATCCTCTCCCCTTCCTTGCCCTGTGCGCCGCTGGCCTTGCCGCGTCATTACCCGCTGGCGCTGCCGCACAGGATCGCACTGCCGCCCGCCCGCAGCCGGGGCGCAATACAGTGGTGGGCGACATGCTCGGCACCATGCAGCACGGTTTCTACCAATGTGCCCTGCCCGGCGATGCCACTGACGAGGCATTTATCGAGCAACCCGCTGAAAGCTTCCGCATCGCGGCAGGCTCTGCCTATGAAACCGATACGGGCGGCGGGGTCTATCTGATGCATGGAACGACACTGGTGTTCACGCGCGGGCCGAAGAAGGATCAGCGGTTCCGCCGCCTCGGCGCGAACACGCTGCAAGCGCTCAAGGATGATGACACGCTTGGTCGGTTGATCTGCACCCGGCTGGGCGGCGTGGATTAGCGCATCACCTTCCTGAAAGCCTCAATGGCGGCGACTTCATCCCCGCCCCAAACCGCGCCCGACACGGCGAGGAAATCCGCCCCCGCTTCGATAAGCGGCCTGCAGTTATCAGGCGTGATCCCGCCAATGGCGACACAAGGGATTTCAAACAGGCTCGACCACCATTGCAGGATCTCGGGCTGCGGCACTTCGGCATCGGGCCCTTTATCCTTGGTGGCAGACGGGAAGAACGCGCCGAAAGCGACATAATCGGCCCCCGCCTCGCCCGCTTCCATCGCGAGGTGGCGGCTGGCATGGCAAGTCACGCCAATCTGCGCCTCACGCCCCAAGGCTTCGCGGGCCTCTTTGGGCGAGCCATCATCCTGTCCGAGATGCACGCCATCGGCCTTCAGCCGTTTGGCCAGCGCGACCGAATCATTGACGATAAAGGCCACATCATGCGCTGCGCAGATCGTCTGCAAAGGTGCAGCGAGCGCGGCCGCTGCGTGCTGATCCACGCCTTTGACCCGGAACTGGAAGGCCGCAATCAGGCCCTCGCCCCCTTTGGCACCGGCGGCAAGCGCCCGTTCGAGCCGTGCCGGAAACTCCCCGCCCACATCGAGCGGCGAGATCAGGTAAAGCTGGGTCGGGGGGACAAGGCTCAAGAGAGTGACTTTCCGCTTGGCTCAGGCAACGCTGGCCGCAGCGATCTGATCAATCGCCTTGCCGAGCACGGCATCGAATTCCGCATCGCTCTGCCCCTTGCGCAGATCCTGCAACAACCCGCGGCTGAAGCTTGCGATCATGCCGGGGTTCTGGGCCAGACGCTTGCACGCCTCATCGGTCGAAAAGCCGCCCGAGAGCGCGACCACGCGCAGCACGCGGGGGTGCGCAATCGCCGGGTTGTAGAGGCCGGGCTTGACCGGGATCGACAGCTTGAGCATCACCTCGCGGCCCTCGGGCAAGGTATCGAGATGCTTCATGATTTCCGCAAGCAGGATGTCCTCGCCCGCAGCGCGGTCTTCGGCGGTGATATCATATTCGGGTTCGATCATCGGGACGAGGCCCGCATCAAGGATCTGCGACGCGACTTCGAATTGCTGGGCAACAATCGCGGCGATCCCCGCCGGATTGGCCGCCTTGATGACCGAGCGCATCTTGGTGCCGAACATGCCAACCGCCACCGATTTTTCGAGCAGCGCGGGCAGCTTCGCCATCGGCTTCATCAGCTGCACGCCGTCCGCTTCATCGGCAAGGCCTTCGTCCACCTTGATGAAAGGCACCACGCCGCGCGCCTTGAGCGCCTCGGCCGTAGGCTTGCCATCCACCATGCCATCCATGGTCTTTTCGAACAGGATCGCGCCGATCACCTTGCCGCTGGCAAAGGAGGGCGCGGTGATCACGCGGGCACGCATCGCATGGATCTGGGCGAACATTGCATCATCACCCGACCATTCGGAGTCCTCAACCCCGTAGCCGCGCAGCGCCTTGGGAGTCGAACCGCCCGACTGATCCAGCGCAGCGATAAAGCCCTGCCCCGTCGTGATGCGCGCGATCATCTGCTGCTTGTTCATACCCAAGTCCCCATATTGCCATCGGCTGCGAAATTCAGCCCTGCGCCCGCTTCTGCATACCTATGCAGGGCCTTTACTGCGGCGCCTTAGCCAAGCCTCCGTCATGCTGCAACTGCACAGTGAAGACAGCGCCGATCAGCGCTTGGCCAGCCGCCGGATGATGCCGGTGATGCTGAGCGCGGGCGCGCCATCGCCTGTCACCAGGCCGCGCACAAAGATCGTCTTGCCCCCGCCGCGGGTGACTTCGCCACGCGCCTCAACCAGCGCGCCCGGTTGCACCGAGCCGAGAAAATCGCCCGCCAGATTGAGCGTGACGGCATGATCTCCCGCCAGCGCATCGGTGGCGATGGCAAACAGCGCGAAATCGGCGAAGGTCAGCAGGCAGCCGCCGTGCATGAAGCCGCCGCCGTTCATGTGGCGATCCTCGGCGCGGAAGGCGCTGACGTAAGAGCCATCCGCCTCACGCCGGTAGAAAAACGGGCCCGAACGGGTTTCGAACGGATCCCCTTCCCAAAACCGCCATCCGGCAAATTCACCGCTGTCCATGACCTTGAGGGCACCGTAACTTGTTTCGACTGCTTCGCTCATCATCATGTCCATAATTGCAAGGCTTGGATCGCGCCCGCCAGACGATCCCCTTCGTCGAGACGGGCAATGCTCCGCTCGGCCAGTTTCCATCCGCCCAGCGTGCCGCAGCGCCACAGATCGGTGACGAGGAACCGCCCTGCCCAAGTCTTTCCGCCAAGCCGGAATTCGAGTTCAGCCCCGGCGACAAACCAAGCCGCCTTGCCATGCTGGCGCACGAAGATCTCGTGAAAGGCGAAGCGGGTGCAGCCAAAGCCGCGCTCGATGCTCGCCACAAAGCTTGGCCGGTCAAGCAATTGCGGCGGCAGCGTGCCGACCATCATCACGAAGTCGCGGTGCAGCAGCTTCTTGATCGCCTTGGCATCGCCCGCGACCCAGGCCCGCATGGCGGTGAGCGCAAGCGCTTCGATATCGGCAGCAACATCGGCCATTTCAGGCTTCGAGCGCAGCGACGCCGGGCAGGACGCGTCCTTCCATCCATTCGAGGAAGGCCCCACCTGCCGTTGAAATATAAGAGAAATCAGCGCTCACACCGGCTTGCGCCAATGCTGCGACGGTATCACCGCCGCCCGCCACGCTGACGAGCGAGCCTTCCTGTGTCAGTGCCGCAGCAGTCCGCGCGAGTGCAACCGTGGCAGCATCGAAAGGCGGGGTTTCGAAGGCCCCAAGCGGCCCGTTCCACACCAGCGTCCGGCACGTTTTCAGCACATCGGCCAAGGCCTCGGTCGCTTGCGGGCCGACATCAAGGATCATCTCGTCAGCGGCGACTTCGTGAACATTGCAGACCCGAAGTGATGCAGGGTTGGCGGCGAATTCCTTGGCCACCACCACATCATAGGGAAGATGGATGGTGCAGCCCTTGGCATCGGCCTCGTCCATGATGCGCGCGGCGGTTTCGGCCAGATCATGCTCGCACAGGCTCTTGCCGACATGCACTCCGCGCGCGGCAAGGAAGGTGTTGGCCATGCCGCCGCCGATAATGAGATGCTGCACCCTGCCCAAGAGGTTTTCGAGCACGGCCAGCTTGGTCGAAACCTTCGCCCCGCCGACGACTGCCGCCACCGGGGTTTCCGGTGCGCCCAGCGCGGCATCGAGCGCTTTCAGCTCCGCTTCCATCGAGCGGCCCGCATAGGAGGGCAGGAAATGCGTCAGCCCCTCTGTCGAGGCGTGGGCACGGTGCGCGCAGGAAAAGGCATCATTGACGTAGAAATCGCCGTGCGCGGCCATTGCTTTGGACAGTTCGGGATCATTGGCTTCCTCGCCCGGCCAGAAGCGGGTGTTATCAAGCAGGCCGATATCGCCGGGGCCAAAGATCGTGAGAGTCTTGTCCACCACCGGACCGGCAAGTTCGGGTATGAACATCACTTCGCGGCCAAGCAC
>JBKBMC010000116.1:0-5060 GCA_046296075.1 Erythrobacter sp. | reverse complement strand
GACACCTCGCCGCTTGATCGCATCGCCAAGGCCGAAGCCGATCTGTTCAAGGTGGCCGAAGGCGCGGCCACCGGAAGCGAGGCGGCAACCTTTCGCGAAGCCGCGCTCACCGCGATCCGGATGGCCGAGGCAGCGATGAATTCGGGCGGCGGGCTTTCGGGCAAGACGACCGGCCTTGCCACCATCGATCAGAAAACATCGGGCCTGCACAATTCGGACCTGATCATCCTCGCCGGCCGCCCCGGCATGGGCAAAACCTCGCTTGCCACCAACATCGCGTTCAACTGCGCTGAGGAGCATCTCAAATGGCAGCGTGACGGGGGCGAATTCAATTACGGCGCGCCGGTCGCCTTCTTCAGCCTCGAAATGAGCGCGGACCAGCTCGCCACGCGTATCCTTGCCGAACAGGCCGAGATTTCATCCGAAGCGCTGCGTTCGGGCAAGATGAGCCGCGAGGATTTCCAGAAACTGTCCTTCGCGAGCCAGCGCCTCGCCGAATTGCCGCTGTTCATCGACGATACGCCCGCGCTCACCATCGCAAGCTTACGAACGCGCTCGCGGCGGCTGAAGCGACGGCACGATATCGGGCTGATCATCGTCGACTATCTGCAACTGCTGCAAGGTTCGGGCCGCGGCAACGACAACCGCGTCAACGAGATTTCCGAGATCAGCCGCGGGCTGAAAACGCTCGCCAAGGAATTGTCGGTGCCGGTGATTGCCCTGTCGCAGCTTTCCCGCGCCGTCGAACAGCGCGAGGACAAGCGCCCGATGCTGTCGGACCTGCGCGAATCGGGCTCGATCGAACAGGACGCGGACATGGTGTGGTTCGTGTTCCGCGATGATTACTACCACCTGCTGGTGAAGCCCGACACGCCGGATGAAAACTCCTCGGCGGAAATGAGCGAGAAGTACCGCTCCTGGGAGGAAAAATACGAAAGCATCGTCGGCCGCGCGACCTTGATCGTGGCGAAGCAGCGACATGGCTCGACGGGCAATGTGCGGCTCCACTTCCAGAGCGACATCACCAAATTTACCTCGCCCAATTTCAAGGACTATTCGGATTACGGTTTCGAATAGGCAAGACGGTCAGCCCGTTCCCACACGGCTGATCCGGTAATCCGCCAGCGACACGAGGTAGGCAAACAACCAGCGCAGCCGATTGAACAGCGTGGCGCGCTTCGCATACCATGCGGGTGTTACCGGCACGCTGGCCGCTTCGAGATGATCGATCAGCCCGCGCAGCTGCGCCGCGAGCCCGGCATCCTCGACCCGTACCATGACCTCGACATTGATGCGGAACGAGCGCTTATCGAGATTGGCACTCCCGAAATAGCTGACATCATCCACCACCATCAGCTTCATGTGCAGCTTGCAGGGCGAAAACTCGAAGATCCGCACGCCCGCTTTGAGGAAGGAACGATAAAGCAGCCGCGCCACATCGATCGCCGCGGCGATATCGGATTTGCCTGGCATCACCATGCGCACCTCGCCCCGGTGGGCAATCGCGGCGATCTGGCGGCGGACGCTGCGCGGCGGGGAAAAATAGGCCGATACCGTATCGAGCCGCCGTGCCCGCGCACAATCCTGCCCGAACAGCGCCGCCCAATGTCCGCGCCGCACCAACGGACCACCCATGAGCAGTTGCACCGGGCCATCCCCGCCATCCCATTGGTTGACGACCGCGCGCAGCCGCCTCAACTGGGCGATCTGGCCCCGCGCCTCGCCGTCAACCCAGCTGACAAGCAAACCGAACCATTCGCCGAACTTGTCGACCACCGGCCCTTCAATCACCGCCGAAAGATCGCACCAGCCATTCGCGCTGGGCGGCTTGAAATAGTGATCAGACACGTTGGCGCCGCCGGTCATGACCCGCGCCTTATCGGCAATCACGAATTTCTGATGGTTGCGCACGAGATAGCGCGTGCCCCACCGCGGCGAAAAGGTCGCAAAGGTACCGCCAGCCTCGATCAGCGGCGCAAAGAAATCTTCACCCGCATCATTGCCGAAATCATCGACAATCAGATGCACAGCCACACCGCGTGCCGCAGCCTCCACCAACGCATCGCGCACGGCAGTGCCCGATTCATCGTTGTCGAACAGGTAGTAGAAGATATCGAGGCTCTGCTGCGCGCCGGCGATCAGGCAGAACAGCGCTTCCAGACGCGCCGCGCCGCCGGGATGGAAGGTGAAGCTGTGACCTGCCGCTTCGACCGCGAATGATGGATGATCGTCATACGCTTGCGCGGGATCGACGAGCACAGCGCTGGAAATGACGGCGTCCATAGGCCAGCCATAGCGGCAAATGCACGGCATTGCATTATCTTGACTCAGACCGCCCTTGTGCCTAGTGGCCGCACTTCTCCGAAATTCTCCGCAAAAAGAGGCTGCCGATGGCACGCGTTACCGTTGAAGATTGCGTCGACAAGGTTCCCAACCGGTTCGACCTCGTCCTGCTCGCCGCGCAGCGCGCGCGCGAAATCTCGGGCGGCAGCGAGCTGACGCTGGATCGCGATCGCGACAAGAACCCGGTTGTGGCGCTGCGCGAAATCGCGGAACAGACCATTGTGCCGCGCGATCTGCACGAAGCGCTCGTCACCAGCCTCCAGAAGATCCTTCCTGATGACGAGGACGAAGCCGATGAAATCGGCTCGCTCAGCCAATCGGCCGAAGCGCTCCGCATCACGGCTGCGGCACCTGCCCGCAACACTTCGCTCGGCGGCGATTACGACGGCTGATTACCCGTTGATCGGTTGCTCGATGATCAAAAGGCCGCTCCGCAAGGAAGCGGCCTTTTTCGTTGCGCATCCAAGCTTGGTGACCACCATCTGACCATCCTGCGGCACGCTTGCCACAAGCCCGCTTCGCACACTAACGCTTGGCCTTGTCACCAAACCGTCATAGCCTTGTGGCGCGGGCATCGCGAACAGAGGGGTTGAAGCGCGCACGAGCATGGCCAGCATTGCAGTTTACAGCATCAAAGGTGGCGTGGGCAAAACCACATTCGCGGTGAATCTTGCGTGGTGTTCGGCACAGATTTCCCGCCGAAAGACATTGTTGTGGGATCTCGATGCGGCCAATGGTTCGGGCTTTCTGCTGGGCATTGATCCGCGCAAGAAACACGCTGCACAGAGCGTGTTTGCCGATGGCAGTGACCCGGCCAAACTGATCCAGCACAGCCGCTATCCCGGGCTGGATCTGCTGCCTGCCGATGAAAGCATCCGCACGCTGGATCGCCAACTGGACAAGCTCGGCAAGAAGAAGCGTTTGGCCAAGCTGGTGGAGCGGCTCGCCAAGGATTATGATCGCATCATCTTCGATTGCCCTCCGGTCTTGAACGAAGTGAGTGCGCAGGTGATGCGTGCCGCCGATGTCGTGATTGTGCCGCTGCCGCCATCACCGCTTTCGGCGCGCGCTTTCGATGCGGTCGTCGAAGAAGTGCGCGGCGCAGGAAAGGGCCATCCGCCGATCCTGCCGGTGCTCTCGATGATCGACATGCGTCGCTCGCTGCACCGGGAGGCACGCGCGGCAAATCCGACATGGCCGGTGATCCCGCTAGCCAGCGCGATCGAACAATGCGCGGTCGAGCGCCAGCCGGTTGCTGCCTTTGCACCCAAGTCTCCGGCAGCACGCGCTTTCGCGCAGCTGTGGACGGCAATCGAACGAAAACTCGCGCAGAAATAAGCGCCTATCGCCTCACGGCATTTGCTGACTATAATGCCGGGCGGGCTTTCTGGGGTGAAAGGGGGCGGGCGCAATGAACGGAATTGGCGAAGGTATTGGCGCAGTGATCGAGGGCGGCTTGTTCGCCCGCGCGATCGAACCCGGACATGGCGAAGCGCGAGAGGCGGCGCACGGCCCGACCGCATGCCTCAATTGCGGCGCCATGGTGACGGGCGACTATTGCGGGCAATGCGGCCAGAAGGTCCATATCCACCGCAGCCTTGCCGCGATTGGTCATGATATTCTCCACGGAGTGCTGCATCTCGATGGCAAGCTGTGGAACACCCTGCCGCTGCTCGCCTTCAAACCCGGCCAGCTGACCCGCCGTTTCATCGAGGGGGAACGCGCCAAGTTTGTCAGCCCGATGGCGATGTTCCTGTTCAGCGTGTTTGCGATGTTTGCCGTTTTCCAGATGGTGGGGCTGACCGTGCCGACCGATTTCGGCAAAGGCTTTCTTGACGGGGCGAGCGGCAATTCAGCTTTCGTGGCGAACATTCAGGAGCAGATCACCGATCTCCAGAAAGAACGCGACAATCTGCCCAAGGGCGATGCCCGCATGGTCGAGATTGACAGCGAATTGGACGCGCTTCAACGGATCAAGGGGAAGAACGGAGAAATCGCCTTTGAAGGGGCTTCGGATTTCACGCTGACCGGGATCGGCTGGCTGGACGAAGGCGTCATCGCCAAGTGGAAGAAAAATCCCAGCCTGATGCTCTACAAGTTGCAGGCCAATGGCTACAAGTTCAGCTGGCTGCTGATCCCGCTATCGATCCCGTTTGTATGGCTGCTGTTTGCGTGGCGGCGCCAGTTCAAGGCCTATGATCACGCTGTCTTTGTAACCTATTCGCTGGCCTTCGTGTCGCTGCTCTTCATCACCACCTCACTGCTCAGCCTGATCCCTGGCGGGAGCGGGTGGGCGGCCGCCCTCTTCGTGATCGGCGCGCCGCTGCACCTCTACAAGCAAGTGCGCTATGCCTATGGCCTCACGCGCTTTTCAGCGATGTGGCGGTTTTTCATGCTGATCTTCTTCTCGCAGATCGTGCTGGTACTGTTCCTGCAAGCGCTGCTGATCCTCGGGGCGTTCTGACGCCTACCGGCAGGGGAAGCTCTTCCGCACCAGTTCTGAAAAGGCATCACGGATGCTGGTTTTGCGTGCGGTTTCGGCCGGGTAGCTGTTGAAATGCGCAAACAGCTGATCGCTATCAACCTCGGCTTCCGGCGGCAGGCAAGCTTCGACTGGCTGTCCCGCAGCCACACGCTTCGCCAGATCCTGTCGATAGGCTTTGCCAACGCCCGAAATCGCTTCAAACAATGCTTGGGCTTCCGGAGTCTGGGTCCAG
>JBKBMC010000115.1:0-5252 GCA_046296075.1 Erythrobacter sp. | reverse complement strand
CTGCATCGCGGATCATCCGCTCTTCTTCGGAAAGCTGGCTTTCCAGATCGAACGGGTCTTCCCAGTTGAACGGGGCCATTGTGCTGCCTTTTGATGCGCCGGGCGAAGTGCCGTGCATGGCGTGCTCCTGCTGCTTGTTGTATGCCTGCCCGCCTGCTCTTGCAGGCTTACAGGTCCAGAGCAAGGGGGCAAACCGGCAACTAGCCCCGCTCTTAACGCGGGGCGAGCATCCGGTGGATAGCGTCGATGAACTGCGCGGGTGGGCAAGGTTTGGGCAGGGTTGCCGCCTTGGGGAAACGCGCCGCTACATCAGCGGGCACATCGGCACCGGAATGGAAAATGATCGGCACGTTTTCCTCGTCCAGCTTCTGCGCCAGCGCGAAGAGTGGGCCATCGGCCAGCTGAAAATCAAGGATCGCCAGATCAGGTCGTAATTTCTGCAGGGCCAGCATGGCCGAACTCATGCCATCATGCGGACCTTCCACCAGATAGCCCGCTTCCTCGCATGTGTCGCAGATATCGACGCCGTCGATAAAATCATCTTCCGCCACGAGAATCGTGTGAGTCATAAGCTCCTCCCCAACGATCCCGGCGCAAGACTATCATGAGACTCGCACAATCCGTGTACGAATATTATACATTCTGACCGAATTTTTCGACAAATGCTGCTTCGTCACCCGCGGCGAGCAGCTTTGCCTGCGCAATCCACTGGTCGCGGGTAATCCGTCCGCTAAAGCGGCCAAGCTGCGCATCAATGGCGGCGACGTCTGCCTCGCTCCATGCAGCAATCTGGGAAAAGCTGGTGACGCCCAGTTCGCCAAGCAGGGCCGCGATCTTGGGGCCAAGGCCCTTGATCCGGGTCAGATCATCGGCACTCGCAGCAGGGGCAGGCGGCGGAGGAGGTGACGGGGCAGCAGCCGGTTCGCGCGCCGGATCAGGCTTGACCACCGCAGGCGTCGCGTCGATCAGCGCCTGATTGCGGCTGGCGCGGGCTGCGCCTTCATCCAGTACGTCGCGTTTGAGGCTTTCCGCAGCGTCAATCACTTTTGCCTTGCGGGTGGCGCGCAGCACCAGCCAAACCCCGAAAGCCACAAGTAACAATCCGCCAATAATCAGTGGTAAAGCGGCAGTGAGTTGGGGCGACACAGCTGGGATCTCCTCTTGCAGCGGTGGACTTGGATCAGGCGGTCGGCGTGTCGCCTTCCGGCGCGATGTTCTTGCGGAACAGCACCCGGTCTTCGGGGCCAAAGCCGCGGTGCCAGATAACATATCCGTAAACCGCGGCAATGGCCGGGACGCCAATCAGCAATTCGGCCCATTCCGGCAGCAGCTTGGCCGCAAAGCCGACAACCACAGCCGCCGCAGCAGCATAGACCAGCGGCCAGCGCCAGTTGCTGACCGGCGCCTTGAGCAGGCTTTTCAGCAGCACTGCCTTGATCAGCGAGGATGCGCCAAGCGCCAGCATCAGCGCGCCCGCCGCGCCTGCGGCCTTGAAGCCTTCGCTCATCCCGAACCGGTTGGCGAGCGTGATCAGCCCCATCGTCATGGCCGCCTGCAGCGCGATGATGCCGACCGAGATCGCCAGATTGCGCTTTCGTGCAATGTAGACGAGCACGCTTTCGGCCACCACCGCTGTTGACGCGGCGACTTCGGCGGCGAGCAGGAACGCCAGCGCTGCGGTGCCCGCGACATAGCTTGGCCCCCAGAGGCCCATCACCGCTTCGCCCGGCAACGCGAGCATCAGTGCGATCCCGGCCTGCACGGCGATGATCCAGAAGCCGACCTGGCGCACCTGCGTGGCAATGGCGGCAAAGTTTCCGGTGCGCAGGTTCTTGGTGATGACGGGCGAGAGGATCGGCTCGAAACTGGTCTTGAGTTTCTGCGGCAGGCTCGCGATCTGCTGGGCGGCGTAATAGATCCCAACGGCCGCAGGCGGAGCAAACAGGCCGAGAATGAAAATGTCGAGCAGCCGGGTGCCTTTCTCGATGGCATCGGCACCGATCAGCGGAAAGGCGCGGCTCGACATGCGCATGAACTTTGCGGGGGACGGGTGCCAGTTGCGGGGGAGGCCATAGGTGCGCAGGAACGGCCAGGCCGCCGTCAGCAATCCGGCATAGACCGAGGCAATGAAGGCAAAGGCAAGCCCGGAATCGCGCGTGCCCGGCAGGTAGAAGAACACGCCTGCGCCAATCGAGATTACCCACGGTTCGACAACGGCGCGCGTCCGCACCGTGGTCGCTATATCGAAGCGATAGGCCTGCGCCGCCAGCAGGATTTCGGTAATCGCGAAGGCCGGGATTGCGGCGATCAGCCACATGTCGGCCGGGCCGTTCATGCCGTTGGGGAACATCGGCGCGGGGAACAGCCACAGGATCAGAGCGGCCGCGCCCGAATAGAGCAGCGAAAGCACGATGCCGTCATAGACAAAATTGGCTTCCTTGCTGCGATCATCGCCCGCGCCTTCGGAGAGGCGCAGGGCAAGGCCGCGCTTTTCACCGAGCGAGCAGACCAGTGCGATGATATCGATCAGCACCAGGGCCGAGGCAAAGCGGCCCAGCGCATCGGGGCCATACAAGCGCGTCGCAATGATCAGGAAGGGAATGCGCGCGATCAGTCGCAGCACAAAGCCCATGGTATTGGTGCGCCCGCCCTTGGCGAGGGCAGCCATGTCATCCTGATTGGCGGCAGGTTTGGCCGGGCTCATGCGGAGAGATCCTGCTCGGCCTTGAGCGGACGCGCCATCAGCGCGGCGACCACGGCGCGGGCATCGGCGCCCGCCATCAGATCATTCACCGCGCTGACAATCGGCATCGCAATGCCGTGTTCATCCGCCAACCGTGCCAGCACCGGCGCGGTAAAGGCGCCTTCCGCGACAGTCCGGCGATCAGCGAGCAAGGTGGCGGCGCTCTGCCCTTCGCCCAGAGCCTTGCCGAAGGAGAAATTGCGGCTTGACGTGCTGGAGCAGGTCAGCACCAGATCGCCCAGACCGCACAGCCCTGCCAATGTTTCAGCGCGTGCGCCCAATGCCTCGCCAAAGCGCAGCATTTCGGAAAAGCCGCGCGCGATCAAAGCCGCGCGCGCGTTCTGGCCGAGCTGCAAGCCTTCGACCACGCCGCAAGCAATCGCCAGCACATTCTTGATCGCGCCGCCCACTTCCGCGCCGGTGACATCATCGCTGAAATAGAGCCGGAAGGCTGGGCGGGAGAGGGTTGGCGCCAGCCGGTCCCACTGCTCTTCGCCGCCCGCACAGGCCAACGTGACGGCAGTGGGCAGCCCGGCCGCGACTTCATGAGCGAAGGTCGGGCCGGAAAGGACGGCGAGCGTGCTGGCAGGTGCGGCACGGCGCGCGACATCGTTCATCAGCTCGCCGGTGGCCGCATCAATCCCCTTGGAACAGAGCACCAGATCGCGGGGGGCCGTGGCGAGGCCCGCCAGCACTGTGCCCAGCACCTGGGCAGGCGTCACCACCAGCACGATTTCGCAGTCCGCCAGATCGGCGAGATTGCCGGTCGCGCGGATGGTCGGCGCAAGGTTCGCCGACGGCAGATAAAGCGGATTGGTGTGGTGGGTGTTGATCGCGTCCACCACCTCGGCCTCATAGGCCCAAAGCGTCACATCGCTGCCATCGCTCGCCAGCATCTGGGCCAGGGCAGTGCCCCATGCGCCCGCGCCAATCACACCGATGGGAGCTCCCGTTGTCATGCTTTCACCCCTGCGCCGCGCACGGCCTCGGCCCCGGCATCGAGCGGCCAGCGTGGCCGCGCGCGCAGATCGAGCGAATCACCTGTGAATTCAGTACCTTCCTCTGCGATCCTTTCAAGGCCTGCCCAGGCGATCATCGCTGCATTGTCGGTGCACAAAGCCATCGGCGGGGCGCAAAAGCGCATTGTGTGTCTGCTGGCAAGCGCTTCGAGCGCGCCGCGCACGGCTTTGTTGGCAGCAACACCGCCCGCAACCACAAGTGCAGGCAGCGCGCCATGATCGCGCAGGGCTTTCTCCAGCCGGTCGATCAGGCAATCGATCGCGGCCTGCTGAAAACTTGCCGCAATATCGGCAGGCTGGTGCTGCCCGCTTTCGACGGCGCGCAGCACAGCGCTTTTCAGCCCGGCAAAGGAGAAATGCGGTTCCGCTGAACCCTTGAGCGGGCGGGGCAGCGGCACGGCTTTCGGATCACCCGCCAAAGCCAGCCGCTCCACTGCCGGCCCGCCGGGATAGCCCAGCCCGAGGATCTTGGCCGTCTTGTCAAAGGCCTCGCCCAGCGCATCGTCAATGGTCGTGGCAAGCCGGCGATAGCGTCCGACGCCTTCGACCCGCAGGATCTGGCAATGTCCGCCTGATACCAGCAGCAACAGATAGGGAAATGCGAGTTCCGGATCGGCAAGGCGGGGCGACAGCGCATGGCCTTCAAGATGGTTGACCGCGATCAGCGGCTTGTCGGCCGCCATGGCCAACGCCTTGGCGCTGACAAGGCCAACCATCACACCGCCGATCAGCCCCGGCCCGGCTGTGGCAGCAATCGCGTCAAGATTGTCAAGCGTAAGGCCCGCATCGCCCATCACTGCTTCCAGCATCGGGGCAAGCCGTTCGGCATGGGCCCGCGCGGCGATTTCGGGCACCACGCCGCCATAGGGCGCATGTTCGGCTTCCTGACTCGCGATGGCTTGCGCAAGGATTGTGCGATCGGCGCGCACGAGAGCGACTGCGGTTTCATCACAGCTTGATTCAATGCCCAGAACGATCGCCGTTGCGGCATGATTGTGGGAGATCGCGCTCATCGCGCTTCCCCTTAGACATTACCGGGGCTAGGGCAAGCATCGCTATGAATGACGAGCCTTTCTCCACCGCCACCATACCGCGCGCTTTCGGTGTCCGGATGCGCCTTGGCACGCGCCAGTCACCGCTTGCGATGGCGCAAGCCGAAGAGACCCGCGCTCGCCTGTGTGCCGCGCACGGCTGGTCTCCGGAGGAGATTGAACTCGTCCCCGTGGTGGCGAGCGGCGACAAGGTGCTCGACCGGCCGCTTGCGGAAATTGGTGGCAAGGCGCTGTGGACCAAGGAACTTGATGCCTGGCTGGCCGAGGGCAAGATTGATTGCGCGGTGCATTCGGCCAAAGATGTCGAAACCCAGCGCCCGTCGCAGTTTCATTTTGCCGCCTTCCTCCCGCGCGCGGACCGCCGCGATTGTCTGGTCGGCGCGACAAGCATCGCGGATATTCCGCAAGGTGCGGTTGTCGGCACCAGCGCGCCGCGCC
>JBKBMC010000114.1:0-5321 GCA_046296075.1 Erythrobacter sp. | reverse complement strand
GGGCAAGCGCAGCGTTCATCAAGCGGGCCGGTATCCTCGGCATGTTTGGCATTCCTGAGGTTGAGCGGACCATTCCAGGTAAAGGCCTGCCCGTTGCGCCCGGAACGGGTCGGCAGCACGCAATCGAACATATCAATGCCGCGTTCCACCGCGCCGACGAGATCATCGGGCTTGCCCACGCCCATCAGATAGCGCGGCTTATCCTGCGGAAGCATGCCGGGCGCGTAATCAAGCACGCCGAACATCGCCTCCTGCCCTTCGCCGACCGCAAGTCCGCCGACGGCATAGCCGTCAAAACCGATGTCGATGAGTTTCTCCGCACTGATCCGGCGGAGATCTTCGTGGAGCGCACCCTGCTGGATGCCGAAAAGAGCGGCGCGAGCGGCGTGCTCTTCGCCGCTATCGAAGCCCTCGCGGCTGCGTTTGGCCCAGCGCATCGAAAGCTCCATGCTGGTCGCGATCTCGTCACGCGGGCGATCGGCACGCGGGCATTCATCGAAAGCCATCACGATATCGGACCCGAGCAGACGCTGGATTTCCATCGATCGTTCGGGCGTGATCATGTGGCGCGAGCCATCAAGGTGGCTTTTGAATTCAACGCCCTGTTCGGTCAGCTTGCGCAGTTCGGAGAGGCTCATCACCTGATAGCCGCCGCTATCGGTGAGGATCGGGCGCGGCCAGTTCATGAATGTGTGCAACCCGCCGAGCCGCGCCACCCGTTCCGCACCGGGGCGCAGCATCAGGTGATAGGTGTTGCCAAGGATGATATCAGCCCCGGTGGCGCGTACGCTTTCAGGCTTCATCGCCTTCACCGTCGCAGCCGTGCCTACCGGCATGAACGCAGGCGTGCGGATGTCACCGCGCTGCATGGCAATCGTGGCGGTGCGCGCCTTGCCATCAGTGGCGTGAAGCGTGAAGGAGAAGCGGGGCGTATTCATAAAGCCAGCGCCGCTTAGCGCCGCCCGCACGGCCTGTCACGCTTTACCCCTTTCGGCGACCTTGCAGGAAAACGGGCCGGCAACCCTCCGGCGCCGGCCCGCTCCACATTACCGCGTTACGCGAGCGTAAGCCGGGTCAAAAACGCAGCCCGATCCCTGCCGTTGTCCGGATGGTGTCGAACCCCAAGGTATCAACATTGATGCGCACAGTGATTTTACCCATCGGGTATTCAACACCTCCACCGACGAGATACTCGCCGAAGTTATTCTGCAAACCCGCAGGCAAGGCGTTTTTCGGCACGTTCAGGATCTCGGCATAATCGATATTGACCCACTGGTAGCCGCCACGCAGATAGATTTTCGTGCCGCCATCCATGCGATAGCCGAAACGGGCCGAGCCGCCATATTCGGAATTGATCGCGCCATTGCCGACATGCCCGTTGCCCTCGGCACCGATGAAAAGATTATCGGAAACGGGAAAATCGACCGCGATAAAACCACCGAAGATGCCGCCTCTGTCCTTGACATCGACACCGGTGGCAGCGCGCACGTCCTTGGCGATGCCGAGATCGTGCGTCCCGATCGAGGAACCGAAGGTAACCTCGGCGGCTGGCTTGTCGCTGTTGGCCTGAGCGACCGCAGGCAAAGCCATGGTGAAAAGCGCGCCAATTGCGGCGAGCGTGGTGCGACCCACATACTTCATCTAACATTCCTCCTTATGAGCCGTCCGAGAAGCCGGACAGCCCACGGAAGCCTCTGAAACCAAATAGCTTTCAAGAGGGTGAATGGAGATATCTGGCTGCACTGAATTTTGGGGAAAGTCCATCAACCCCGCAAGCAAGCAAGCGCGCGCGGGGACATGATCCCACGCGCGCGCATTGGCAGGGGCGTTTCCGCGATCCGAATATGCGGAGCGAGAACCGCGCCTAGAAGCGCCAGCCCACCCCGGTGGTGAGGCGGGTTGAACCGAAGCCCGGCCGATCGACATGAGCCCTCACGATAACGCTGCCGGCGGGCACTTCCACGCCTGCGCCAACCAGAAAATTATCGCGGGTGCGGCCAAGATCGGTCAAGTGATAGCCACCACGCACAAGCAGCTTCACACCGCTGTCGAAGCGATAGCCAAAGCGGCCCAGCGCGCTGAAATCGGCGTCCACTTCGCCAACACCAAGATGCGCGCCCGCTTCGGCACCAGCGAAGAGGTTGCGCGCGATTTTCCAATCAGCAAGGCCAAAGCCGCCGATGATCACAGAGCTATCGCCTGTGTTCGTGTAGACGCCGAGCGAACCACCCACGACCACTTCGGGGTCCTGCGCCTGAGCCGCAACCGGCAGGGCGGCGACGGCGACAAGAATGCCTGCCTTTGCGATGATTGTCTTCATGATGTTTTCCTTTGTTGCTGACCCGCAGGGGGACGGGACAGCGCGCGCACCTGCCGCCGCCTGCCTTGCTCGCGGATTAATTGGTCGGCCACAAAAGGGTGCGGCGCGATCAGCAGTGGCCGAGTTACGGCAGGAGGAGCGAGGAGTCGCCGTAGGAATAGAAGCGATATTCGTTCGCAATGGCATGGGCGTAAGCCGCCATCATCCGCTCGCGCCCCATCAGCGCGCTGACCAGCATCATCAGGGTCGACTTGGGGAGGTGGAAATTGGTCATCAGCCCATCGACTGCACGGAACCGGTAGCCCGGCGTGATAAAGATGCTGGTGTCACCTGCGAAAGGCATGATTGTGCCATCTTCGGCGGAAGCGCTTTCGAGCAACCGCAACGAGGTGGTGCCAACCGCAATGATTCGCCCGCCCGCCGCGCGTGCGGCGTTCAATTGCGCGGCAGTGCGTTCCGAAATGCGCCCGAATTCGGCATGCATCTGGTGATCTTCGGTATCGTCCGCCTTGACCGGAAGGAAAGTCCCCGCCCCGACATGCAGGGTCAGCATCGCGCGGCCGATGCCCGCCGCGTCAATCGCATCGACCAGCCGCTGGGTGAAATGGAGCGAGGCTGTCGGTGCGGCAACCGCGCCATCCTCGGCGGCGAACATCGTCTGGTAATCTTCGAGATCCTGCGCATCGATCCCGCGCTTCTGCGCGATATAGGGCGGCAGCGGCATGGTGCCTGCTCGGTCAAGCAGCACTTCGACCGGCTCTTCCCCTTCGAAAAACAGCGTCAAGGAGCCATCGGCATGGCGCGCTTCGGCTATCGCGGTGACTCCGCCACCGAACACGAGGCTGTCGCCTTCCTTCACCCGCTTGGCATTGCGGATGAAAGCCTGCCAGCGCCGCAGATCAAGCCGTTTGTGGAGCGTCGCGCCGATCTTCGCCTCGCCATCGGCGCGGCGGCCTTCAAGCTGGGCGGGAATCACGCGGGTATCGTTGAATACCAGCACATCGCCGGGGTTCAGCAGGCCCGGCAGATCGCGCACTCCCTTGTCCTCGAAACCAGCATCCTGTCCCCGCACCACCAGCATTCGCGCCGCATCGCGCGGGCGGACAGGCCGCAGCGCTATCCGCTCTTGCGGGAGTTCAAAATCAAACAGATCAACTTTCATGGCGCGCGCCACTAGCCGCTTGGAGCGCTCGGCGAAAGCCCCTAGCCGATCGGCGCGCTCAGCATATCGGCCGTGATCGGCTGTTCGTTGCCCGGACGCGGCGCAGCAGGCGCGGGCATGTTGTCAGTCAGCATCGAGGCTTGCACGATGCGTGTGGGGCTGGAGGGCGGCTCGCCGCGGACAATCGCATCCACGCCGTCCATGTTCTCTATCACGCGGCCGAAATTGGTGTAGCGCTTGTCGAGCGCGAAGCGCGGGTAAAACACGATGAAGAACTGGCTGTTCGCGCTGTCTTCAGAAGCGGCGCGCGCCATCGATAAGGTGCCGCGCACGTGAGGCATCGGATTGAATTCGGCCTCGAGATCAGGAAGGTCTGAACCGCCCTGCCCGGTTCCCGTCGGATCGCCGCCCTGCGCCATGAAACCTTCAATCACGCGGTGAAAAATCACCCCGTTGTAAAAGCCCTGGCGGGTCAGCGTCTTGATGCGCTCGACATGGGTGGGCGCCCATTCCGGCATAAGCCGGATCTTGACGCGCTGGCCGTTCGACAGATCAAGCACCCAGATATTCTCGGGATCAATGCTTTGATCAAAGCTGACCGGCGGATAGACCTTCATCGCCTGGGTGACAGCTTCAGTGCGTTCCTTCTTCTCATCCTCTGACAAATCATCGCCCAGCGCGACAGGCGGCGCCTTGGGGCCCGCCTGGGCGAGCGCGGGCGAAGTGCCGGCAGTCAAAAGGCCTGCCAGCAGGGCAGCCATTGCCAGCTGGCCGGTGGAGAGGAAAGGTGCGGTCTTGATCATGGTTTCATCCCGATAGAGCAGCGCGCTCTAGCCGCTTGCCCCTGACAACTCAATGAATGAACGCCGCACTGCCAGTAAAGTGCGCCCGCGCTCAGTAATCACCCTTGAGACCGTGCTGGCGCACGCGCGCTTCCACTTCGCTGCGCACCGGATCGCTGACAAAGCGCGAGATATCGCCGCCGTAGATCGCGATTTCCTTGACCAGCTTGGACGCGATCGGTTGCAGCGAGACATCGGCCATCAGAAAGACTGTCTCGACTTCCTCGTCGAGCTGCTGGTTCATCCCCGCCATCTGGTATTCATATTCGAAATCGGCAACTGCACGCAGGCCGCGGATGATCACGCTTGCCCCCTGCTTCTGCGCGAATTTGACGAGCAGCGCGTTGAAACCGACCACCTCGACATTGCCGAGACCCATATTCGCGACCTCGCGCTCAACCATGGCGAAGCGTTCCTCGGTCGAGAACATCGGGTTTTTGGAAGGGTTGGTGGTGACGCCAATGATAAGCCAGTCAACCAGTTTGGAACCGCGCCGGATTATGTCGGCATGGCCAAGCGTGATCGGATCAAAGGTTCCGGGATAGATTCCGACGCGCCGTGTCATAGAACTGCTCTCCCCGCGCGGCAATCAGCGATCGCGCTCGACAATGAAGCGGGCCAGCGCACGCAGGACATCGGCTTCCGGTCCGTAAGAGGCGAGCCGCAGCACCGCCTGATCGACCAGCGCACGCGCCTGTTCGCGCGCCTTTTCGGCGCCCATCAAGGTGACGAAGGTCTGCTTTGCCTGCACCTCGTCCGTGCGCAGGGTCTTACCCGCCTGGTCCGCATCCCCGTCGACATCAAGCAAATCGTCCGCAATCTGGAAGGCCAGGCCGATATCCCGCGCATAAGCACGCAAATGCGCGCGGCCCTGCGGCGCAACCTTGCCAAGGATCGCGCCCATCTCGACACTTGCGGCGAGCAGGGCGCCGGTCTTCAGCTGTTGCAAGCGCGTGATGGTGTGCAGATCATATTCGATGCCCTCTTCATCCGCGAC
>JBKBMC010000113.1:0-5321 GCA_046296075.1 Erythrobacter sp. | reverse complement strand
CATCGCGCACGGTCCAGTCACCCACCATGGTGATGACGCCAGCCTCCTCGAAAGCGGCGCGCACTTCGTCGCGCTCGATCGCGACGCTTTCATTGACCTTGCAGGTCACGCACCAGTCTGCCGTGAACCACACAAACACCGGCTTGCCAGTGGTGCGGGCCTCGGCCAGCGCAGCCTCGCTGAATGCCAGCGGCGCGTGGAGTGACGCGCGTTCCTTGCCCGAAGGCGCGGCAAAGCTGGCGGGCAGCGCAAAGGCGCCGAAAATCAGGAAGGGCGCAGCGACCAGGCCAAATGCAGGCCACGCCATCTTGCCCGCTTTCTGCAACCGCCCCACCACCCACAGGCCAAGGATCACCCCGAACAGCATCACGAGCGCAAACAGCGCAAAGCCGCGCCCGCCCAGTTGTACGGTGAGCCATAGCAGCGCGAGCGCTGTAAGCCCCATCGGCAGCGCCATGATCCGGCGGAACCGCTCCATCCAAACACCGGGCTTGGGCAACAGGCGGCGCAAGGCGGGAACAAATCCCAGCAGCAGGAACGGCAGGGCAAGGCCCAGCCCAAGGCAGGCAAACAGCAGCAGCGCCTCGGCAACGGGCAAGATCAGCGCTGCACCCATCGCGGCAGCCATGAACGGTCCGGTGCAGGGCGTCGCCACAAAGGCCGCCAGCAGTCCGGTGGCAAAGGCTCCGGCAGGTTGGCCAGAGCGGGTGAAGCTGAGCGAAGGCAGCTCGAACACTCCTGCGAAATTGGCGGTGATGATGCTGGCCAGCACCAGCAGGGCCACCACTACGCCCGGCTCCTGCAATTGGAATGCCCAGCCGACCTGCTCGCCCGCCGCCCGCAAAGCGAGCAGCAGCGCGCCGAGCGCCACACAAGCGAGCACGACGCCTGCGGTGTAGGCTAATCCCTCGGAGCGCGCTTTCGCTTCGCTCTCGCCCGCGCGCGCAAGCGAAAGCGCCTTGAGGCTAAGGATCGGGAACACGCAGGGCATGATGTTGAGCAGCAATCCGCCGACGAGCGCCCCGACGATCAGCGTCCACAATGGCGGCATGACAGGCAGAGCGGCTGTACCTGCAATCACCTCACCGCCCGTGGGAACCTCACCGGCAATTGCTTCAAACCGGACGCCCGAACCATCGCCGAAAGCGAGAATCCCTGAAAGGTCGCTTGCCAAGCCTGAACCGAATTCATCAAACGGGATGTCCGCCATCAGCAAATCACCCGTGCGGCGGAAGACTTGCGGCGCGCCGTGGGCAACCAGCCGTTCGTTCGCCACGAAAGCATGGGGATCGGGCAAGGCCACGCTGGCAGGCAGCGGGATCGCGATGCGCAGCGTCTTGCCAGCCACTGCAAAGCGCGCCTTGGCTTCGATCAGCGGGGC
The DNA here is from genome assembly GCA_046296075.1 of Erythrobacter sp. GTDB lineage: Bacteria > Pseudomonadota > Alphaproteobacteria > Sphingomonadales > Sphingomonadaceae > Erythrobacter. The sequence goes on along the minus strand of JBKBMC010000113.1, from coordinate 3,940 downwards.
GGCTTCTGCCCGCCAGCGCGCGAAGTCGCCGCCTTGCACCGCGTCAAGCAGCGCATCCTGCGGCACGCAGATCTGATCCGTGCAAGCGAGGTATTCCACATGGCCAGTGATAGGCGGCGGGCTGGCAAGGCTGGCGCCTGCGGGCACCTGCACCGGCACCAGCACGGTGTAAGCGCCCTTGTAGATGTGGTTCATCAGACTGCCGATCAGCAGCCTTTCGGGCACGGGATATTGCGGCTCGCCCGCCTGCCAACCATCGGGCAGATCAAGCGTCAGGCGCATCCCCTGCCCGGCATCGCCCGGATTGGCCCAATAACCGTGCCATTCCGCGCTTTTCGGCGTGAATCGCAGCGCCAGCATCCAGGTTGCCCCCGCACGCGGCGCACCATCAGCGTAAAGCTGCGCCGCGATGTTACCGTCACCATAGCGCGCTTTGCCGGGCACCTCGGCCCACGCGCTCTGGCCCACAAGCAGAAGCGCTGCGAGCAGCGTCAGCAACAGCCACTTTGCGCAAGGTGCAAGACGGGATGCTTGGAACAAACTTGTCTCTCTGATCGTCAAGCCGCTAAGAACGGGGTGAGGCTGGCCAGATAGGCTCAGCCCGCCCCCTTGCAAAGAGAAAGCGCGCACAGCCATGGCCATCAGCGATAACGATACCGCCGATCTTTTGATCCTTGGCGGAGGGCTTGTTGGCATGACACTGGCTCTGGCGGCGGCGAAGAAGGGCCTTGCCAGCCACGTGGTTGATCGCGCCGACCCGGCGGAGCTGACGGCGGAAGGCTTTGACGATCGCGCCACCGCGATTTCCACGGCAAGCTGGCACCTGTTCTCCAATATCGGCATTGCCGACGGCCTCGAACAATTCGCCTGCGACATCGCCAGCATTGCCGTGACCGATCAGAACAAGCCGGGCCGCCTCGATTTCGTGCCCGGCCCCGATGATGGCACGCTCGGGCGGATGTTTCCCAACCGCCGCTTGCGCCTTGCCCTGTTCGAAGCCGCCGCACAGGAACCGGTCATCAACTGGGTCGCCAAGGCCGAAGTAACCGAGCGCCAGCGGAGTGATTATGGCGTTGCCGCCACACTTGGCGATGGCCGCAAGCTGAAAGCGCGCCTGATGATCGCTGCCGAAGGCCGCCAGTCGCCGACCCGTGATGCCGCCGGCATCACCATTGCCAAGTGGGATTACCACCACCGCGCCATCATCGCGGGCCTTACCCATGAAAAACCTCACGGCAATGTGGCGTGGGAAATCTTCTACCCGTCAGGCCCCTTTGCTTTGCTGCCGATGAACGATGACGCCGATGGCACGCACCGTTCCTCACTGGTGTGGACAGTTTCGGAAGAAGATGGCGCAGGCGTGATGAAGCTCGGCGACCGCGCGTTCCTCGCTGAAGTGGAAAAGCGCATGGGCGGCGTGCTCGGGCAGGTGCTGAGCGTCGGCAAGCGATCCAGCTGGCCGCTCGGCTTCCACCACACCGCTAAGATCACCGATCAACGCCTCGCCCTGATCGGCGATAGCGCGCACGGGATCCACCCGATTGCCGGGCAAGGCCTTAACTTGGGGCTGCGGGATGTCGGCGCGCTGGTCGAGGTGCTGGCCGATGGCGCGCGGCTCGGGCTTGATCCGGGTGATCCCGAATTGCTCAAGCGTTACGAGAACTGGCGCGGGCTTGACAGTTTCATGGTTGCGCTGGCGACTGACGGACTGACCCGCATTTTCGGCGCGCCGGGCAAAACCGCGTCGGCGATCCGGCGTATCGGTATGGCCGGGATCCAGCGCACGCCGATGCTCAAGCAGTTCTTCATGGATGAAGCACGCGGGGTTTCAGGCGATTTGCCCGAATTGCTGAAGGCGTAAGCGCTACATCTTGATCAGCGGGCTGCTCAATTCGCGCACCCGATTGCCGGCCCCGTCCCGCAAGCCGCGCTGATCAAGCACTGCTGCAGTTTCGATGGTTTCGAGCGCGCGCATCACATCGCGGTAGCGTTCGGCATCAGCGATCCAGCCTTCCGCCTTGGCAGCGCCAGGCATGTTGCGCACTTCATCAATCGCGGTCTGATAGCGACCTTGCTCCAGCGCCCAGCGCGCCCGCTCCAGCCGGCGTTCGGGCTGCGGCGAAGGCGTGCTTTCGCGCCGCACCACGAACAGCTGGGAAAGCTCGCGCTGGAATGTCGCAAAACTCGGCCCCGTGTCGCGCTCGCGCAATTGCGGACCAAGCCCCTCGAGCCGCGCCACCAATCCATCAAGCCGTACCGGTTTGCGCGAGAAATCAATGATCGTCGCAACGGCATTGGGCCATTGATCACCAAAGCGCAGCCGCAACTGATCGGCGAGATAGCCAAGCTCCGCCCCCCGCTCAACAGCGCGGCGCGTGGCAAATGCGATCAGCAGGCCTTCGGCGCGAGCGGCATTGCTGGCGGCGGCCTGCGCTTGCAGATCAAGCCGGGCGAGGCGCTGTTCGGCAGCCGCCAAGCGTTGGTCAAGCCCGCCTTGCTGTTCGGCAACGCGGGTAACAGCCTCGCTCGCTTCGGTCGCGGCAGCCTCGCCCGCACGGTCTGGCGCGGCTGTCGGGGGGGCTAGTGATGCAGCACCTTCCTCGTTCTCTCCCGCCGAGGAAGCCACGGCGTCAGCGCTGCGCTGCGCCTGAAGGTTGTACCACACCACCCAGCCGACGAGACCGCCGCCTGCAGCAAAGGCCAAGAGGCCTGCCAGCACGAGGGCGCGCATCGAAGTGGGCTTGCGGCGACTGCCGTAATTCGATTCCATCACAATCCGTTCTGCGCCCGCTGCGTGTGCGACCCGGCCATGTTGCCCGATGAGCCGCATGGTGAGGGATCCCCGCTTGATTCAGGCGTCATTGCATATGTCACGGGCCAATTCCAGCAGCGCCGCATCATTGGGAGCCGCCGCGGTGTGCACGGCACGCCAACCAGCCCCCGCCGCATCGGCAATGCGCGGGCCGAGCGCACCAAGGATTATCTTTGAAATATCGACATCAAGCCTATGACATTCAGAGGAAAAGTGTCGCGCCGCCGCTGCCGAATGGAGCAGCGCCACTACGCCGCCCCGCGCCAGCACAGGCAGCGCAGGATCAAGCGGCAAAGCTTCGCTGCGATAGGCAATCCGGGTGGTGATCGTGACACCTCGCGGAGCATCCAGCGCGATACGCTCCTCCCCTGCGATACGCAGCAGATGCGTGGGTGCAGCTATGCTATCGAGCACCTTCTGCAACCCGCCCTCGCCCTGCATTGCCACGGCAAAGCCTGCCGCGCGCGCCGCTTCGGCAGTGGCCTTGCCCACGACATAACAGGGCTTGTGCCGCAAAGCGGCCAGCACTGCCCCGCCATGCAGGAACACATTGGCGCTGCCGATCAACAGCCCATCAATCATTGCCGGATCAGGCGCATTCCATGCCACCGGCACAATCCGCGAGAGGGGACACCCTTCAGCCGCCATGCCTAGCTCCCGCGCCGCCATGAGCGTGGCTGCACAGCCGGGCTCAGGGCGCAGCACCAGCAACACAGGCGATTCAGCCAAGCTGGAAATGCGGCGCAATGCCGGGTGTGGCGCGCGACAGCAGATCGGCTGCAAGCGCCCTCACCGCCGCATGATCTCCGGCTGCGAAAGTGGCGCTTGCCTCGATCCGCTCGGTCCCGTCGGGGCTGAACAATGCAGCGCGCATGGAGAGATTATCGCCTGCCATTTCGCACAGGACCGCCACCGGCGAGTGGCAGGTGCCGCCCAGTTCGGCGAGTAGTGCGCGCTCCGCCTCGATCTCGGCGCGGGTCGGCGCATCACTGATCGCGGCCAGCGCTTCGGTAACAGCCTCGTTATCGGCCAGACATTCGATCGCGATCACACCTTGGGCGGCAGCCGGAATCCATTCCGATGGCGCAAGCGGTGCGCCATATTCGCTCTGCCGCAGCCGTTCGAGAC
>JBKBMC010000112.1:0-5357 GCA_046296075.1 Erythrobacter sp. | reverse complement strand
GGCCAATCTTCTCTACATCACTACCAGCATCAATGGCGCCAACGGCGTGTCGCGCGGCTTTGGTGACAAGCTTGCCCACGGCCTTGCTGCCAAGACCGGCGCGAGCCTTGTGGCCCGCGATCTCGCGGCCAATGATCTGCCGTTCGTGAGCGCTGCCCGCTTTGGTGCCAACCTCACCCCGGCGGCCGATCGCACCCCCGAACAGGCCGATCTTGCTGCGATTGCCGACACGCTGATCGCCGAATTACAGGCGGCTGACACCATCGTCATCGCCACCCCGGTCTACAATTTCGGCCCGCCCGCCACGCTCAAGGCGTGGGCCGATCTCGTGGCCCGTGCGGGCACCACTTTCCAGTACACGGCAAACGGCCCAGAAGGTCTGCTCACAGGTAAGAAGGCCTATCTCGCCATCGCCAGCGGCGGCACGCCGGTCGACGCGGATTTCGATTTCATGAGCCGCTGGCTGACCTTCTTCCTCGGCTTCCTCGGCGTCACCGATGTTACGATCGTTGCGGCTGATGGCATCATGGGCGAAGGCGCAGAAGAAAAGATCGCCGCCGCGCACGCCAAGGTCGCCGAACTGATCGGCTGAGGCAAAACCTAAAATCTGGAGCGCACCAGCAGCGGCTTGAACAAGGTCGCGCTGGGGCGCACCACGATCACGGCCACGCCCACCATGGCCAGCGCGCCGCCTGCCAGCAGCGACCAGCCGATGGCATCGCCGGTCAGCCACGCGCCAAAGGCAATCGTCAGCAGCGGCGTGAACAGGGTCAGCGGCACGACGACATTGGCATCATGGCGCTGCAGGATGCGGTAGAACGCCGAATGGGCGCCAACCGATACCACGATCCCCGCAAACAAGGCGCAAAGTGCTACTGGCAAAGGCGCGGCTTCAACAGCGGCAATCTGCCCCGTCTCGAACGCCAGCGTCGCCGGGATCAGCACAGCAAGCGAAACCACCGCCGCCCAGGCTTGCAGCCGCACCGCATCAAGCGTGAGTGTCTTCACAAAGACCGAGCCGAGCGAACCCACCACCGCTGCGGCAAAGACCAGCGCAAGGCCGGTGATGCTGCCTGCATCCTCGGGGCTGCCCATCGCCAGCAGCACGCCGCCCAGCGTCAGCGCCATCCCGATGCCGCGCCGCCAGCCCACTTTTTCGCCAAGAAAGACCACCGCAAACAGCACCGCCAGCGGCGCGGAGGACAGGTTAACGATCCCGGCTGCCGATGGCGTTGCCGTTTTCAGCCCGGCAAACAGCAGCGCAAAACTACCCCCGCTGATGGCAAACCCGATCAGCAGCACGCGCGGGAGTTGTCGGGGCAAAGGGCGCAGCAGCGGGAACAGCACCAGCAGCACCAGGCCCGAACGCAGCACGGTATAGAACAGCGGCGGCACGCCCAGGTCGGCAATCGCAATCTTGCTGACCACCACGTTGAGCGCCCAGACGATGTTGCAGGCCATCAGCACCGCGATGGCTGACAGGGGCAAATTGGCAGGCACGTCAGGCGAGATCAGGCAGGGCGGCGGCGATTTCAGGCGGCAGCCCGCTCCGCAATTCCTCGCGCCAGACGGTCGCCACTGCATCGGATGGCGCGCGCCAGTCCCCGCGCGGGCTCAAAGCACCAGCCGAGGAGACTTTCGGCCCATTGGGCATGGCGCTGCGCTTGAACTGCGAGAAACCGAAGAAGCGCGCGCAGAACTTGTCGAGCCAGCCTGCAATGGTCGCCAGATCGTATGCGCGGCGCTGCTGCGCCGGGAAGCCCGCCGGCCAAAGCCCGCCATCGCTATCCCGCCAAGCATGCCATGCCAGAAACGCCACCTTGGACGGACGCTGGCCATAACGGATCACGTGGTGGAGGAAGAAATCGTTGAGCTCATATGGTCCGACAATGCTTTCGGTCGATTGCATCGCACCATCCGCGCCCGGCGGCACCAGTTCGGGGCTGATCTCGGTGCCGAGGATCGCGTCAAGCACCTTACCACAGGCATCGGTGAACTGGCCGGTCGCAATCACCCAGCGGATCAGATACTGGATCAGCGTTTTCGGCACGCCGGCATTGATGCCGTAATGGCTCATGTGATCGCCTACGCCATAGGTGCACCACCCCAGCGCCAATTCGCTCAGGTCGCCTGTTCCCAGCACAAAGCCGCCATGCTGGCCCGCCAGCCGGAACAGGTAATCGGTGCGCAGGCCCGCCTGCACATTCTCAAACACCACATCGTGCACCGGCTCGCCTTGGGCGAAAGCGTGGCCGATATCCTCCAGCATGCGCAGCGCCGCAGGGCGAATGTCGATCTCGCCCGCCGTGATCTCCATCGCCTGCATCAGACGGTGGGCATTGCCCTTGGTATGGTCGGAGGTGCCGAATCCGGGCATGGTGTAGCCGCGAATGAAGCTCCTCGGCAGGCCAAGCCTATCGCACGCCTTGGCCGCGACAATCAGCGCGTGCGTCGAATCAAGCCCGCCCGAAATGCCGATCACAAGGCTTTTTGCCTGCGTCGACTGGATGCGCCGCATCAGGGCATCGACCTGGATGTTGAAGGCTTCGTAGCAATCCTCGTCCAGCTTCTCGCGCCGGTCGGGCACGAAGGGGAAGCGCGCAACCGGGCGGATCAGACCGACATCTCCTGCCGCATAATCATGCTCGAACACCACCTTGCGATAGGTATCGGCAGGGTGGCCCGCTGCTTCGGCGGCATCGGCGAAAGTCTGGTTACGCAGGCGTTCGGCAGCGATCCGGTCGGTATCAATGTCGACGATGCACAGTTCCGGGGTCAGATCAAACCGCGTGCTCTGCGCGAGCAGGTCGCTCATCTCGTAGATCACGCCCTGCCCGTCCCATGCGAGATCGGTGGTGCTCTCGCCGTGCCCACTTGCCGAATAGGCATAGGCGCAGATCCCGCGTGACGCGCTTGCCCTGCAGTGGAGATGGCGATCATCGGCGCGCCCGATGGTAACAGGCGAGGCCGACAGGTTGCAGACGATCAGCGCGCCTGCAAGCGCGGCCATTGTGCCCGGCGGATTGGGCGCCCAGAAATCCTCGCAGATTTCGACGCCAAAGGAGAAACCGGGCAGATTGGCGGCCGAGAACACCAGATCGGTTCCGAACGGCACTTCCTCGCCCGCGACCCCGATCCACAGGTCCACACAGCCGCGCCCGTGGGCGAAATAGCGCTTTTCATAGAATTCGCGATAATTGGGCAGGTAGCTTTTGGGCACGACGCCCAGCACCTGTCCGCCCGCAATCACCACCGCGCAATTATACAGCTTGCCCGCGCGGCGCAGGGGCGCGCCAACGATGAGCACGGGAGAAAAGCTCGCGCTCGCTGCGACCAGATCGGCAAGCGCCTGCTCAACCGCATCCAGCAGGGCATCCTGCAACAGCAAATCATCAATCGCGTAGGACGACAGCGTGAGTTCGGGATAGACTACCAGATCGACGCCTGCCGCGTCCGCCCGGTGCGCTTCGGCCAGAACGCCCGCCAGATTGAACGCGACGTCAGCCGTCCGGCTGCACGGGGTCGCGGTCGCCACGCGGACAAAGCCATGGGCGTGCAAATCATAAAAGCTGTGCGGTTCGCTGGTCATTCTTGCGCCTGTCCGGTGTGCCTTATGCCTCTAGCGGTTAATATCACCTGTTCCTATAGCCACGCAGCAAACCCGGAGTTTTTCAGAGGAACCGCAGTTCATGGCAGATAGCACCTACACCCCGCCCAAGGTCTGGAGCAGCGACACGGTTTCGGGCGGGCGCTTTGCCAGCATCAACCGGCCCACTTCTGGCGCGCGTGAGGAGCGCGATCTGCCAGTCGGGGAGCATCCCTTCCAGCTTTACTCGCTTGCTACGCCCAACGGGGTGAAGGTGACGATCATGCTCGAGGAATTGCTCGCGCTCGGCCATCAGGGCGCGGAGTATGATGCATGGACGATCAATATCGGCGAAGGCGAGCAATTCACCAGCGGCTTTGTCGGGGTGAACCCCAACTCGAAGATTCCCGCCCTGCTGGATCGCAGCGGCGAGATGCCGTTCCGCGTGTTCGAATCGGGTGCAATCCTTGTGCATCTGGCGGAGAAATTCGCAGAGTTCCTGCCCGTCGATCCGGCCGCACGCGCGGAAACGCTGAGCTGGGTATTCTGGCAGGTTGCCAGTGGCCCGTTTATCGGCGGCGGGTTCGGTCATTTCTACGCCTATGCGCCCGAGAAATACGAATACCCGATCAACCGCTATGCCATGGAGACCAAGCGCATTTTTGATGTCGCCGACCAGCGCCTTGCGCAAAGCCGCTTCCTGGCAGGCGATGACTACACCATCGCCGACATTGCGAATTTCCCCTGGCTTGCCCCCTTCACCACGGGCGAAATCTATAACGACGCGAAGACCTTCCTCAGCATTGACGAGTATATCCACGTCAAGCGCTGGGTGGACGAGATCGCCGCGCGCCCTGCGGTCAAACGCGGGCGGATCGTCAACAAGACCTGGGGCGACGAGACAACCCAGCTGCGCGAACGCCATTCAGCTGCCGATTTCGCGGGCAAACAACTGGGGTGAATTCAGCGCTGTTTTCGACGCGCTTTCCCCTTCACATTTGCTGATCGGCCGTTATAGAGCGCGGCTCTTGCTGGGGCGTAGCCAAGCGGTAAGGCACCGGTTTTTGGTACCGGCATGCGAAGGTTCGAATCCTTCCGCCCCAGCCAAGAAATTATTCGGATCTAAATGGCTGAAAAATTACAAGTTTCCCTTCGAGTCAAAACCACCGTGGCACCCCGTCGTGGCCCCCACCGTGGTCCTGATTTTAGCACTATGATTCGATTGGATTCCGAGCGCAAGACGGCTGCATGATTCACGCAGTTTTCCACCGGCAAGTGCACAGGATTTGCACAGCGTTTCGGCATCAGCCCCGCTGGTTGGTCGAGAGCCGATGAGGCTGACTATCAGCCCGATGGCCGAATGTGGGACTTTCGTGCCATTCCCAAACGAAGCGTCGAACGTCAGGTTTCGCCAACATCCGACAATCTGCGTTCACTCGAATGGCCCGGGTAAGCGACAAGAACTGTGCCGTTAGCGGAATGGCGGCTGCTGGCAGCTTATCTGAAGAAACCGTGTATCTCTCACCCTGGTTTTGATCGGCTGGTGCAGCGCCAATGACGCAATGATCCGAGCTCGAGACTGCCAAGTGCTGTCGCAGGTGTTGAGTGAGTTAGCTTCGCAAGCTATCCCACCGGAATGAAATTTCTGGTTTTCCTCGGATCCGCCCGTGATAGCACTCCCCCGCGTCCGGCGCGTCTTGGAGCAAGGGTCAGCGCGATGTGCAACCGCCTTTTGTCAGCTCGCGAACACGAAGTTTGCCTAATCGACCCG
>JBKBMC010000111.1:0-5510 GCA_046296075.1 Erythrobacter sp. | reverse complement strand
GTTATGGCCGCAGCCTGCCTTGTGGGCGTGGGCATCATGCGCGGCGTGGATCACCTCATGCGCGGAGAGCGGGCTCGCCAGCAGCGGCAGCGCGATAAGTGGAACAAGGAATCGTGTCATGGCTAGAGCCCTCAAAGCAACGATCCCGGAAGTGCAATAGCATCATCCAAGCATCACGTCTCATAAAATATCATGATACTTTAATACATTATCCCACGCACGTTGCTTTGTAGCGCTGCTCCATTGCGCGGCTGTCCCTGCGCTGATAGGGGCGCACGCCAAAGGCGGGATCACCCCGCAGCCACCTCCATGCCAAGGAACCCGGCCCATGTCCGACATCAAGAAAGTGGTGCTCGCCTATTCGGGTGGCCTCGACACCAGCGTGATCGCCAAGTGGCTGAGCGTCGAGCGCGGCCTTGAGGTCGTCACTTTCACTGCTGATCTCGGACAGGGCGAGGAAATCGAACCCGCCCGTGCCAAGGCGCGCGCGATGGGCATTCCCGATGCCAACATCTTCATTGAAGACCTGCGCGAGGAATTCGTGCGCGATTTCGTTTTCCCGATGATGCGCGCCAATGCCCGCTACGAAGGCGATTATCTGCTCGGCACCTCGATTGCCCGCCCGCTGATTTCCAAGCGCCTTGTCGAGATCGCGCATGAAACAGGCGCGGATGCGATTGCGCATGGCGCCACGGGCAAGGGCAATGATCAGGTACGCTTCGAACTCAGCGCCTATGCGCTTGATCCCGATATCAAGGTGATCGCCCCGTGGCGCGAGTGGGATCTCACCAGCCGCACCGCGCTGATTGCCTGGGCGGAAAGGCATCAGATTCAGGTGCCCAAGGACAAGCGCGGTGACAGCCCCTTCTCGACCGACGCGAACCTCCTGCACACCTCTTCCGAAGGCAAAGTGCTCGAAGACCCGTGGGAGGAGACCCCGGACTACGTCTATTCGCGCACCGTGAACCCGGAAGATGCGCCGGATGTGCCTGAATATATCACGGTGGATTTCGAAAAGGGCGATGGTGTCGCGCTCAACGGCGAGGCGATGTCGCCTGCAACTTTGCTTGCCGCGCTGAATGATCTGGGTCGCAAGCACGGGATCGGGCGGCTTGATCTGGTTGAAAACCGCTTTGTCGGGATGAAGAGCCGCGGGATGTACGAAACGCCCGGCGGCGAGATTTATGCGCGCGCCCATCGCGGAATCGAGCAGATCACGCTGGATCGCGGCGCGGCGCACCTGAAGGACGAGCTGATGCCGCGCTACGCCGAGCTCATCTACAACGGCTTCTGGTTCTCGCCGGAACGCGAGATGCTTCAGGCGGCGATTGACCTCAGCCAGCAGAAGGTAACAGGCACTGTCCGGCTGAAACTCTACAAGGGGCTGGCCAGTGTTGTCGGCCGCAAGTCGCCCTACTCGCTCTATTCCGAAGCCCATGTCACGTTTGAAGATGATGCGGGTGCTTACGACCAGAAGGACGCGGAAGGCTTCATCAAGCTGAATGGCCTGCGCCTGCGACTGCTGGCGCGCCGCAATCGCGACTCCTGAAGCGAGTCGCGGCTCTGTTTGCAGCCGCGATGCCCGTAAACCAGATGCGCGGTGCGGGGTTTTGTTCCGGGTTGTGACGCCACTTTCCGACAAATGCGACAAGCTGTTGACTTATCCACCTCTGTCCACAGGCAAACTGGGGAAAAGTGGATAACTCGGGGTTGCGAAGCTTGCCAGATCGCCGGTTGAGGCGCACTTTCAAGCTGTCTTCGGGACAAAAGATCGCTGGAACGAAAGGCTGCAAAGCCCTGATACCACAGGATTTTATGTGCGGAAGATGGCGGTGACACCTGTCCCCGCGCGCTTCAAAAGGCGGCATGCATGAGGTCTTGGCCGAATGCAAGTCGACAACCCTTGAGATGGGCGTGACGCGGTGTTGTCGGACAGGCTGCAAGCCTGGTTGGAACAGGAAGCGAGCAACGGCTCACGCCGGAAAGTCGCTGAATAGCCCAGCCGCGAAGGGCAGGCGGTCTCGGCCAAGCGGAGGCTTTGGTAGCGATGGAAACGGGCTTCGGCTCTGACCATACGCTGGGAAGCACGAGCGAAAGCCGGATGCCGGTGCGAGCGCCGGTGACGAAACCCGGACAACGCGCCAGCCGCAAGGCAACGTGCGCCGGGGCTAGACATCGGGCGCCAAGCGTGTCCCGCGAACGGAGAAAGCGAACGGCTTGCCGTGAGCACAACCGGGAAAGGACGCCCACGCGTCGGTGAGAGTGGGGTCGGCAGCAATGCCGGCCCCATTTGCTTTAAGTTTCACGGACTTAGCGCTGTTCCGCAAAATGGCCTGACGTTTTGTCGATTCCCCCCATGCGGCGAGTCGCAACCCAGCGCCAGGCCTTCAAACGGAGCCACCCGCCAGACAATCATCCACAAGCGGGGCTCGGTTCACCGCAATTCTGCAACGCCTCACGGGTGAAACGCATGGCACGCACGACAATCCGCGCAGGCGATTTGCCTTTGTTACAAGGCGTCATCATGGCCGTCCCATCATGTCGGCCAAGCCTGCATCTTCGCGGCGCACCGTGCGCTCCTTCCGCCAGATCATGCTTGCGGCTTGCGCCGCCTGCCTTCCTCTGTCGGGGCTGAGCGCTTCGGCGGAAGCAGACGGTAGCGTGGCTGAAGGATTTGTGCCCACTATCAGCGAACCTGTGCTTGATATCGCCGCTCCGGCAATTCCCGAAGCGCGTGCTATCGGTGGCGGCAGTGCCTCTTACTACGCTTCCAAGTTCGAAGGTCGCCCGACGGCGAGCGGGGAACGCTACCGTGCGGCCGAACTCACTGCCGCGCATCGCTCGCTGCCTTTCGGCAGCAAGGTGCGGGTTACTGATCCGTCCACTGGCAAGAGCGTGACGGTGCGGATCAATGATCGCGGCCCCTTCACCAAGGGCCGGGTGATCGACGTGAGCCGCGCCGCGGCTGAAGAGCTTGGCCTGATCGCGCGTGGCCATGCCGCCGTGGAACTCGAAGTCCTCGAAGACTGAGGCTCGCGTCTGCTGCGGGACTTGCGCCCCGGTATTTCCCCGTTAGGTAACTTGCGTCGTCCTTAGAGCCATGCGGCATCGGGGCATCGTCGTTTCGTGCGGGGGTAGACGCGGCTTTGACGCTCTGGCTGATCCTGACCTATGTCGCCGCGCAGGTGATACTGGCCATGTGGGCCGGACGCGGCGCAAGGTCCGATGCGGATTATCTCGTCGCTGGACGCCGCCTGGGAACATTCGCTGTCGCGATGTCGGTCTTCGCCACATGGTTCGCTTCCGAGAGCCTGATTGCCACCTCGGGCGATGTCGCCCGCGACGGACTTGCCGGTGCACGGGCTGAGCCTTTTGCCTATGCCATCGGCATTCTTGCCATCGGGCTTTACTTTGCCCACCGCCTGCGCAGCGGCGGGCACATCACCATCGCTGACTTCCTGCGCGAGCGGTTCGGTCCGGGAACCGAGAGCCTCGCTGCGCTGGTGATCGCGCTCAGTGCGACCACATGGTCCGCCGCGCAGCTCTTCGCCTTCGCCACCATCCTTGCCAGTGCCTCGCCGCTTGACTTCACAACGGCGCTGGCCGCCGCCACCTTGCTGGTGATGACCTACACCCTGTTCGGCGGGCTTGCAGGAGATGTGTGGACCGACATCGTCCAGGGCGCGATCATGATTGTGGGCATCTGCATCCTGCTCGGCCTGATGGTGGCTGCGTTCGGCGGCGTATCGGCAACGCTGGCCGCCGCCCCGTCTGGCAGCTTCACCTTTGCGGTTCCGGGGGAGAGCTGGGCCGATGGAATCGAGCTGTGGCTGATCCCGATCATCGGCACCATGGTGAGCCAGGAAGCGCTTGCCCGCACACTCGCCGCCCGTTCGCCCGATGTCGCGAGGCGGGGAGCGCTCGCAGGGGCTGCGATCTACCTCACCGTCGGCCTCATCCCGGTGAGCTTCGGCCTGTTCGGCCCTGCCCTTGCCCCCGCCCTCGGCATCACGCTTGGCGAAGGCGAAGCGTTTCTCCCCAGCCTCGCACAGGCACTGTTCCCGCAATGGCTCTACATCATCTTCACCGGCGCGCTGATCTCGGCGATCCTGTCGTCGGTCGACTCCGCGCTGCTCGCCGTCTCCGGCGTGGCAACCGAGAGCGGATACCGGCGCCTTTCCCCGCAAGCGTCCCCCCGGACGATGCTACGCGCGGCACGCACCGCAACCGTGCTGGCCGCCTTCGTGGCAGCACTGGTCGCGGCGCAGGGAGAGAGCCTGCGCAATCTCGTGCTCGATGCCGGCGCGATTGCCGCTGTGCTGGCCGTGCCGATCATTGCGGCACTTTCGGGCCGCTCCCGTTCCGGCCGCGCCGCGATCGCCGCCATCATCACGCAAGGAACCGTCCTCGCCGTGTGTGACTGGTGGCTGGGCATCGCAGGCGCATTCCTGTGGATGCTGGCGAGCGGCATCACGGTATTCGCCGCTGTCACCCTTGCCGAACGCCGCGCACCCGCTGCCGCTGCCGGGATCTGATCCCCAACGCAAGGTCTTGGCGGCAGAGCGCTTTCGCACTATGCGCCGCCCACGCCTTCCCCGAGGCGCCCCACCCCCTGATCAGAGAGCCCCGACCCCGATGCGCATCCTCGCCCTTGCTCCGCTTGCCCTGGCAGCCGCCGCCACGCCCGCCCTCGCCCAGCAAGGCCCCGCCCCCGGCGTGCCGACCACGATCGAAGGCCAGCGCCAGGCCCCGCCCAAGCCCGCCGATGTCACGATCACCATCGGGTTTGCCCCGGTGCTCTCGCCCGCATGGCAAGGCAGCACCGATTACGCGCTGTCGATCTTCCCCGACGTCCGCCTGAACTACAAGGACGACATCTTCTTCTCCGTCCCCGATGGCCTCGGCTGGAACGCGATCAACCGGAACAACTGGAAGATCGGCCCGCTTGCCAAGCTGCGGTTCGGCCGTAACGAGGACAATGGCGGCTCGCCCTTCCTTGTCACCGGCGGATCAGACGCGCTGCAAGGCATGGGCGATGTCGATCTCGCGCTCGAATTCGGCGGCTTCGTCCAGAAGGGCTTCGTGAACAACCAGCTGCGCGCCCGCGCCGAAGTCCGCCAGGGCACCGGCGGGCACGAAGGCGTGGTGGCCGATACCAACCTCTCGTGGAACGGCATGAAGCGCGACCGCAGCCTGCTCTACAGCGCAGGAGTGCGCGCGACATGGGCGAGCAGCGACTACACCAACGCCTATTTCGGCGTGAACGCGCTGCAATCTGCCGCCACCGGCCTTGGCATCTCGCGCACCGGCAGCGGGCTGGTGAGCGCCGGGGTCAATGCCTCGCTCACCAAACCGCTCGGCCGCTTTGGCCGCGATGGCGCGGTGACACTGTTCACCAGCTATGACCGGCTCGGCGATGTCGTGGCCGATTCCACTCTCATCCGCGAACGCGGCGAGCGCAACCAGTTCACCCTTGGCCTTGCCTATGGCTACCGCATCGGGCTGTAACC
>JBKBMC010000110.1:0-5721 GCA_046296075.1 Erythrobacter sp. | reverse complement strand
GGTCGCCTTCTTCGCGCAGGTAATCAATCAGATCGCCCACAGTGAGATGTTCGGGCACGGCCACGAAATGCCGGCTCATCAATCGGCCAGCGGTTTCTTCCGGGTAAGCGAGCGCGCTCGATACCGCCTCGCGGGTTTCCGGTTCAAGTTCGGCGATGACCGCGCGCTGATCGGCCTCGTCGAGGTCTTCAATCAGCTGCACCGCATCATCGGTATCGAGTTGTTCGGCAATGGTTGCGACTGCCTGTGCGGGCAGGGCTTCCATCAGGTCTTCGCGCACGTAATCGTTAAGCTCGGCGATCACGTCGCCGCTCATCAGATCGGTGATCGCGACAATCAACGCCTCGCGGTGGGCGCGGTCGAGCAGTTCGATAAGGTCGGCGATGTCGGCGGGATGGAGTGGTTCGACGAGATCATAGGCCGCACCCTTGTCACCTGCATCAAGTGCTTCGCGGATAGCGCTGACATAATCGGCCTTGAGGCGGTTCTCACTATCGAGCCGTTCATCATCCACCCGATCATCCGGACGCACCTCACCCTCGCCAATTTCGGCGATCTGCAGATCATCGTCGAGGATGCGATTATCGGCCATATGAGGCGTTTAGGCACGGGGCGATGAAAAGCAAGCGGGGAGGGTGACAGGCGGTTTTTGCCTGCTAAAAGCGCGGCGTAACCAAACCCGATTTTGCGGAGAATATGACATGGCCGAGACCCTCACCTTCACCCTCGACACCGGCGATGGCGAGCCCAAGGACGTCGTGATCAAGCTGCGGCCCGATCTCGCCCCCGGCCACGTCGCGCGCATTACCGAACTGGCGAGCGAGGGCTTTTATGACGGCGTCATTTTTCACCGCGTGATTTCAGGATTCATGGCGCAGGGCGGCGACCCGACCGGCACCGGTATGGGCGGCAGCGACAAGCCTGATCTGGCCGCTGAGTTCAATGATGCGCCGCACGTCGAAGGCACCTGCTCGATGGCCCGCGCGCAGAACCCGAACAGCGCCAATTCGCAGTTCTTCATCTGCCTCGACGACGCGCGCTTCCTCGACAAGCAGTACACCGTGTGGGGGCAGGTCGAGAGCGGCATGGAGCACGTCCATGCGATTCCCAAGGGCGAACCGCCGCGTGCGCCGGGCAAGATTGTTAAAGCGACTGTGGGGTAAGGCGAGCGGCCAGGGCCACCGGCGTGAGAGTGCGGCTTGCCGCACTGGGCTGTGCGCTCCTCGCGCTTGGCGGATGCGTGACCTATCCCGATATCACGCAGTCGCGCTCCGCCTGCCGCAGTGATCCCGGTGGCTGGTGCGGCTTTGTGCGCGAAGCGGCGGTGGAGAGCTATCCCTATGCGATAGCTGCCACCAACGCTTACCGCGATGAAGAACTGTTCAGTGATCTGGGCACGCGCCTGACAAGGCTTGAGCGCTTGCCGATAACGCCTGATGACACCAAGAAGGGCTTTGATTATCGCCTCTATGCGCTTTACCCTGAAGGCGAGACTGGTGGGCAAGACCGCGCACCGGTTGCTCGGATCATGGCCTTTCGCGGCACCGATCTGAACAGTGTCACCGATCTGTTCTTCGGCACCGTGCGCGCTGATCAGACGCGCCTTGCCCGGCACTATTTCGAGGCGGAACGCAGCCGGTTTGCTGATGGGCTGCCATGGCATGTGACTGGTCATTCGCTCGGCGGGGCATTGGCGACAGCGATCTCGATCGACTATCCCGAAGTGCGCGCCTGGTTGTTTAACCTGTCGCCGTTTTACCGCGGGGATTCAGGTATCAATGCGGCCAATCGCATGCTGATCAACGAACGCGGCGAGGTGCTGCGCCGGTTCCGCCGGTTCAGGTCCGATCCGGCGGCGGATCTGGTGGTTATCAATTGCCTGCCCAAAGATAGCACCTTCACCAAGCATTCCGTGCGCAAGCTTGCCGATTGTCTGGCATGGATTGCCGCCTATGACAGCGCCGATGCTCTGCAGGTGGTGCGCGCCAATGCCATCACCAAGCCCGATGTTGAATGCGGCCCACCTGACAAACCACATCCTGGGCGCATGGTGGCTCCTTTTCCAGTATGTGTTCACCAATCGCGGCCGGAACAGGGCGCAGCGACCGCGAGCGATTGAACCTCAGGGATCTTCCGGCTAAGGGCGCGCCTGCCATGAAACCCTCCGCGCCCCCCAAAACCTATCGCGTCAAGAGCTTCGGCTGCCAGATGAACGTCTATGATGGCGAGCGCATGGCCGAATTGCTCGGCGAACAGGGCATTGCGCCTGCGCCGGAGGGCGAGGAGGCCGATCTCGTCATCCTCAACACCTGCCACATCCGCGAAAAGGCCGCTGAAAAGGTCTATTCCGATATTGGTCGGCTGGTGAAGGCAGGCGAGGCAGCGGGCAGGAAGCCGCTGATCGCGGTTGCAGGCTGCGTTGCGCAGGCCGAGGGTGAGGAAATCATGGCGCGCGCGCCTGCTGTCTCGATCGTCGTCGGCCCGCAGGCCTATCACCGCTTGCCCGAAATGCTGGAGACAGCAGCGCAAGGCGGCCGCGCGACCGACACCGACATGCCTGCCATCGCCAAGTTCGATGCGCTCCCGGCGCGCAAGAAACGCGCGCCTGCCGCCTTCCTTACCGTGCAGGAAGGCTGCGATAAGTTCTGCACCTATTGCGTGGTGCCCTATACCCGCGGTGCAGAAATATCCCGTCCGTTCATGCACCTGATGGCCGAAGCGGAGAGGTTGGTTGAAGCGGGCGCGCGCGAGATTACGCTGCTTGGCCAGAATGTGAATGCGTGGGCGGGCGAGGATGACAAGGGCCGCGCCATCGGGCTCGACGCGCTGATCCGCGCGCTTGCGAAGCTCACCGATTTGCAACGCATCCGCTACACCACCAGCCACCCCAATGATTTCACGCCGGGGCTGATCGCCGCTCATGGTGAAGTCGACAAGCTGATGCCCTATCTGCATCTCCCTGTGCAAAGCGGCAACAACCGCATCCTCAAGGCGATGAACCGCCAACACACGGCCGAGGACTATCTGCGCATCCTCGATCAGGTGCGCGCGGCGCGGCCCGATATTGCGCTGTCGGGCGATTTCATCGTCGGCTTTCCAGGCGAGACCGAAGCGGAATTCGAAGACACGCTGCGGATCGTCGATGACGTGCGCTATGCCGCCTGCTTCAGCTTCAAATACTCCCCGCGCCCCGGCACTCCCGCCGCCACCATGGACGGCCAGATCGCCGCAGAGGTGATGGATGAACGCCTCCAGCGCCTGCAGCAGCGCATCGGCCAGCACCAGTTCGCCTTCAATCAGGCGAGCGTCGGCAAGACTTGCAGCGTCCTGGTGGAGCGCAAGGGTCGGCATACTGGCCAGTGGCTTGGCAAGTCGCCGTGGTTGCAATCAGTGTGGTATGAGGGTGAAGGGGCTATCGGCGACATGATCACCGTCGAACTCGCCGAAGCGGGGCCGAACTCGCTCAAGGGATTAGTGGTGAACGTCGCCCATTAATCCATCGGACTCGTGGCCTGATCGGATCAACTTCCGCCAGACGTCTCGACCTCCTTCATCAGACGAGCGGTTTCGGGGAACACCATCCCGCTCGGCCCATTGGCCCTGATGGCGTAGGTGCTGGTCAGATAGGCTCTGTCGAAGGAGGTGAGCCCCCCGGGAGCGCGCTTGCCTTCAAGGAACAGGGTCATGATCGTGCTGGGTACATCATCACCGACCGTGGTGAGTTCGGCTGTGGGAGCGAGCAAGCGCATTGCTGCATAATCGGCGAGTTGCTCCGCCGTCTTTCCCGTGGCGCTGGCGTGTTCGATCACGACCACTGCCGAGGACGTTTCCATGCGAATCGGCGGATTGAGGCGACCAACCTCGTAAGTGGGATTGATCGGAAAGCCCTGCAGACCATTGGCGAGGATATCACGATCAAATTTCACCCCGAACAGGCCGGTCACTTCCTTCACCCGCCATGCAAAGGCCGGCTCGCGGGAATTGATGATCTTCTTGAATTCATCACGGGAAATTCCACCAAACAGTCCCGGTCTTTGTTTGCGCAGATTGGTCAGCTGCTTGCGGGCGTCATTGGCGAAGATAACCATGGCATTAGGGACACATTTGTCGCTTGCCGTGGGCACGCCTGCCGCACGAGCATTTTCCCTGATGCGTGCAGCAAACGCCTCCGAATGTTCATCCCGCACCCCCGACACATCGAGGCACAAGGGGCTGTAGAAGCGCGGGATAGGTCGCAGCAGATCAATGTCGCTGCCTACCTTGCGCGCAAGATCGCGAACCTCCTGCTCGGTTGGAAGTCTTGTTCCTTCGACCACGATGGGCGCATCACCCACGTTTTGGGCAAGCGCCGCGCTGGGCAAGAGAGATGCAGCCGCAATAGCCAGAACGCTCGGCAAGATTTTCATGTTCAACACCTCTCTCATCGCTGGCCAGACCAGTACATTGGTATGGTTTTCACGAATGAACAGCAGTTTAACCGATCTTGTCGATAAAACCGAACGGCCTGTGACAGGCGCTCCAATTCGCGATATACCACCGTGGTCCGCATGGAGAATTTTGGCACCGTTGCGGCGAGCATGAAAGGATTGCATGGGCCGCAGACCGTCACGCGCCGAACATCCGGCTCTTTCACCCGATCCCCGCGGCATTCCCGCATCGCGCCGCGCCCGCGCTGATCTCACCTTTGATAATCAGGCACTGCTTGGCCGTCTGTTCGGCCAGTTCGATGCCAATCTGGTGCAGGTCGAAAATCGTCTCGGTGTTTTCATCCACGCCCGCGGTCACCAGATTGTAATCGAAGGCTCGGAAGATGATGTCGCCCGCGCCCGCGAAACGCTCAAGACCATGTATGATCGTCTGGCGCGGGGCGAGGAGCTCGATTCAGGGGCGATCGAATCGCTGATCGCCATGTCGGTCGAACCGACGCTCGAAGGGATCATCTCGGGCGAGAGCGATGCGCCGCCGATCATGATCCGCACCCGCCGCAAGACCATCGTGCCGCGTTCTGCCACGCAGATCGAATACATGCGCTCCCTGGCCAAGGACGACATCATCTTCGCGCTTGGCCCGGCAGGCACGGGCAAAACCTATATCGCGGTGGCGCAGGCCGTTAGCCAGCTGATTGCGGGGAGCGTGCAGCGCCTGATCCTGTCACGTCCGGCTGTCGAGGCTGGGGAGAAGCTCGGCTTCCTGCCCGGCGACATGAAAGACAAGGTCGATCCCTATCTGCGCCCGCTCTACGATGCGCTCAATGATTGCATGCCGCCCGAACAGGTCGAACGGCGGATCGCGAGCGGCGAGATCGAGATCGCGCCCATAGCTTTCATGCGTGGGCGGACGCTGGCGGACAGTTTCATCATCCTTGATGAAGCGCAGAACACCACGCGTGAGCAGATGAAGATGTTCCTCACCCGCTTCGGCCAGAACAGCCGGATGGTGGTGTGCGGCGATCCCCGGCAGGTTGATATTCCTGGCGGGCCGGGCATGAGCGGGCTCAATGATGCTGTCTCCCGGCTTGAAGGGGTGGAGGGCTTCGGCACGATCCGCTTCACCGCAGCCGATGTGGTACGACACCCGATTGTGGGCCGGATTGTCGAGGCCTACGAGGGCGGAGGGGAATAAGAGGTGCCGTTCTTGCGCCGCGCGATACCTTTGCCCTGACTAACCCCGGCCCCGCAGCGCGAGACCGGGGTTGGCCCTTGAGAGTGGAGCAGCCTATTT
>JBKBMC010000109.1:0-5782 GCA_046296075.1 Erythrobacter sp. | reverse complement strand
CTCTTACCAGATCGAACTTGTCGACCAGTTTGAGCGTGGCGGCCAGAGCACCCTTGGCCAGCGCCGCGGCGCCCACGATCACCGCCGGACGCTTGGCAGCCTTCATCACATCGCCCAAGACCTTGGGCACGCGGTTCAGAACTTTGAGATCATTGCCGAGGAAGGTGGCGGGGAACGTCGTTTCCCACTCCGGCCCGATGATAAACACTTTGGCCCCGCCCTTCACTGCCTTGCGCAGACGGACGTTGAGCAGCGCCGCTTCCCAGCGCACATGGCTGCCAATGATAAGGATCGCGTCGGCGGTCTCGATCCCGGCGAAGGTCGAGTTGAAATTCACCGCCGCCATGTTCGAAACGTCATAGGTCATGCCGGTCTGGCGGGCTTCGGTGAGGTCCGAACCGCAGGCATTGACCAGCGCCTTGGCGGCAAACATCGTTTCGCAATCGACGAGATCACCCGCGACTGCCGCAATGCCCGCCTTGTCGCCTGCCACAGCACCGGAAATCGCCGCAAAAGCCTCGCCCCAATCGGCGGGTTGGAGCTTGCCGTCCCGTCGAATCCATACCCGATCAAGCCGCCGCTTGGTCAGCCCATCGACCTGATAACGCGCCTTGTCAGAAAGCCATTCCTCGTTCACGTCGTCATTCACACGCGGCAGCGCGCGCATGACTTCGCGGCCCTTGGAATGGAGCGAGATATTCGCCCCCACCGCGTCTGACACATCAATGCTGATGGTTCGCTTCAATTCCCACGGCCGCGCCTCGAAGGCATAGGGCCGCGATGTCAGCGCACCCACCGGGCACAGATCGATCACATTGGCTGACAGCTCATGGCGCGCCGCCTGTTCGAGATAGGTCGTGATCTGCATATCCTCGCCGCGATAAAGCGCGCCGATTTCGTCCACGCCCGCGATTTCCTCGGAAAAGCGCACGCAGCGGGTGCAGTGGATGCAGCGGGTCATGATCGTCTTGATCAGCGGGCCCATGTATTTTTCAGTAACGGCGCGCTTGTTTTCATCATAGCGCGAACCGCCGCGCCCATAGGCCACCGCCTGATCCTGCAAATCGCACTCGCCGCCCTGATCGCAGATCGGGCAATCAAGCGGGTGGTTGATGAGGAGGAACTCCATCACCCCCTCGCGGGCCTTCTTGACCATCGGACTGTCGGTGCGGATTTCCTGACCTTCGCTGGCGGGCAGCGCGCAGCTAGCCTGCGGCTTGGGCGGCCCGGGCTTCACTTCGACCAGACACATCCGACAATTGCCAGCGATGCTGAGGCGCTCGTGATAGCAGAAGCGCGGGATTTCCTTGCCCGCCAGCTCACACGCCTGCAGCACAGTGGCGCCAGCGGGAACCTCGATTTCCTGACCGTCTACGGTGACCTTGGGCATTACTCGGCTGCCTCTTGGAATTGCGCATTATGCTCATGAATCCGCCGCTCCAGTTCGGGGCGGAAGTGCTTGATGAGGCCCTGGATCGGCCATGCCGCCGCATCGCCCAGCGCGCAGATGGTGTGGCCTTCGACCTGCTTGGTGACTTCGTGCAGCATGTCGATTTCCTCGATCGCTGCGTCGCCGGTGCGCAGGCGCTCCATCATGCGCCACATCCAGCCGGTGCCTTCGCGGCAGGGGGTGCACTGACCGCAGCTCTCGTGCTTGTAGAAATAGGAGAGGCGGCTGATTGCGCGGACGATATCGGTCGACTTGTCCATGACGATGACCGCCGCTGTGCCAAGGCCGCTTCCCAACTCCTTCAGCCCGTCAAAATCCATCGGTGCATGGCGGATCTGTTCGGCGGGCACCAGCGGCACCGAAGAGCCGCCCGGGATCACCGCAAGCAGGTTGTTCCACCCGCCGCGAACACCACCGCAATGCTTCTCGATGAGTTCCTCGAACGGAATGCTCATCGATTCTTCGACAACACAGGGCTTCTCCACGTGGCCCGAAATCTGGAACAGCTTGGTGCCCTTGTTGTTCTCGCGCCCGAAGGAACTGAACCACCCCGCCCCGCGCCGCAGGATCGTGGGCGCTACCGCAATGCTTTCGACATTGTTCACAGTCGTCGGGCAGCCATAAAGCCCCGCGCCCGCCGGGAATGGCGGCTTGAGACGTGGTTGGCCCTTCTTGCCTTCGAGGCTTTCGATCATCGCGGTTTCTTCGCCGCAGATGTAAGCGCCCGCGCCGCGGTGCATGAACACGTCGAAATCATAGCCCGAACCGCAGGCATTCTTGCCGATCAGGCCTGCATCATAGGCCTCGTTGATCGCTTTCTGGAGCGTTTCGGCCTCACGGATATATTCGCCGCGGATGTAGATATAGGCCGCCCTCGCGCGCATCGCGAAGCCTGCCACCAGCGCGCCTTCGATCAGCTTGTGCGGATCATGGCGGATGATCTCGCGGTCCTTGCAGCTGCCGGGCTCGGATTCATCGGCATTGATGACGAGGAAGCTCGGGCGACCATCGCGGCTTTCCTTGGGCATGAAGGACCATTTGAGGCCGGTCGGAAAGCCCGCTCCGCCGCGGCCGCGCAGGCCCGAAGCCTTCATTTCCTCGATGATCGCATCTTGCCCACGCGCGAGCAGCGCCTTGGTATTGTCCCAATCGCCGCGCGCCTGCGCCGCCTTCAGGCCCCAGTCCTGAAAGCCATAGACATTCGTGAAGATGCGGTCCTTATCCGCCAGCATCACAGCTTTCCCTGGTTTTTGGCGCGCTTGAGGCGCACGAGTGAAACAATCTGGAACACAAGGCCCATTCCCATCAGGATGACGCCCATTTCGGCCTTGCCGGTGGCGGTGAAGAACGCGCCAAGGGCAAAGCCGGTCAGCCCTGCTCCGGCGAAGGCGAGTGTCAGGGGGTTCATCCGATCATTCCTTGCTGCCACAGGCCTGCCAGCACCAACACGATCAGCAGGATCACCCCGACGCGCACGAGGCCCATCAACACCTTGTACGCGATGAAGCCAAGCACCAGTGCGCCGAGAAGGGGAACGAGGCTGTTCACCAGTCACCCCGGTAATCGTGGTTTGCGGTGATCATCTGCTTCAAGGTCGACGCCCCACCCGAAGGTTCGGAGGTGTGACGACCCGGCTCCTGCGTGCCGGCCTTGGGCGTCTCGCCT
Source organism: Erythrobacter sp. (assembly GCA_046296075.1). GTDB lineage: Bacteria > Pseudomonadota > Alphaproteobacteria > Sphingomonadales > Sphingomonadaceae > Erythrobacter. The sequence goes on along the minus strand of JBKBMC010000109.1, from coordinate 2,667 downwards.
GCGGCCAGCGCATCGAGCACCGCATCAAGCCGTTCCGGCGTCAGGTCCTCGTAATTGTCGTCGTTGATCTGGACCATCGGCGCGGTCGCGCAATTGCCCATGCATTCGACTTCGGTGAGGGTCCACAGCCCGTCCGCCGAGACCTCGCCCTTCTTCATGCCGCGCTTCTTGCAGGCGGCGATGATGTCGTCGCTGCCGCGCAACATGCAGGGCGTGGTGCCGCACACCTGCACGTGGAATTTGCCGACGGGCTTCAAGTTATACATGAAGTAGAAGCTGGCGACTTCCAGCACACGGATCACCGGCATGTCGAGATAGGCCGCGACATATTCGATCACCGGCAGCGGCAGCCAGCCCTGCGTATCGGTCTCCGCACCAACCTGACGCTGGGCAAGATCGAGCAGTGGCATCACCGCCGAACGCTGACGCCCTTCGGGATATTTGGCGATATGCCAATCGGCGATTTTCTTGTTTTCCGTGGTCCACGCAAACGCGCTCCAACGGGCGCGCAGTTCTGGGGTATCGGGTGCGGGGGTACGGTCAGCCATTATCTATCACATTCACCAAAAACGACATCGATCGCGCCGAGGATGGCGGTCGCGTCGGGCAGCATGTGGCCGCGGCTCATCATGTCCATGGCCTGGAGGTGGGAGAAAGCCGTGGGGCGGATCTTGCAGCGGTAGGGCTTGTTGGTGCCGTCGCTGACGAGATAGACGCCGAATTCGCCCTTGGGGCTTTCGGTTGCCACGTAAACCTCGCCCGCCGGCACGTGGAAGCCTTCGGTGTAAAGCTTGAAATGGTGGATCAGGCTTTCCATCGACTGCTTCATCTCGCCCCGCTTGGGCGGCGAGACCTTGCCATCAGTGCTGGCGACCGGACCTTGCGGCATATCGCGCAGACACTGGCGGATGATCTTCGCGCTTTCGTAGACTTCCTTCACGCGCACCATGAAGCGATCATAGCAATCCGAATTGGTGCCGACCGGAATGTCGAATTCCATGCGGTCATAGACATCATAGGGCTGCGATTTGCGCAGATCCCAAGGAATGCCGGCGGCGCGGATCATCGGGCCGGAAAAGCCCCAGGCAATCGCATCTTCGCGGCTGACAATCGCGATATCGACATTGCGCTGCTTGAAGATACGGTTGTCGATGACAAGGCTCATCGCGTCTTCGAACAGCTGGAAAAACCGGTTGTCGAGCCAGTCGCCGATGTCGACCAGCAGCTTTTCCGGCACATCCTGATGCACCCCGCCGGGGCGGAACCATGCCGAGTGCATGCGCGCGCCCGAAGCCCGCTCGAAGAAGTTGAGGCAATCCTCACGCAGTTCGAAGACCCACAGGTTGGGCGTCATCGCGCCCACATCCATCACATGCGCGCCGATGTTGAGCATGTGGTTGCAGATGCGGGTGAGTTCGGCAAACAGCACCCGCAGATATTGCGCGCGCAGCGGCACTTCGAGATTGAGCAGCTTCTCGATCGCCAGCACATAGGAATGCTCCATGCACAGCGGCGAGCAGTAATCGAGCCGGTCAAAATAGGGGAGCGCTTGCAAGTAAGTCTTGTGCTCGATCAGCTTTTCGGTGCCGCGATGCAGCAGGCCGACATGCGGATCGATCCGCTCGATCACTTCGCCATCAAGTTCCATCACCATCCGCAGCACGCCGTGCGCGGCCGGATGCTGGGGACCGAAATTGATCGTGTAATTGGTGATGACCTCGCCTTCGGTGGTCGGCGATTCTTCGAGTTGGAAGCTCACTTGCCACCCTCCTTCGAAGTCGGATCCGGTGCGGTAGCTGCGTTTTTACCGCTGTCTTTCTGATCGGGAGCACCTAGGGAAACAGACTTGGCGGCGTTGGCATTGGCTTTGGCGCCTGCGCCGGTCTGGCTGGTATTTTCGGTCGTCTTAGCCTTGTCGACAGTGGGTTCGCCGCGCGATTTTTCATCGCCCGGCAGCACATAGTCTGCCCCTTCCCATGGCGACAGGAAATCAAAATCGCGCATTTCCTGCGCGAGTTCGACAGGTTCATAAACCACGCGCTTTTCCTCTTCGGAATAGCGCAGCTCGGTGTAGCCCGTCATCGGGAAGTCCTTGCGGAAGGGGTGCCCTTCGAACCCGTAGTCGGTGAGAATGCGGCGCAGATCAGGATTGCCAGCAAAAGTCACGCCGTACATGTCGAACACTTCGCGTTCGAGCCAGCCTGCATTGGGCCAAAGCGTCGTGATGGTGGGCACCGGCGTGTTTTCATCGGTCGAACACTTCACCATCACGCGGTGGTTCTTCGTGAGGCTGAGCAGCATGTAGACGACTTCGAAGCGTTCGGCGCGCGCCGGGTAATCCGCGCCGGCGATTTCCATCATCTGCTGATACCGGTGATCATCGCGCAGCGTGCGCAGCACCTTGGCAATGGCGTCGCGCTGGACGCGGAAAACCACCTCGCCATGGGCTTCCTCAGCATCGATCAGCCAGACGCTGATGCTTTCAGAAATCGCAGCGATCACGCCTTCGTTGGACGCAAAGCGCGGAGCGGAATGCACAACCTTCATGGATACGCCCCTTACCGCTCGATCGTGCCGACGCGGCGGATCTTGCGCTGCAATTGCATCACACCATAGAGCAGCGCCTCGGCAGTGGGCGGGCAGCCGGGCACATAGATGTCGACCGGA
>JBKBMC010000108.1:0-5797 GCA_046296075.1 Erythrobacter sp. | reverse complement strand
GCGGATAACTTCCGCTAGGACTGCCCTATGCGCTCGGATTGAGCGCTTGAAATCCCCGCCGAGCCCCGCCATATGCCCGATCGGGAGTCGGGTGGACGTTTGCGTCCGCTCACCGAGTCAGGTCCGGAAGGAAGCAGCTCAGGTGGATTGCGGCGGGTCGCCCGGCTCCTTTCCTGCAAGCAGCGCGATCAGGCCACTTGCCCCCGTTTTTCCTGTCATTCGCGATGACAAATCGGCCCTGAGCGCCTAGCTTGCGTGTGTGACTGATTCCGATCCCGAACTGCCTGAAGAAGAGGCTGGACCAAGCGCGGCCGAACTGGAAGCGGCTGGCCAGAACGCGCTGTTTGGCGATGCGCCCATGGTTGTTGCCCCCTCACCGCCTGCACCCCCTTCGGCACCCGTTGCGACTTCTCCTGCTAGCCAGCCCTATCGTGTGCTCGCGCGCAAATATCGCCCGCAGACTTTCTCCGAGTTGATCGGACAGGAAGCGATGGTGCGCACGCTCGCCAACGCCATCGCGCGGGACCGGCTGGCCCATGCCTTTCTGATGACGGGGGTGCGCGGGGTCGGCAAAACCTCGACCGCGCGGCTGATTGCCAAGGCGCTCAATTGCGTCGGGCCGGACGGCACCGGCGGGCCGACGATCGATCCTTGCGGGCTGTGCGAGCCGTGCCGCGCCATCGCCGAAGGGCGCCATATTGATGTGATCGAGATGGATGCGGCCTCCAACACCGGGGTCGATGATGTCCGCGAGATCATCGAACAGGTGCGTTATGCGGCTGTTTCGGCGCGCTACAAGATCTATATCATCGACGAAGTTCACATGCTCTCGCGCAATGCATTCAATGCCTTGCTCAAGACACTTGAGGAGCCGCCTCCGCATGTGAAGTTCCTGTTTGCCACCACCGAAGTCGACAAGCTGCCCGTCACCGTGTTGAGCCGTACGCAGCGGTTTGATCTGCGGCGGATCCCGGCGGACATGTTGGCCGGGCACTTTGCGAAAGTGTGCGCTGCCGAAGGTGTCGAGGCTGATCTTGAGGCACTGCGGATGATTGCCTCGGCTGCCGAAGGTTCGGTGCGCGACGGGCTTTCGATCCTCGATCAGGCGATTGCCCATGCCGATCTTGATGGCGAAGGCCGGGTCAGCGCGGCGCGACTGTCCGAGATGCTCGGACTGGCCGACAAGGGCGCGCAGCGGCGGGTGCTTGGCCATTTGCTGGCCGGTGATGCCAAGGCCTTGCTGGCCGCGATTGATGAGCAATATGCGCTCGGGGTCGAACCGCTCGCCTTGATGCGGGCGCTCATGAATCTGGTGCACAAGATCACTCTGGCGCAAGTCGCCGGGGGCGAGGCCGATGCACCGAGCGAGGAAGAGCGTGCCGCGCTTGCCGATTTCGCCGCACGGCTTGCGCCTGCCGAAGCGCACCGGCTGTGGCAATTGCTGCTCAAGGGCCATGAGGAAGTGCGCAGCGGGCCTGATCCGCTGGTGTCGCTCCAGATGGCTCTGCTCAGGGTGCTTCACGCCGCGCAGATGCCCGATCCCGGCGCGCTGATGAAGCGTATCGAGGAACTGGCCAAAGGTGGCACGGCGGTGTCTGCAGCGGCGTCGGGCGATGCGCCTGCGCCAGCGGCGCCGGTGGCCGCTGCCCCGTCACTTGATTGGGCTGCGCTGGTCGAACAGGTCGATGCCGCCGGGCACCTTCGCGTTGCCCAGATCATGCGTGATCGGGTGCGGGTGCTCTCGCTTGATCCCGAAAAGCTGGTCTATCAGCCTGCTGACAATTTCCCTGAAGACCCGGCACCCGATATCCGCGATGCGTTGTTCAAGCTGACTGGCAAGCGCTGGCAAATCGAACGGGGAGATGGTGAGGCGCAGCCGTCCTTGCGTGAAACGGCCGAGGCCGAAGCAAGGCTGCGCGATGAACGTATCCGGTCCGATCCACTGGTGCAGGCAGCACTGACAGCTTTTCCCGATGCCGAAATTCTTGGCCCGCAGAGCGCGCTTGCCGCTGGCGGCCATCCCCGCAGATGATGGAGAACCCCCGATGAAATCGATGGAAGAAATGATGGCCGCCGCCCAGAAGGCAGCCGAGACTATCCAGAAGCAGATGAACGAGATGCAGGTCAAACTCGATTCGATCGAGGTTGAAGGCACCGCTGGCGGCGGTCTGGTAAAGGTGCGTGCCAGCGCCAAGGGCCGCATCCTCGGTGTCAATATCGACGACAGCCTGATGGTGCCGGACGACAAGCAGATCCTTGAAGACCTTGTTGCCGCCGCGTTCAACGACGCGCGCGACCGCGCGGACCGGGTGTCGGAACAGCAGATGCGCGAAATGCAGGGTTCGATGGGCCTCCCGCCGGGGTTCAACCTTCCCGGCCTGGGGTGATGTCAGCGCGGCGGATGTCTCCACAGGACCGCAGGGTCTGACCATTGCAGCGGCGGGGTGCGCTTCCCATATTCCTGAGCAAAGGCGTGCCCCAATGGCCGCCGTGGATAGCATAACATGAATCAGACCTACCCTCTCCTTCCCTTGCGGGACATCGTCGTCTTCCCCGGCATGGTGGTGCCCCTGTTCGTTGGGCGCGACAAATCGGTTGCCGCGCTTGAAGCGGCGATGGAAGCTTCGAAGGACATCTTCCTCCTCGCTCAGCTTGATCCGGGCTGCGATGATCCGCAGGGCGATGATCTGTACGATGTCGGCGTGGTCGCGCAGGTTCTGCAATTGCTCAAACTGCCCGACGGCACGGTGCGTGTGCTGGTCGAAGGTTCCCACCGCGCACGGCTGGCGGGTATCCGCGATGAGGGCGCGTTCCTCTCTGCCGAAGTCACTGCGATCGAGCCGGAGACTGTCGCGGGCAGCGAAGTTACCGCGCTCATGCGGCAGGTGATTGAGCAGTTCGGCGAATATGCCAAGCTCAACAAGAAAATGGGCGAGGAAAGCAACGTCGATCTTTCCGATGTCGACGATGCGGGCCAGCTCGCCGATACCATTGCTGCTGCGATCAACGCCAAGGTCTCCGACAAGCAGGGTCTCCTTGCCGAGTCCAATCCGCTGAAGCGGCTCGAACTGGTGATGGCCTTCATGGAAGGCGAGTTGTCGGTCCTCCAGGTTGAACGCCGCATTCGCGGGCGGGTGAAACGCCAGATGGAGAAAACCCAGCGCGAATATTACCTCAACGAGCAGTTGAAGGCGATCCAGTCGGAACTGGGTGGCGGGGATGATGGCGAGGGTAATGAAATCGCTGAACTCACCGAGCTGATCGAGAAGACCAAGCTTTCCAAGGAGGCCAAGGCCAAGGCGCAGGCAGAGCTGAAGAAACTGCGCGCGATGCAGCCGATGAGTGCCGAGGCGACGGTGATCCGCAATTATCTCGATGTGCTGCTCGGCTTGCCTTGGGGCAAGAAATCGAAGCTCAAGCGCGATATTGCCGCGGCGCAGGCGGTGCTTGATGCCGATCATTATGCCCTCGAAAAGGTCAAGGACCGGATCATCGAATATCTCGCCGTGCAGGCGCGCACCAACAAGCTGAAAGGCCCGATCCTGTGCCTTGTCGGCCCTCCCGGCGTGGGCAAGACCTCACTGGGCAAGTCGATTGCCAAGGCGACCGGGCGTGAATTCGTGCGCCAGTCGCTCGGCGGCGTGCGTGATGAGGCGGAAATCCGCGGCCATCGGCGCACCTATATCGGCTCCATGCCGGGCAAGATCGTCGCCAATCTCAAGAAGGCCGGCACCAGCAATCCGCTGTTCCTGCTCGATGAGATCGACAAGCTCGGGCAGGATTTCCGCGGCGATCCAGCATCGGCGCTGCTCGAAGTGCTTGATCCTGAACAGAACGCCAAGTTCCAGGATCACTATCTCGAACTGGATCTCGATCTGTCCGACATCATGTTCGTGTGCACGGCCAACAGCCTCAACCTGCCGCAGCCGCTGCTTGACCGGATGGAGATCATCCGGCTGGAGGGCTACACCGAGGACGAGAAGGTAGAAATTGCCCAGCGCCATTTGATCGGCAAGCAGGTCGACGCGCACGGATTGAAGGCGGGCGAATTTACCCTCACCGAAGAAGGTTTACGCGATCTGATCCGCTATTATACGCGCGAGGCCGGGGTGCGCACGCTCGAGCGCGAGATTGCCAAGCTCGCCCGCAAGAGCCTGCGGCGCATTCTCGAGAAGAAGACCGACAGCGTCACCATCACGCCCGAGAATCTCGGCGACTTTGCCGGCGTGCGCCGTTTCAAGCATGGCGAGAGCGAGGCCGAACCGCAGGTTGGCGCGGTGACGGGGCTGGCATGGACTTCGGTTGGCGGTGAACTTCTCACCATCGAAAGCGTCACAACGCCAGGCAAGGGTGAGGTCCGCACGACCGGGAAGCTCGGCGAAGTGATGACCGAAAGTGTCGCGGCAGCTTTCAGCTTCGTGAAGGCCCGCGCGCCAGCCTATGGCATCAAGCCGAGCCTGTTCCAGCGCAAGAATGTGCACATTCACCTTCCCGAAGGTGCGGTGCCCAAGGATGGCCCGAGCGCGGGGATCGGCATGGTCACCTCGATCGTATCGACCCTGACTGGCATCGCAGTACGCCCGGACGTTGCGATGACGGGTGAGGTTACCTTGCGTGGCCGCGTGCTCGCGATTGGCGGTCTCAAGGAAAAGCTTCTGGCAGCGCTGCGTGGCGGGATTTCCAAGGTTCTGATCCCTGAGGACAACATCAAGGATCTCGTTGAAATCCCCGCCAACGTGATCGAAAGGCTCGAAATCGTGCCTGTCAGCCACGTGGATGAGGTGCTCGCGCATGCCTTGTGTGAGCCGGTACAGCCGATTGAATGGACCGAAGCTGATGATCTGGCGAGCCAGCCCGCACCTCACGCGGCAGCAGCCAATCCTCCAGCTTCGGACGTGCCAACCGCACACTGATCGGCTAATGCCCTGAGACTGGATGTGATTCGCTGATCGCTGACCACAGTGAGGAGGGAGTTTCGCCGTTCCTATCGAAGTGGCTCGCCACACCCTGGTTCAGGAAATGCGTTGCGGCGCGTGGTCGGCAGCGGTTTGGCTTTGACACTCTTCGCGAAAGCGGCTCATTCTCGCTCCTTCGATTCGAAAGTCGGAAACCGATTCACAGCGACCAAACAGAACATGTGAGGGGGCTTTTTAATGAACAAGAACGATCTGATCGGCGCGGTTGCGGAAAGCAGCGGCCTTTCCAAAACCGATGCCGCCAATGCCGTTGAAGGCGTGTTTGATGCGATCACCAAAGCCCTTTCAGGCGGTGATGAAGTCCGTCTTGTCGGCTTTGGCACTTTTTCTGTTGCCAAGCGCAAGGCTTCGACCGGACGCAACCCGCGCACTGGCGAACCGATGACCATCAAGGCTTCGACCCAGCCCAAGTTCAAGGCGGGCAAGGGTTTGAAGGATGCGGTGAACTGATCATCGAGCGCTGAAATCCCTGCCAAGTGCAGGGCTTGAAGGATATGACCCTGCCAGGGCTTTCGCTCAGGCAGGGTTTTTCTTTGCTTCGCTTGCGGCGTTTCAGCGCGCCAGTTCGATCAGGGCGGTCGGCATCTGGGCGGTGCGCGATGTAACCTGCCAGGTCAGCACTTCGCCAGATGTGGTCGCTTCGGGTCCTTCATCAGTGTTGTTGGCACGCACCCGCATCGCACCAGTGGTGCGGATGGTGAAGGTGCCCTCGAGCTTTGGCACTCCAGACATGCCTTCGCCGTCTGCGCGCGGTGCTCCGTTCATCGCGCCCATACCGGCGAGCGCGCCCATGCCGCCGATCATTCCCGACATCGCGTTGT
>JBKBMC010000107.1:0-5929 GCA_046296075.1 Erythrobacter sp. | reverse complement strand
GCTGTCACCGATCCTGCACACGGTGCCGCTGCAGTTGCTCGCCTATCACACGGCGTTGCATCGCGGCACTGACGTCGATAAGCCGCGCAATCTCGCGAAGTCGGTGACGGTCGAATAGAATCGCTGCGAACCGTAACAAATTCTTTTTTCAAGGTTTGATAAGCTTTACCGCGCCCTAACCTTTGCTGGGTAGAAGCGCAGGGTGCGTAATACCTCTTCACCTTCTGTAGCAGCCGCCTCGACGGACCTTTCCGTCTCGGCTGTGCTTGGTCTGACCAACAAGGCGGGCGGCGCGGATTGGAGCCGGCTGCGCGGCCTCCAGTACAGCGGCCTTGCACAGCTGAGCTTTCACCGCATCTATGCCAACGCGGTTCTGGCCTTGCTGGTCGTCTTCATCTTTGGCCCGCAGGTCGGTCCGGTGGCGATGCTGCTGTGGCTCGCGGCGCAGGGCGCTGTCCAGTTCAATGGCCGCCGGGTTGATCTTGCGCTTGCCGATGTCGCCAGCCGCGGGATGACGCGCGACGAATTCCGCCGCCAGATTATCAGCACTTCGCTCGCCGCTCTGGTGTGGCTGATCCCGCTTTTTGCTTTCGCGTCGCCTGTCCATACCGATGAGATGGTGGCGCTGTTTGCGATCTATGCCTTGCTGATGGCGGGCTCGGTCTATCTCTATGCCACCTTGCCTCTCGGGATCATGATCTACATCGGTCTGATCGGAGGGGGCAGCGTCATCTATCTCATGTTTGCTGGCATGTGGAATGCGGCCCTCGGGATGATCCTGTTTACCCTTTCAGGTCTGGTCGGCACGATTGAGGTAGGGCGGGTCTATCTCAAGGCGCGGCTTGCCGAGGCGGCGGGGGCCGAGAAAGAGGCGGTTGTCTCGATGCTCCTGCGCGAATTCGAGGAAAACGAGGCCGACTGGCTGTGGGAGCTTGATACCGCGCGGCGCGTCCGTTCGGTCAGCCCGCGCTTTGCCTTTGCGCTTGGTCGCAGCCAGAGCCAGACCGAAGGCATGCCGCTGCTTGAACTGATTGCCGGACCGGGCTGGGACGGCGGTCGCCACGGTGGCGGCCTGCGAGAATTGGCCGAGCGGCTGCGCGCGCGAGAGCACTTTGCGAACCTGCTCGTGCATGTCTCGATCCTTGGCGAGGAGCGGTGGTGGGAGCTTTCGGGCACGCCGATGCATGGGGAGGATGGCCGCTTTACCGGCTTCCGCGGCGTTGGCTCCGATGTCACCGAACAGCGCAAATCTTCGGAAAAGATTGCCTATCTGGCGCGATATGACACCCTGACATCGCTGCCGAACCGGTTGCAAGTGACCGAAGCGCTGGGCGATGCGCTGCGCAATGCGAGCCAGTGGCGCGGCAAGTGCGCGCTGCTGATGGTCGATCTCGATCGGTTCAAGTCGGTCAATGATTCGCTTGGCCACATGACAGGTGACAAGCTGTTGGCACAGGTCTCGGCGCGGCTTCAGGCATTGATGGGCAAAGATCACATCTGCGGGCGGTTGGGCGGTGATGAATTCGCCATCGTGATGCGCGATGTCAGGACCCATAGCGAGGTGCGTGAGCTTGCAGAGCGGGTGATTACCCGCTTGTCAGAACCGTATCATGTCGATCAGCACACGCTTTATGTCGGAGCCAGTGTCGGCTCGGCGCTGGGTCCGCGCGATGGTGCCAGTGTCGAGGAATTGATGCGCAACGCCGATCTTGCGCTCTATCAGGCCAAAGATGCCGGTGGCGGCGAACATCGCGGCTTCGAACCGCTGTTGCACGCATCCGCCGAGGAGCGCCGCCAGCTTGAAGTGTCGTTGCGCAAGGCGCTCGGGCGTGATGAACTGGTGCTCAATTATCAGCCGGTGGTTGATGCCCGCAGTCAGGCCGTCGTCAGTTTCGAAGCGCTGGTGCGCTGGAACAGTGCCGATCATGGGTTTGTCAGCCCCGGCAAGTTTATCCCGCTTGCCGAAGATACCCGTCTGATCGTGCCCATCGGGCAATGGGTGCTGCGCAAGGCGTGTGAGGAAGCGCGCAACTGGCCGGAAAATGTGAAGGTGAATGTCAACGTTTCGCCCGAACAATTGCTCGAACCTGATTTTCATAGCCATGTCGTCGAAGTGCTGACGGAAACCGGCCTGCGCCCCGACCGGCTCGAGATCGAGGTGACGGAGAGCATCTTCCTGCGCGATGCGAGCGTGGCGCGCAATGCGCTGGAACAGGTCATGGCGCTGGGTTGCTCGGTCGCGCTTGACGATTTCGGTACAGGCTATTCGTCGCTCGGCTATCTGCGCAAGCTGCGGTTCTCGACCATCAAGGTTGATCGCACCTTTGTGCAGGGCGCGGCGCAGGGCAGCGCAGAGAGCCTCGCGATCATTAATGCCGTGGTCGCCATGGCCAAGAGCCTTGATATGACCACAACGGCAGAAGGCGTCGAAACGATCGAGGAGGTGGAACTGATCCGCAATCTCGGCTGCGACAAGATTCAAGGGTATTATTTCGGTCGCCCGATGACCAATCTCGATGCGCTTCGCCTGTTCAGCACATCCCCGCGGCTGACAGCCTGAAGCCGTCAGACGCTGGCGAGCGCGGCGATCACATTCTCGAACAGCTTGCGTCCGTCTGCGCCGCCAAGCGCCGGATCAGCGGCAGGTTCGATGGCACGTTCAGGGTGCGGCATCATGCCGAGCACCCGGCCATTGGCGCTGAGCACACCAGCAATGTCGCGGGCCGAGCCATTGACGCTTTCGGTGTAGCGGAAGGCAATGCGATCTTCCGCTTCGAGCGCGTCGAGCGTCGCATCGTCGGCAAAGTAATTGCCATCGTGGTGCGCCACGGGAATGCGCAGTGCCTTGCCGCGGGCAAAGCCCTGCGTGAACAGCGACGAGGTGTTGACGGCTTCAAGCCCAACTGTGCGACAGATGAAACGTTGACCCGCGTTGCGCATCAGCGCGCCGGGAAGCAGGCCGGCTTCTGTCAGCACCTGAAATCCGTTGCACACGCCCAGCACCGGCACGCCGCGCGCTGCGGCATCCACTACTGCACGCATGATCGGGCTTTTGGCCGCCATCGCGCCGGAGCGCAGATAATCGCCATAGGAAAACCCGCCGGGCAGGGCGATGAAATCGAGCCGATCGGGCAAGGCCGCATCGCCATGCCATACCCGCAGCGCGGGTGCGCCGCTGATCTGTTCCAGCGCCACCGCCATATCGCGATCACAGTTTGATCCGGGGAAAGTGACGACGCCCGCGCGAAACGCCATGGCGCTTACTCCCCGGCTTGTTCGATGGTGAAGTTCTCGATCACCGTGTTGGCGAGCAGTTTCTCGCACATCGCGGTGATGGTGGCTTCATCCGTGCCATCCGCCAGATCAAGTTCGATCAGGCGCCCCACGCGCACGTCCGACACACCATCAAAGCCGAGCCCTTCGAGCGCATGGTGCACCGCGCGGCCCTGCGGATCGAGCACTCCGGGCTTCAGACGAACGAGAATGCGGGTCTTCATGGGCGGATGGTCCTGTGCTGGCGCCTGCTTCGGCTTGCCATGCGCCTATAGCCCGATGCGCGCGCCGTGCAATCGCGCAAACTCATTTTGCGCCCTCAAGCGTGATGGCGGTCGCCTCGGGCACCACCAGCACTTCGACCGGTTCGGCTGCGGCCAGATATGTCTGCGCGGTCGCCCGCAAGTCTTCAGGCGTAATTGCCCGGATCAGCGCAGGTGCGGCTTGCCAGCGGGCAAGGCGCTCAGGCTCGCGCTGCGCACGCGCAGCAAGCCCAAGCCAGCCGCCAAGATCCTTGAGCGCATTGTCATAGGATTCGAGCAGCGGGCTGGCCGCGCGTTCAAGCACATCGGGATCAACCGGGCGCGTGGCAAGATCCGCGATCAGCCCGCGCATCGCGGCTTGCACCGTTGCGATCTGGTCAGCGGCGGCGGTCGAACTCAGGGTGAAGGAGCCATAGCCGGGATAGATCCGGCTGTTGCTCGATCCGGCAGAAGGCGAATAGGTCTGCCCCAATTGTTCGCGCAGGCGTTCGGTCAGCTCGATCTGGGCGACACGGGCGAGCAGGGTGAGACGCAGCGTCTGCGCCTGATCGCTGTCATCCGTCGTGGGCCAGATCATCTGCAGCAGCGCCTGATCGGCCTCCCCGCGATGGATCACAATGCGCTGTCCGCGCTTGTCCGTGAAACTGCGCTTGCGCGCTTCGGGGCGGGGCAGGAATTCGGCTTCCCGGTTCGGCAGGGCGCCGAGGGTAATGGCGACGGCCGCAATCGCGTCACGCTCGACAAAGTCGCCGACCAGCGCGATTTCGATTGCGCCATTTTCCAGCCGTTCGCCGATGTCGCGCATCAGCCGGGCAAAGCTGAGCGCTTCGAAGGCACGCTTGGTCTGGAGGGTGAAGCGGGGATCATTATCCGACAGAATTCCGCCCAGCGCCGATCCCAGCGCGCGCGCTGGTGTTGCATCGCGGGTGGCGAAGAAATTGTCGATGCTGCGGCGGAATTGCTCCTCGCCCTCACGGCGGTTGCCGGGATCGGTGATTAACGCGGCGATAACCTGCAATTGCAGTTCCAGATCGCGCGGGGTGGTAGTCGCCGAAAAGGTGAAGGCATCCGCGCCGCTGGAAAGCCCTAGACTGACGCTGCGTCCTGCCAGCACGCTGGCCAGTTCATCCCGGCTATGGCGGCCCAGCCCGCCGCTGGCGAGGCTGCTCACCATGCTGGTGGCAAGCGGATTGCGCGCGGTGTTCAGAAGATCGCCGCCATCAATCGCCAGCGCCACCGCCACCCGGTCTTCGCGCAAGGTCGTCTGCTTGAGCGTGAGGCGTACACCATTGGCGAAGCGGATCAGCCGCAAGCCAAATGCGGGCTCCACTTCGTCGCTGACAATCGTGCCGGGCGCGCCGAAGATCCGATAGGCAAACGGCAGGGTGAACTGATCGGCGGGCGCCGCAATCGGCAATTCCATCGCGGCGATGAAAGCGCTGCGCAAAGCTGCGTCGCCGCCCTCGGGCGCCTTGCGGCCCTGAAATCTGATCAGCGGATCGTATAAGGTAGACGCATCATCCAGCATCGCACGCCACACGGCCTGTGCGGTGATTGCAGGGGTCAGCCGGGTGAATTGTTCGAGCTGCCATGCGGGCGTGGTGGGCACGCGCTCGTCGCTGACCGCCGCCAGTGCCGCGGCGACAAAGGCGCTGTGGCTGCGGGTTTCGGAGGCCTTGGCGGCATTTTCGAGCGCACTGCGCCAATTGGCGATCTGCTCTTCGACCTCGGCAGGGGAAAAGCCGTAAGTCATCGCCTCGTTCACCTCGCGCACCGCCGCGAGCATCCCTTTTTCCCACTGTCCGTCTTCGCTGCTAATGGAAAGGCTGGTCAGCCGCGCTTCGCGAAACAGGTCACTTGTGCCGAAGGATGCGCTACGGAACGGCGCGTTCTCGCTGCGCGCAAGCCGGGCAAGGCGGCGGTTGACGATGGCATAGCCGATCCGGCGCAGGGTTTCGATATCGCGTTGCGCGAGATTGTCAGGTCGTTCGCGCCACGGGGTCAGCTGGGTAAGCGTCACGCTTTCCGACAGCGCCGGATCAAGGTGGATCGCGGTTTCGCCGCGCCGCGCAGTATCGACGGGCCCAGCGCTCATCGGGACAGGCGCGGTTGGTCCCTGCCAGTCGCCAAAGCGGGCGCTGATCGCCGCTTCCATCAGTTCTACCGGATAATCCCCGACGATGATCAGGGTAGTGTTGCCCGGCACATAGGTGCGTTCATAAAGCGCGCGCAGATCGGCCGCTGTGGCTTGCTCGATCACCTGGTTCACACCGATCGGCAGCCGCTCGCCGTAACGCGCGCCCGGAGCGATAAAGCCGATATTGTCTTCGAGCGCGCGCTGGGCATAACCGGAACGATCCCGCTTTTCTGCGAGGATGACGCCACGCTCGCGC
>JBKBMC010000106.1:0-5942 GCA_046296075.1 Erythrobacter sp. | reverse complement strand
CGAAGCCATAGGCCCAGCCGTAGGTCTGGCCGAGATAGCCGCACAGGATCGAGCCCAGCGCCGCGCCCAGATTGATGCCCATGTAGAAGATCGTGTAGGCCCCGTCGCGCCGCACATCGGTGCGCGGGTAGAGCTGGCCGACGATCACCGAGATATTCGCCTTCAGGAACCCCGAACCGACAATGATGAAAGCGAGTGCAAGCCAGAAGAGGTTGAGAGCCGCCGCGTCCTGCCCGCCGCTGCCCTCGAAACCCATCAGGAAGTGGCCGAAGGTCAACAGCACCGCGCCATAAGTCACCGCCTTTCGCTGACCGAGATACTTGTCAGCGAGGTATCCGCCAAGCACCGGGGTAATGTAAACCAACGCGGTATAGGCGCCGTAAATCACCCCTGCCTGACTATCCGAAAACAGCCAGTGCTGCGTCAGGTAGAAGATCAGTAGCGCGCGCATCCCGTAATAGGAAAAGCGCTCCCACATCTCGGCGAAGAACAGGACGAACAGACCCTTGGGGTGGCCGAGAAATGTCCCGGCGCTGTCCCCGTGCGGAAGCTCAGCAGTGGTCATGTAAGCAGATATCCCTTTTGCGCGCCCTCCCTCAGGCGCGATCCCATGCGGGCGCAAACTAGCGGACAATTTCCCTGTGTGAAGCTTTTGTTGCGCCTGCAACCAGATTGTCGCCGGCGCTTCACCTTGACCTGCGTGGCTGTATTATGGCACTGATGCACCTCGTCAGGGGACACATACGCTCATGAGCCCGAACCGGCCCGTCTATCTCAAGCTGCGCGACCAGATTGCCGCTGCCATCATGCTTGGCAAGTATCCTGAAGGCGCCATGCTGCCTTCGGTGCGGGCGCTGGCGGCTGAACAGGGCGCCAACCCGCTCACGGTGGCCAAGGCTTATCAACAGTTCCAGAATGATGGCCTTGTCGAGGTGCAACGCGGCGTTGGCATGTATGTCGTCAAAGGAGCAGCCGACCGGCTGCGTGCGCGTGAGCGCGAAGTATTCCTGAGCGAGGAATGGCCCGAAATCCGGCGCCGGATGGAACGGCTCGGGCTTGATCCGGCGGATCTTGTGTTGCGCGGCTGAGAGTCCAGCGCTTTCGCCAGACGCCGATACCCGCAACCTGCCGCAATTTCGCATTAAGTTCACAAAGCGGGATTGCGCGATGTCGTTCGCCCGGTCTATATTCGCTTTGCCTAGGGTCGCGGGCAAGTTGAGAAAAACAGCGGGAACACCCGCCACGGATGCGGCCTTCATGCATAATGTTGGCTGACATCGGGAGGCCAACATGATCCGATCCGAATTGCTGCAGGAACTGCACCAGGACAATCCTGAATTGCATGCCGACGAAATCGAACAAGTCGTCGACATTTTCTTTGATGAAATCGCCCAGCGTCTGGCCGAGGGTGGCCGCGTGGAACTGCGCGGTTTCGGCGCCTTTTCCACCCGTGAACGGGACGCCCGTACCGGTCGCAATCCGCGCACCGGCGAAGCAGTGGATGTGGCAGCCAAGCGCGTTCCCTATTTCAAGGCGGGCAAGGAAATCCGCGAGCGTCTTAACGCCGACTGAGGCGTATTCCAGACAAGCCGATCGGGCGGGTCGTGCCGTGTAAGGTGCGGCCCGTTTGCCGTTGCGCGCCTTGCGTTCGAGAGCAAATGCGCGATTGCCGATTCGGCCCCGTGGCATTATCGCCCGCGAGGATAAGACGGCGGGTGTGGCGGAATGGTAGACGCCGGGGACTTAAAATCCCCTGAGCTTTGCTCGTGCGGGTTCGAGTCCCGCCACCCGCACCATTTTTGGTGACACAAGCCCATAAAGTGTACGGAGAAGGGCTACGCGCTCAAATCTCGCAGCGCGCACGCCCGCGTCCCGCCAAAAAAGTTAACGCCGCCACCTACGTACCCCCCTTATTTGTGACAGCCACGCATTATCCACCCTTTAACTGGCAACGTCTATTTCCCGATCTGTATCAGGACCATCGGCGTGCTCTGTGGGCGGCAACCCAACAGCGTAGGCCAACAACAGGGCGAGTTGGTGATGGATTTCACGGCCAGACGACCGGATATCACAGACGAAGCGCAAAGCAGCGGAGAACAGCGCGCCGCACAGCGGTTCACACTGCTTATCCGCGCAGCCAAGCTGGTGTGCGCCAAAGGCGAGTTTGTCTGCGTGTTGCGCGATGTATCGGATACAGGCGTCAGCGTGCGCTTGTTCCATGGTCTTCCCAACGACGAGCGCTTTGATCTGCATATGCCAGGCGGCGCTGTCTATCCGATCGTCGTCGTATGGCAGCGTGGGCTTGAAGCAGGCTTCCAGTTCGCCGCACCGGTTGCCGTGGACATGCTGATCAACGAAGCCGCCGCCTTCCCGAAGCGCGGCATGCGACTTGCCATCGGTTTCCCCGTTACGCTGACCACCGTGACGCAGCGCTGCACCGCCATGATCGAGAACCTGTCACAACAAGGCGCGCAGCTCGAATGCAACGGACTGTTCGCAATTGATCAGAGCGTCCGTATCGAGGGGGGCGGTATCGCGCCCGAATTCCGCGAAATCCGCGCCAAGGTACGCTGGCGGCGCGGGACCCGCTATGGGCTGGTGTTCGACGATACCTTTACCCTTGGCGATTTTGCTAAGCTCGCAGCGCGCCTGCAAGCGCCTGAGCTTGTGGTCGAATAACCGTTCAAGCAGGCTGGAAGGTCAGCGCCAGGCCATTGATGCAATGGCGCTTGCCAGTCGGCTTGGGACCATCGCCGAAAATATGCCCGAGGTGCCCGCCGCAACGCGCGCAATGCACTTCGGTGCGCGGGTAACCGATCTTGTAATCGGTTGAGGTGCCGATGGCCTTGCCACTGATCGCCTGCCAGAAGCTCGGCCAGCCGGTACCGCTGTCATATTTGTGCGCGGATGAATACAGCGCGTTGCCGCAACCCGCACAGGCAAAGATGCCCGCGCGCTTTTCCTTGTTGAGCGGCGAGGTGAAGGCGCGCTCGGTGCCCGCCTCGCGCAGTACGTAAAACTGCTCCCTGGAGAGCACGCGCCGCCATTCGGCATCGCTTTTGGCAACCGGAAAGCTCTTGGCCTGCGCCTCCGAACCGCACGAAACAACCCACGGCATTGCAGCCGCAAGGCCTGTCGCAGCAAGCAGGCGGCGGCGGGTAAGATCAGGCAGAGGCATAGTAATCCCATCCATTGGCAGCAGCACCTGCTGCGCAATACGCGCGAACCTGCCGCCGGGTTTCTCGGGCTGCGAGTTTGCTGTCAGAACTGGGTGATCTCGACCTCGAGCTTGCGGAAGCCGTGGACAAAATTGGCCTTCACCCGTTCGACATCACCCGCCACATGCACGCGCATCCGGCGCTTGTGCATTTCCTCCAGCAGAACACGCAGCTGCAATTCAGCCAGTCGTGCGCCGACACAGCGGTGGATGCCATAACCGAAGGCAATGTGGCGACGCGCATTCTCGCGCCGGATATCCAGCTTGTGGGGATTTGCGAACACACTCTCGTCACGGTTGGCCGCGAGATACCACAGCACCACCTTGTCGCCCTTCCTGATGGTCTGTCCGAATACCTCGGTGTCCTCGGTGCAGGTGCGGCGCATATGAGCCAGCGGGGTCTGGAAACGCAGGCATTCCTGAACAGCATTGGGAATCAGCGAAGGGTCTTCCTCGAACGCCTTGCGCTGATCGGGGAACTGATCGAGCGCATGAATAATACCGCTCATGGTGTTACGCGTGGTGTCATTCCCGCCGACGATCAGCAACACCAGATTGCCCATGAATTCCTGCGGGCTCATCTGGTTCATCGCATCGGAGTGGATCATCATCGAGATGAGATCATCGCCGGGCTCCTTGTCCTGCGACTTCTGCATCCACAATTGCTGGAAATAGGCCGCCATCTCCATCAGGATGCCACGGCGGAATTCATCAAGTTCGCGCACGGTGGCAAGCTCGGTATCCCCCGACCAGTCCGACCAGAAGGTCAGCAGACGGCGATCTTCCCACGGGAAATCAAACAGCAGTGCGAGCATGCCAGTGGTGAGCTCGATCGAGACCTTGTCGACCCAATCGAACACTTCACCGCGCGGCAGGCTATCCAGCAATTCGCCGGTGCGTGCGCGAATATCAGTTTCCATGTCGGCCATCGCGCTGGGCGTGAATTTCGGTGCAACCGTGCGGCGCTGGCCGGTGTGCTTGGGCCGATCCATTGCAATGAACATCGGCAATTCAAAGCGTTCCTCGCCTTCCGGGATCTCGTCATCCTTGGGCCGTTCGAGAATGGTGATGCCGCCATATTCCCAGCTCGACGAGAACAATTCGGGCAGTGCCTCGATATGCTGGATCGCACGGTGACTGACGACCGCCCAATAGGGGCCGAACGGGCTTTCCGGGATGTAATGCAGATCGCCGGCATCCTGCATCTGTTTGAAGATCGGCTGCCAGGTGTCGTTGAAATAGATATCCGAACGGCTGACGTCCCACTTGTGCGAGTGGTGTGGCACATGCTCGGGATGTTCCGCCAGATGCGCACGCAGCGCCTCGTAAGCGGTAGGCGATGAACGCCATTGCGGATTGCTGGTCTGCGCGGGGGCAATTGTCGCCATGTCTCTCTCCCGTCCGGCGGTATTTGCTGATCCGGGCCGCTCGTGACGAGTCGCATCCTGACCTAACTGACAGGCTTGTCAATAGTCGGTTGCGATTCGGGACTGTTCAGGCGTCGCCAAAGCGCGCTTCTCGTCACCGCAAGCCTACTCCGCAGGATCAGTAAGGGAACGGCGCTTGGCGAACAGGGGCTTTCTCACCCGCCCGGCACTCCCCGACTTCATCACGCGCTTGCGGAACAGCAGGGAACCTCCCTTGACGATCAGCACCACTGCCAGCGCCTGCCAGGCAAGCGCGGCCGCATGAGGCCACAGCGCCTCGTCCATTGCGGCCCGCGCCAGCATCGCGAAAGGCGAAGACAGCGGAAACGCAATCGCGGCCTTTTCCAGCGCCGTTCCCGGCTGGGTGATGGTGTAGGCAGCAAGGAAGAACACCAGCAATTGCATCATGGTGACGGGCATGGAGAGCGTTTGCACCTCGCGCACGGTGCTCGCCATGGCACCGATTGTGAGGAACAACCCGCCCAGCAGCAGATAAGCCATCGCGAAGTAGGTAATGCCGAGCGCTACGAACAGTGGCCAGCCCACCGCAGGCGCGGGCAGGTTGGCAAGATCAGTCCCCGTTCCGGCAGCAATCGCCTCACCCGCAATCGCCCAGAAACCGAAGGCCGTAAGGCCCCAGACCGTGATCCCGACAAACGACACCGCGAGCATTGCGAACAGCTTGCCCATGAACACCGCATCCATCGGGATCGCGGCGGCAAGGATTTCGATGATCTTGTTGGCCTTTTCCTCGACAAGGTTCGACAGCACCATCCCCGCCAGCAGCATCGTCAGGAGGAATAAGAGCAATTGCGCGGCCTGCGCGGTGGCAATCCGGTTCGAGCGTTCACTTGCCGCACTGCTGGTGACCAGCTCGCTGGTCGCTTCAGGCACGGCGGCAGGCGCGATCTGCGTGGCGGTGGCAGCGATCAGCTCGATCAGCCCGCGCCAGCGCGCCGCCTGTTCGGCGGTGCCGACAACCTGTGGCGCGCGCAAGCTGCCTGTCACGATCACGGCGTAATCGCCGCGCCGCTCTTCAAGGAACAAGCGTGCATCGAAGGCGGGATCGCTGGTGGCCTCAGGGACGATCCGTAGCGGCGGCACGGCTCCGCCGAGTTGCCGCGTCAAGCCGGCAGCGGCATCAACCATCGCGGTGCTATCCGCCGGGTTCATCGCAACGCCGACAACGACCGTACCGGCCTCGCGCATCACTTCACCGGTGACGCTGCCGGCGAGTCCCCCGACGACAAAGGGAAACAGCGGACCCAGCAGGAAAAACAGAAAGGTGCGGCTGAACA
>JBKBMC010000105.1:0-5989 GCA_046296075.1 Erythrobacter sp. | reverse complement strand
ATTGCTGGGCAAAGCCGATCGCAGCAGGCACACCGCTGTCGGGCACCGGCACCACCAGATCGACGTCGCAGGGCGCTTCCATCGCAAGCTGCGTGCCGATTGCCTTGCGCACCTCATAGACGCTTTGGCCGCCGAACAGGCTATCGGGGCGGCTGAAATAGACGTGCTCAAAAATGCAGGGTCGCGGCGAGACGTTGCCGAACGGGCGCACGCTGCGCACCTCGCCCGAGAAATCGACATGCACCATTTCGCCCGGTTCGACTTCGCGCACGAATTCCGCGCCGATCACATCGAAAGCAACGGTTTCGCTGGCGAAGACGACCGCATCACCCATGCGGCCCATCACCAGCGGCCGGATGCCAAGCGGATCACGGCAGGCAATCATGCCTTCGGGCGTCATGACGATCAGCGCATAAGCACCTTCGACCAGCCGCAGCGCATCGATCAGGCGATCGGCCAGCGTGGGATACCGACTCGTCGCAACGAGGTGGATAATCACTTCGGTATCCGAGGTGGACTGGAAGATCGAACCTTTGCGCACGAGATCACCGCGCAGCGTCATGGCGTTGGAGATATTGCCATTATGCGCCACGGCAAAGCCGCCGCTCGCCAGTTCGGCATAAAGCGGCTGCACGTTGCGCAGGCCCGACCCGCCCGTGGTGGAATAGCGCACATGGCCTGCCGCCATGTGGCCGGGCAGAACGGCGATGCTTTCCGCCGAGGAGAAGTTGTCGGCAACGTGCCCTAGGCCACGACTTGAATAGAATTCGCTGCCGTCAAAACTGGTAATGCCGACAGCTTCCTGCCCGCGATGCTGGAGCGCATGCAGGCCAAGCGCGGTCGCAGCCGCGGCGTCTGCCGCGTTGATGGCGCCGAAAATGCCGCACTCCTCGCGCAGTTTGTCACCATCAATATCCATGAAGGGATGGGTGAGATTGATGGAAGTTGCCGCCATCACCGAAAATGTCCTGCTGCGCGTGCCCTGTGGCTGGCCTGCTATTGGCGATGTGACGTCTCAATTACAAGGGAAACTAATGACAGGCCGGGCCGCTTTTGCCCGCCTGTTTCACCCCCGCAACATTGTGTGAAGGCGATTGTGCGCAGCGCTTGAGGGCTATAGAGGCCTTTCATCAAAGCTTTTCAGCGAGACCCAAGCACATCTCATGCTTTCCCCTTTTGAATGGATGATCGCGAAGCGTTACCTCTGGCCCGGCAAGGGAGAGGCTTTCATCGCGCTGGTTGCCGGAATTTCTGTCGGCGTCGTTATGCTGTCGGTTGCGATGCTGGTCATCGTGATGAGCGTGATGAATGGCTTTCGCTATGAATTGTTCGACAAGATCGTGGGCTTGAATGGCCATGCCATCGTGCAGGCCTATGGCGGCAAGCTGGACGACTGGGAAAACGTGCTGGCAGATATCCGCGAAACGCAGGGCGTCACCAGCGCAAGCCCGCTGATCGAGCAGCCGCTCGCAACCAGCTATAATGGCCGGGTCGAGATGATTTTCGTCCGTGGCAACACGGCAGAAGACATGGCTGCTCTGAAGGACAAGATGCTTCTGGGCAATCTGGCGGATGTGCGCGCCGGTGCGGGCAAGGTGGCGATCGGCTCGCGGCTTGCCCAGAACCTCGGTGCGCGGGTGGGTGATACGATCACTATCATCAACCCGCAGGGCCGTGCCACGCCGTTTGGCACTTCGATCCGGCAGGTCGGTTATGAAGTCGGCGCGATTTTCGAAGTCGGCATTTATGATTTCGACAGCAAGTTCGTGATCATGCCGATTGCCGATGCGCAGACCTTGCTGCTGATGGGCGACACGATCGGCATGATAGAAGTCAAGGTCGAGGATGCCGATCGGGTCGGCGAAATCCTCAAACCGCTCGAAAGCAAGTTGATCGGCCGCGCGGTGATTGCCGATTGGAAGGTGATCAATTCGACCTTGTTCGAAGCCTTGCAGGTTGAACGCGTGGCGATGTTCTTTGCGCTTTCCTTCATGGTGCTGGTGGCGGCGTTCAACATCCTGTCGAGCCTCGTCATGCTGGTGCGTGCCAAGACGCGTGATATCGCGATCATGCGCACCATGGGGGCAACACGGCGCAGTCTGCTCAAGATTTTCGTAACGACCGGCACAACGGTGGGTGCGATCGGCACGCTGTCGGGCCTGGCGCTGGGCTTCGTTGTTCTCTACTTCCGCGAGAGCATCGTATCCTTCATCGCCTTTGCCACCGGCCAGCAGATCTGGGACCCGGAAGTGCGGTTTCTCTCCACGCTGCCTTCGCGCACTGATCCGTGGGAGATCGCGGGAATTGTGATGCTGGCGATGGTGATGAGCTTCCTTGCCACACTTTACCCTGCCTTCAAGGCGGCCAACACTGATCCGGTGCAGGTGCTGCGCTATGAATAGCCCTCAGCCGATTGTCGCCTTGCAAGGCCTCAAGCGCGCTTTTGTGCAGGGGGGGGAGCGGATCGAAGTCCTGCGCGGCGTGGAGCTCACGATCATGCCGGGCGAGATTGTGGCGCTGCTCGGGCCTTCGGGCTCGGGCAAGTCCACCATGCTGCAAGCCGTCGGCCTGCTGGAAGGGGGCTTCGAAGGCTCGATCAGCCTTGTCGGGCAGCGCGCCGAAACGCTCGCGAGTGACGAGCGCACACAGTTGAGGCGTGAACATCTCGGCTTTGTCTATCAGTTCCACCACCTGCTGCCCGATTTCGACGCGCGCGAGAATGTGGTGATGCCGCAGATGATCCTTGGCGTCAGCCGCGATGAGGCTGAGGTACGCGCCGATCACCTCCTTACGAGTCTCGGGCTGGGCGCGCGGTTGACCCACCGCCCGAGCCAGCTTTCCGGCGGCGAGCAACAGCGCGTTGCCGTGGCGCGGGCGCTGGCCAATCGCCCGGCGTTGGTGCTGGCGGATGAGCCGACCGGCAACCTTGATGAGCACACCGCAGATGCCGTGCTTGGCCAGTTTCTTGAACTGGTGCGCGGTGAAGGCAGCGCGGCGCTTGTCGCCACCCACAACCACCGCCTCGCCGCGCGCATGGACCGGATCGTACGGCTGCAGGACGGATTGCTTCACGAAGGGAATACGCCATGACAACAATCGCAGATTTCACCGTGGCCACCAATCGCGGCGAAGAGCTGAAGCTGGCCGAAAAGGTCGGCAAGGTGCTGCTCGTCGTCAACACAGCGAGCAAGTGCGGCTTTACTCCGCAGTACGACGGTCTGGAAAAGCTCTATCAGCAGTTCAAGGACAAGGATTTCGAAGTGCTCGGCTTCCCCTGCAACCAGTTTGGCGCGCAGGAGCCGGGCAGCGCGGATGAAATCGCGGAATTCTGCAAGGTCAATTTCGGGGTCACTTTCCCCCTGATGGCCAAGGTCGAGGTCAATGGTGCAGGGGCATCGCCACTGTTCGACTGGATGAAGAAAGAGGCCAAGGGGCTGATGGGCACCACCGCGATCAAGTGGAATTTCACCAAGTTCCTGATCGACCGGCAAGGTAATGTCGTAAAGCGTTACGGCCCGCAGGATACGCCTGCCAGCATCGCCAAGGATATCGAAAAGCTGCTCTAGTCCCGTCATTGCGAGCGAAGCGAAGCAATCCAGAGCGGATCGCGCTGCGCTCTGGATTGCCGCGTCGCTGCGCTCCTCGCAATGACGATGATGGCCCAGTTTCCTGTGGAAGCGGGCCTTGGCGCGCTCGCGTGATTTGCCCATATTTGCCTCATGGCTTTTGCTCCCTTCATCCCGCTGCGCGTGCTCTCCTCATACTCGATGCTCGAAGGGGCAATCGATCCCAAGGCGATTGCCAAGCTGGCGAAGGAGCGGGGCTTTCCCGCGATTGCGATCTGCGACCGCAACGGCCTCTACGGCGTCGTGGCCTTTGCATCGGCCTGCAAGGGCGAGGGCATCCAGCCGATCATCGGGGCCCTCCTGGGCGTGGCGCGCGAAGGGGTGGAGGGATCATCCGCCCGCAGCATCGACTACCTGCCACTGTTTGCTCAAGATGAGGCCGGTTACGGCAATCTGTGCCACCTCGTTTCGAAAGCGCATCTGGATCGCCCGATGGAGCTCGAACCGCATGTCACGCTGGCTGATCTTGGCGGGCACACTGATGGGGTGATCGCGCTGACAGGCGCGGGCGAGGGCGGGCTGACACGCCTGTTGGCTGATGGCCAGACCGCCGCTGCTGAAGCGCTGTGCGATGTCTTGCAGTCGCTGTTTCCGGGGCGGCTTTACATCGAACTGGCGCGCCACGGCGATGCCATTTGCGAGCGCGCCGAAGAAGCGCTGATCGATCTGGCCTACGCGCGCGATCTGCCGCTGGTCGCGACCAATCCGGCCAATTTCGCCGAACCGCACATGCACAAGGCGCATGATGCGATGCTATGCATTGCGCATTCCACCCACATCGAGGCGGAAGATCGCCCACGCTCCAACCCGCAGGCTTTTGTCAAATCGGCAAGGATGATGGAGGAACTGTTCGCCGACCTTCCTGAAGCGACCGCCAATACGCTGGTGATCGCGCAGCGCTGCGCCTTTGCACCGCCCTATCGCAAGCCAATCCTGCCGAGCCTTGCGGGCGACCTTGCGGGCGAGGCGCGGATGCTGGCAGAAGATTCGCGGCAGGGGCTGGAAGCCCGCCTTGCCGCCTATCCCGATCTCACCGAGGAAGAGCGCAAGGTCTATTTCGATCGCCTCGAATTCGAGATCGACGTGATCGTGAAGATGGGCTTTCCCGGCTACTTCCTGATCGTGGCCGATTTCATCAAATGGGCGAAGGATCAGGGGATTCCCGTAGGGCCGGGCCGCGGCTCGGGCGCGGGTTCGGCGGTCGCGTGGGCGCTGACCATTACCGATCTCGATCCCTTGAAGCTGGGCCTGCTGTTCGAACGCTTCCTGAACCCTGAACGCGTCTCGATGCCGGACTTCGATATTGATTTCTGCGAAACGCGCCGCGGCGAGGTGATCCGCTATGTGCAGCAGAAATATGGCGCTGATCACGTCGCGCAGATTATTACCTTCGGTAAATTGAAAGCCCGCGCGGTACTGCGCGATTGCGGGCGCATCCTGCAAATGGGCTTCACCAAGGTGGATCGCCTGTGCAAGATGGTCCCCAACCACCCGACCGATCCGTGGACCTTGCCGCGCGCGCTCAATGGCGCGGCGGATTTCGCCCGCGAATATCACAACGACAACGAGGTGAAGCGCCTCGTCGATCTTGCGCTTGAGTTGGAGGGCGCGCCGCGCAATTCCTCGACCCACGCCGCCGGGGTGGTGATTGGCGACCGGCCACTGGCGCAGCTCGTGCCGCTTTACCGCGATCCGCGTTCGGATATGCCGGTGACGCAGTTCGACATGAAGCATGTCGAAAGTTCGGGGCTGGTGAAGTTCGACTTCCTCGGCCTGAAAACGCTGTCAGTGCTGCGGAAAGCGGTCGATCTGCTGGCGGAGCGCGGCATCACGATTGATCTCGACAGTCTCGCGCTTGATGATCCGGCAGTTTATGATTTGATGCAGGCGGGTAACACGGTGGGCGTGTTCCAGCTGGAATCCGAAGGGATGCGGCGCACGCTGAAAGCGGTGAAGCCCACCAATTTCGGCGACATCATCGCGCTGGTTTCGCTCTATCGCCCCGGGCCGATGGACAACATCCCGCTGTTCGGCCAGCGCAAGGCGGGCGAGGTGCCGATCGAATATCCGCACCCCAGGCTGGAAGGCATCTTGGCCGAGACCTACGGCATTTTCGTCTATCAGGAACAGGTGATGCAAGCCGCGCAGATCCTTGCGGGCTATTCGCTCGGCGATGCCGACTTGCTGCGCCGCGCCATGGGCAAGAAGGTGCAGGCCGAAATGGATGCGCAGCGCGGCCGCTTTGTCGAAGGCTGCAAGGCGGTTTCCGATATCGAACCCAAACGCGCCAATGAATTGTTCGATTTGATCGACAAGTTCGCAGGCTACGGCTTCAACAAATCGCACGCCGCCGCCTATGCCTT
>JBKBMC010000104.1:0-6190 GCA_046296075.1 Erythrobacter sp. | reverse complement strand
AAAATCAGACTTCTACTTGGTAAAATCCCCTAATCTTGATATGTAGTAATATCATGTAATAATTTTATTTCGCAGGTTTACACCGAGAGGGTCAGCGGTTCGAGCCCGTTACCGCCCACCATAAAACCAGAGATTCAGTCGAAATTGCGAAATCGGCAGGTGTGCCAATGCACATCAGTATACCGTCGTGCCGCCTGAAAGCGGGCCCCGAACTGCCATCCCTTCAAGGATGAAGTCATCTCCGACCGATCACCAGAGCATCGTCAGAACCGGTAGAACATTGTCATGCTGGCGATATGATCAAACCGGTCCTCGCCCGGCCGGATCACGGCCTGATTGAGATAGCCCGGCTCGACCGTAAGGCCTTTGGCAATCGGCACCGCAACCCCGACGAAGTTGCGCCACCAGCAAAGTCCATTGCTGAAAGTCGTGCTCAGCAGCCCACGCCGGGCTTGCAGCGAACCGCGAAAGCACAGCGCAAGCCACACCGCGTGTGGCAACCTTGCGCCTAACGCGGGAGCGCAAGGCCTGCTCCTTCAACCGGCGTGTCGACGGGCTCATTGCGGTCTTTCCGCTCGGAATAGCGATCAACCAGTTGATCGGCATGCGGACGCAGCAGCACCGTGAAACGCACCAACTCCTCCATCACATCGACGATCCTGTCGTAATAGGCAGAAGGCTTCATCCGTCCGGCGTCGTCAAATTCCTCATAGGCCTTGGCGACCGAGGACTGGTTGGGAATGGTGAACATCCGCATCCACCGGCCGAGAATGCGCAGAGCGTTGACGGTGTTGAAGCTCTGCGATCCGGCGTTGACCTGCATTACCGCCAGCGTGCGGCCCTGTGTTGGACGCAGGCCTTTATAGGCAAGCGGCAGATGATCGATCTGCGCCTTCATGATGCCGGTGATCGTGCCGTGACGTTCCGGGCTGCACCACACTTGCGCTTCGGACCACAGCGAATGTTCGCGCAACTCGTGCACCGCCGGGTGGTCGTCGCCCGTGATGCGATCAGGCAGGGGCAGGTCGGCGGGATCGAAAATGCGCGTCTCGCAGCCGAAGAACTGCAACAGCCGCGCGGCCTCCTCGACCGCCAGGCGTGAGAAGGAGCGCTCCCTCAGCGAGCCGTAGAGCAGCAGCACCCGCGGTGGCGGATCGAGCGGCCCGAGGCCCGACGCCGGACGGGCGTGGAGATATTCAGGCCTTAGTGCCGGCAAATGCGCAGGATCGGCAAGCGTGCGCAGGCGCTGGAATTCGCTCATCACGCAGCTCCTTCCATCTGGCCGATCGCGGCAATGGCATCCGCCATGGCCTTTTGATCAAGCATCGCCAGATCAAGCGCGAGAAATGCTCTCACCCGCATTTCAAGCAGGCGCCATGTTTCCTCGAAGGCGGCGTCGATTTCGGCCTCGCTGCCGGTCATATCGGCCGGATCGGGCAAGCCCCAATGCGCGGTGTGCGGGCTGCCGCGAAACACCGGGCACGCCTCGCCCGCAGCATTGCCGCAGACCGTGATCGCAAGATCGATCGCGGGTGCATCGGGGCCGCTGAACGCATCCCAGCTCTTCGAACGGAACGCGGCCGTATCGATCCCTCGCCGCGCCAGCAGCCTGAGCGCGCCCGGATGCGGCGCGCCTTTGGGCTTGCTTCCTGCGCTGAAGGCCCGCACCCGCCCCTCCCCCAGCTGATTGAACAGCGCCTCCCCCAGGATAGAGCGCGCGCTATTGCCAGTGCACAGCACCAGCACGGTAAAGGGTGCATCTGACATTATGAGCCTTGCCCTTGCGGTTCGCAGCCAAGCCCCGCCATCAGGTCTGAACACATTTCAGGCATCCCCTGACAGCAATCCTGCGTCAGAAATGTCAGGAGTTGCCGCATGGCAGAAAAATCGGCGCGATAATGAATCAGGCGGCTTTCGCGTGTCGACTGCACCAGCCCTGCGCGCTCCAGAGTGGCGAGATGATGCGACATCGTAGAGGGCGGGACGCCGCGCTGTTCGGCGATCGCGCCAGCGATCATGCCATCCGGGCCAGCCTTGACCAACATGCGGAACACCGACAGCCGCGTTTCATGAGCCAGAGCGCCCAGCGCATCGACCGCCCACACCTGCATATGGAGATCGCCCATCACCACCACCTTTCTAGAATCTTCGAAGTAATGCGGCCGCCCTGCGAGTCAATCCATATTTCGAGATGTGTCGAAACGATGCCGAGGCGTTACTGTGCAACGGAAGTGGCCAGGCGCGCGAAGCTGCTTGCCAGTCAGGCGACCTTGGCAGCGCGGGTTTGTTTCATCACTCCCGGAACGGAAATGCGGCGTTCCCCGCCGAATTCCTCGCGCACAACGATCAGCCCGCTGCGTTTGAGGTGATCAAGCAGGCGGCGCACCCGGCTCGGTGACGAACTGCCATAGATGCGTGCCAGTTCATCATCATCAGGCATCGGCTCGCCCAGCGATGCAGCCACAACCATCGCGAGATAGGGGGCAAGCACATCATCCTCGACCCCTTCGATCATCTTTTCGACCGAGGACCGCTCAGGCTCTTCGAGACGGTCTAGCCCGCCAACCGCGCAGGCGAACAGACGGCGGAACCCGGCGATGTCGATATGCGCGCTGGCAATGCCGCGCTGACGGCAGCGGATCGCGAAATCGCGGAACAACTGGGCAGCGGGCAGAAAAGTCGCGCCATCCTGCGCGGCAAGCGCACGCACCACATCGGCAATGCTGGTATCGCTTTGGGCAACAGGCAGATCAGCACGCGGCGCAGGGTTGGTTACCGGCACGGCTTCGGGCGCATCAGCCAGCGCGGCAAGCGGCGCTGCTGGCGCGGCGGATAGCGCCAGCGCAATCTCGGCAGCGGGCCGTAGCCGGGGTGCGGGTCGCTGCGGCACAGGCTCACTCGCGGCCTCGGTCAGCCGGTCAGTCAGCAGCGCTTCCATTTCCTCGCCCGCCGCATCGGGAAGCGGCACCAGCACTTGCGCTGCGCCGCGCGCCGCGGTGCGAACCGGACCGACATTGACCGCCACCGGGCGACGACTGATCGCGGGGCCAAGCCCGAGGAACTGGCCGCGTTGCAGATCACGGATCCGCTCGGCCTGCCGCCGGTCCATGCCGAGCAGATCGGCAGCACGCTGCATGTCGATATCGAGGAAGGTGCGCCCCATCAGGAAGTTCGATGCCTCGGCAGCAACATTCTTGGCGAGTTTGGCAAGCCGCTGGGTCGCCACAATCCCGGCAAGGCCGCGCTTGCGCCCCCGGCACATCAGGTTGGTCATCGCCGAAAGCGTCAGGCGGCGGGTGTCATCGCTGATCTCACCGGCTACCGCAGGCGCGAACATCTGCGCCTCGTCCACGACGACGAGCGCAGGATACCAGTGCTCGCGCGGGGCATCGAACAGTGCTGTCAGGAACAGGGCGGCACATCGGATCTGCTGTTCGACCTCAAGCTCATCAAGCGCCAGCACTACCGAAGCGCGGTGCTGCCGGACACGAAGCGCCAGCGCTTCGATTTCGCGCGCGGAATAGGCCGCGCCGTCGATCACGACATGGCCGAAATACTCGGCGAGCGTGACGAAATCGCCCTCGGGGTCGATCACCACCTGCTGCACCTTGCCAGCGCATTCCTCAAGCAGACGGCGCAACAGGTGCGATTTGCCCGAGCCGGAATTGCCCTGCACCAGCAGGCGCGTGGCAAGCAGCTCCTCAAGGTCGATGGCAATCCCCTGCCCGCTGGCGTCACGGCCGATATCGATGGGTGCACTCACCCTTTACCGATTAGGCAGCCGCCGCGCTGGCGCAAAGGCGCGCCGGAAAGTTTTCCAGCGATTCGAACGCGCGATCAGGGCTGCTTGCGCTTGTGCGGCTTCTTGGCGTGGGGACGACCGGCGGGCTTGCCACCTGCGGGTGCGGCTGATGCCGGGCGCCCGTGCGGCTTCTTGCCGAACTTGCGCGCCACCGGCTTGGCTTTGACGAAGCCATTATCCGGCGTGCTGCGCGACGGGCGGCGCTGGCGATTACTGCGTGCCACCTCGCGCGGGCCTGCATCGGAGCGTTCGATCACCAGTGCGCCCTCGTCGCTCTCTGCCTCGCCGGTGCGGGCAGCAGCAGCGGCGAACTTGTCCGCAATGGCGCGCGGGATCTGGAACCAGGTCTCCTCCTGAGCAATGCGGATGGCGCCGATTTCATTGCGCGTGATATGCCCCCGGCGACACAGCACCGGCAAGATCCAACGCGGATCGGCATTATCGCTGCGCCCGATATCCATGCGGAACCACACCGTGTCCTCGAAACCGGGGCGGTGACGATCTTTCTGCGCATCGGCGCGGGCTTGCGGCGTGTTGGCGATAAGGTCTTCCGGCTCCGGCATGCTGGCGCGGTGGGCGTGCACCAGCATCGCCGCAATCTCCTCGGACGAGCGTTCGGTCAGCAGATGCTGCGCCAGCGCCCGGTCGGCATCCTCGATCTCGACCGGAGCAAGCAGCTTTTCCAGCAGACGTGCCCGGTCACGTTCGCCAATCGCCTCGCGGTCGGGCACGTCCTGCCATTCCGCCGCGATCCGCGCACGGCCGAGCATCGCCTCAACCCGGCGGCGCGCCGAGAAAGGCACAATCAGCACCGCGATGCCTTTGCGGCCCGCCCGGCCAGTGCGGCCCGAACGGTGTTGCAAGGTTTCGGCATCACGCGGGATTTCGACATGGATCACCAGGCTGAGCGTCGGCAAATCGATGCCGCGCGCGGCAACATCGGTTGCCACGCAGACCCGCGCCCGCCCGTCGCGCAAGGCCTGCAACGCCTGATTGCGTTCACTTTGCGAATGTTCACCCGAAAGAGCGACCACAGCAAAACCTCGCTCCTGCAAGGTGGCATGAAGGTGGCGTACCTTTTCACGCGTGGCGCAAAACAGGATAGCCGTTTCCGCCTCGTGGAAGCGCAGCAGATTAACGACGGCGTTCTCGATCTCGGTCGGAGATACGGTGACAGCCTGATAGGCAATATCGCCATGCCCGCGGCCTTCGCTGAGCGTGGCGATGCGCAAGGCATCGTGCTGATAACGCCGCGCCAGCGCTTCGATCGGGCGCGGCATCGTCGCCGAGAACAGCAGCGTGCGCCGCCCTTGCGGGGTGGCATCAAGGATAGCTTCAAGCTCTTCGCGAAAGCCCATATCGAGCATCTCGTCCGCTTCATCGAGCACGGCTACGGCCAGCGCCGAAAGATCAAGCGCACCACGTTCGAAATGATCGCGCAGGCGTCCCGGCGTGCCGACCACGATGGCCGGGCCGGATGAAAGCACCTTGCGTTCGGCCGAAGGGTTCATGCCGCCCACGCAGGTCGCCACGCGGGCACCGGTGCGTCCATAGAGCCATGCGAGTTCGCGGCTCACCTGCAAGGCAAGTTCACGCGTCGGGGTGATGACAAGCGCCAGCGGCACGGGCGCAAAGCCGATGCGGCCATCGCCATCAAGCAGATCGTCCGCCATCGCGAGGCCGAAGGCCACAGTCTTGCCCGAACCGGTCTGCGCCGAGACCACAAGGTCGCGGCCGATGGCTTCAGGGCGGAGGACTTCGGCCTGAACGGGGGTGGCAGTGCTGTAACCGCGTTCGGCAAGCGCCGCTTCGATGGCGGCAGGAAGAGCAGGAAAGGTCGTCATAAAGAAAGCTCGAATCATGTGTTTCGCGGCGCATGCCTGCGAAAGTCGCGCAGCAGTGTGCAGGAAAAGGCTGGAAAGGGCGGTCAGAGGCGGAAGCGGAGACAAAGTCAGCACGCCATTCGCCGGGTTCGAGCGGCCCTTAGCGCAAATTGACGCGCACGGCTTGCAAAAACTTTGCAGCCCGCGATCAGACCATCGATGCCGCTTCCTTGATGGCGCGGCGAATGCTCATATAGGTCGCACAGCGGCACAGATTGCCGCTCATCGCCTCGTCAATAGCTGCATCATCCGGCTTGGGATTGTCGCGCAGCAAAGCCGTCGCCGCCATGATCTGCCCTGACTGGCAATAGCCGCACTGGGGCACATCATTGGCGATCCACGCCTTGCGAATGGCATCGGCTGCGCTGCCTTCAACCCCTTCGATGGTTGTGATGGCAGCGCCTTCGAGCGCGTCATGCGGCGTAATGCAGGCACGGGTCGGCTCCCCATCGACATGAACTGTACAGGCCCCGCATTGGGCAACCCCGCAGCCGAACTTGGTGCC
>JBKBMC010000103.1:0-6205 GCA_046296075.1 Erythrobacter sp. | reverse complement strand
GCGGCCCGGTGAGCGCCCGGCCTGCAGCGCGATCGCGTGGGCGGTTGCGGGCTAACTCTGCGCGTAGGCCTGCGGCATCGATTGGGCCTCCTGCGTTCAGGGTGAGGTGCGGCTTGGCAAAAGGCTCGGCGGGCAATGCAGAGAGTTCGTCGCGCAGCAGGCTGACCAGTTCGGCGCGGGTGCGATGGAGCTGCGCACCATGCTCGGC
The DNA here is from genome assembly GCA_046296075.1 of Erythrobacter sp. Lineage (GTDB taxonomy): Bacteria > Pseudomonadota > Alphaproteobacteria > Sphingomonadales > Sphingomonadaceae > Erythrobacter. The sequence goes on along the minus strand of JBKBMC010000103.1, from coordinate 5,997 downwards.
TACCTGCACTTCAATGGCATCAAGCCATCCGGCATCGCCGCGCGCTTCGAGCAAACGCCCCCGTTCGCGCAAGGCGGTTTCGAACTGCGCCACGCGGCGGGCATGATCGGGCGCAATGGCGAGCGCCATGCGATCGACAAAGCGCCGCCGCGCACCCGCGCTGTCAGTAAACAGCCCGTCCATTGCCGGGGTCAGCCATGACAGGGCCAGCCATTCGCCAAGCGCATTGGCACTGGCCGCGGCGCCGTTGATCCGCACCAGGCGGCGGCCCGGCTGACCCGCTTCGGTATAAGTGCCGAGCCGCGCGGAGACTTGCCCTTGTTCGATCAGGCTCGCGCCGATGGCAAAGGGCAGGGCAGGCTCGCCCGCAGCAGGCTTGCGTGGCAGATCGCCCAGCGCCGCTCGCCGCAGCCCGCGGCCCGCACCGAGCAGGGAAATCGCCTCGAGCAGGTTGGTTTTGCCGGCGCCGTTGGCTCCCACCAGCAGGTTGAAATGCGCTGTCTCGCCGAGCGTGGTCGCGGCGTGATTGCGGAAGTTGGCAATGGTGATTTTGCTGAGCGCCATGGCTCTCGAGCGGTTAGCGAGAGGCCTGAACAAAGGGAAGGGTCAGGGATGAAATCTCGGCATCCCAAGACTTGGGAAAATTTGCCAAGCTTTCGGATCGCTGAATAAGCTGTTTGCCGAACGAAAGCATGGAAACGGCGGATTTCCGCCATTTTTCGAGTTTGGCACACCTTGTGCAGAGTGTTTCTCGTCCCCCGGATAGGCCGGGGAATTCGCAAAACACACCAAGGAGTACATACCATGTTCGCAACCAATTTCGCTGATCGCTTCTTCGCTGCTGCTGTCTCGGTCGTCATTTCGGCCAGCCTGCTTGCCTATGCGATCCTTCCCGCCAGCCCCAGCATCATTGCCTGACGCACCGCGCGCCAGACCAAGTAAAAGGAAACCTAACCCATGTTCGGCAACAACTTCGGCATCCGCCTCGCTTCTGCGGCTTTTTCGGTGATGATCTCGGCGGCTTTCCTCGCCTATGCTATCATCCCGGCCAGCCCGAGCTTGATGGCGTAAGCCTGGCGTCAGGCCAGAGCTTCGGATTAATCACAACCGTGTCCACAGGAGTGCCCCACATGAACAGCATCACCCCCAATGACAGCAAGCCGCCGAGTGCGGGCTTCCGTCTCGACAAGGGCAATTCGAAGATTTTCGGCGTGTGCGCCGGGATCGGTAACTACTTTGATGTTGACCCGATGCTCGTGCGGATCGGCTTTGTCGCCGGCGCGCTGCTCGGCGTCGGCAGCTTCATCCTGATCTACCTTGCGATCGCGCTGATCGCGGATTGATCACAGGCCAACGGGCGCCGGACGGGGCGCCCGCCTGCCTGCGGGTCACATCGCCGAAATTCCGCCATCGAGCTTGATTTCAGCGCCTGTCATGAAGCGGCTTTCATCGCTCGCCAGATAAACCACCGCATTGGCGATATCATTCGGTTCGCCCACGAATTTGAGCGGGATCTGCCGTGCCAGTTTTTCCAGCAATACATCCTTGTCGAGCGCATGGGCCTTGGCCGTGCCGTCGAGGATCGGGGTGTCCACAAAGGTCGGATGCACTGAATTGCAGCGGATCTGCATGCCCTTCTTGGCGCAATGCAGCGCGATCGATTTGCTGAGCATCCAAACCGCCGCCTTGGAGGCATTATAGGCGGGCATGGTATCGCTCGCGATCAGCCCCGCGATGCTCGAGATATTGATGATCGAGCCCGGCGCGTGTTCGCGCATAAGCGGCAGCGCCTTCTGGCAGCCATGGAAGATCGAATTCACATTGATATCGAAACAGCGCTGCCAGTCTTCGAACTTGCAGGTCTCGATATTGCCGGCAACCCCGATCCCGGCATTGTTGACGAGCACATTGAGCCCGCCTAATTGCTGGCGCGCCGCGTCGACCGCTGCTTCCCACTGCGCCGGATCCGTTACATCATGGCCCATGCCGAAGGCCGTGCCTGAGCCGAGCCGTTCGTTGATGAGTGCGGCGGTTTCCTCGGCACCGGCGGCGTTGATATCAGTTGCCAGCACCCGCGCACCTTCTTCGGCAAGCCTGATGCAATGCGCCCTGCCGAGGCCCTGCGCGCCTCCGGTTACCAGCGCGAGTTTGCCCGCCACCCGTCCAGCCATGATCTACTCTCCCAGAAAATCTTTTGTCAGAAACAGCGCGACCCGCACATCCACTCCGTGGCCTGCTTCACGCCATGCGGCAACGAAATCCGCAATCTCATCCACGGGAATGCGGTGAACGAGGATGTTTTCATCGCCCTCACCGCCACCGGCACCGACGCGCTGGAGCCGTGTGGCGCGTAGAAGGGTGAAACATTCGGAGACTATGCCGGGTGAGGAATAGAATTCGCCGATGATCTCCAGTTGGCTTGCACGATAGCCCGTTTCCTCTTCCAGCTCGCGCGCAGCGGCCGCAAGGGCGCTCTCATCCTCTGAACCAGCCTGATCACCGACGAGGCCAGCCGGGATTTCGAGGCAGTACCGGCCAAGTGGCACCCGGTACTGGCTCACCAGAATGACATGGCGCGTGCCGTCAGCATCCTCATCGATCGTGATGATGGCGGCGGCACGAATATTGCGCGGCCTTCCGACATATTCCCAGCGCCCGCGTCGCTTTGCTGTGATGAAGCGACCCGGCCAGACGATTTCCTCCGGCTTGTCGGCATCGCGATCGCGCACGAAGGCCTCGGGAGGCGGCATCAGTGGGTGGGGCATCGTGATACGGCTCTCTAGAGTTCGATCAGGCCGTCGGGCAGCTGGTTTTTGTCGCCCTGAGGTTTGGGAAAGTGCTCGGCCAGCACAAAACCCACATCGCGCACGCCTGCGGCAAGGCCTTCCGCGATGCAGCCTTTACGGATTTCAACCAGCATGTCGCCCATCGCCTCCCCCCACACCTCGGGCGGGACTTTCGCCGCGATCGTGGTGTCGGCGAGGATTTCGGCGCGATGGTCGGCAAGGCTGAGGTAGATCAGCACGCCGGTGTGATCCGAAGTGCGCTGCTCAGTGCCCGCCTTGAACAGCCGGATCGCAGCCGCATGGGCGCGCGCTGTCTTGAGTGCGCCCGGCACCAGCGCGAGTTTGAGTGGCTGATATTGCTGCACACCGAGCATGGCGAAGAAAGCAATCAGGCCGAGCGCGATCACCATGCTGGCAAGCTCGCCCGTCGTCCATTGGTGGCCCCAGCCTGCCACCAGCCGATCCCATAGATCAAGGAAGGGGCGGGGCAGCAATGCAAACAGGCTCATCGTGGCAAAGCTCGCACCGGCCGCCCACATCACCGCGACATCATTGTAGCTGTCGCTCTGATCAGTGAGGATGGTGACGATTTCACCCGAAGTAGTTGCTTCGGCCTCGGTCACGGCTGACGCGACGAGGGCACGGCCATGTTCGTCGAGATAGGCCATCACCACCCCCCGGAGGCGCCGCCGCCTCCGAACGAGCCGCCGCCGCCGCCAAAGCCTCCGCCGCCCCAGCCACCACCGCCACCCTTGCCGTCGCCCGACATTGCGCCGCGCAGTATCGCGCTGCTGACTTCCCAAAGGATGATATCCGTGGCGGTATCGCGCGCAGTGCGGCTGGCCGAAGGGCGCTCGCCCCATGGACCCGCACCGCTCGCGGTATAGCGCCGCGATCGGCCCGCCCGGATCAGCGGCAGGATGAAGAACAGGAAGATGAACAACAGGAAGAAGATCAGCCCCACCGGTACGCCGCCCTTGCTGGCGCGCTTTTTCCCGGCGCTTGCGGCGATCCGCTCGGCTTCTTCAGGGGGCAACTGCAATTGCTCGATGATCGCAGCAGTGCCTGCTTCGATCCCGCCGGGGAAATCACCGTCCCGGAATCGCGGAATTATGGTGTTCTGGATAATCAGGGCCGAAAGGGCGTCGGTCAGATAGCCTTCGAGGCCATAGCCTACCTCGATCCGCACGCGGCGTTCATTGGGAGCGACCAGCAGCAGCGCGCCGTCGTTGCGCTCCTTGTCACCGATCCCCCACGCCCGGCCCAGCTGGTACCCATAATCCGAAATGTCATAGCCATTGAGGTCGCCGATGGTCGCCACCACAAGCTGACGCTGGGTCGTGGTCTCGAGCTCTTCAAGCTGGGCGGTCAAACGCGCTTCGACTTCGGGCGGGAGGATCCCTGCTTCGTCCACCACGCGCCCCGATAGCTCGGGAAACTTGGGCTGGGCAGCGAGCGGCGACAGCAAAGCCGGAGCCAGCAGGCCTGCCAGCACTGCCAGCAGGGCGAGCATGGCCCGGTTTATCGGGCGGATCATGCCATTCAGCCCGTGGTCAGATCAAGCTGCGGCGCGACATCGGCCCCGGGAGTTGCCGCCTTATAAGGCACCAGCGGCTTGGCGCCGTGGATCACCTTGGCCCCAATGATATCGGGGAAGGTCCGGATCGTGGTGTTATACTGGCGCACCGCTTCGTTGTAGTCGCGGATGGCAACAGCGATGCGGTTTTCGGTGCCTTCGAGCTGGCTTTGCAACGCAAGGAAGTTCTGGTTGGACTGGATCTGCGGATAGGCTTCAAAGCTGGCGAGCAGACGGCCAAGGCCCTGACTGATCTGTCCCTGTGCTGCCGCGAATTGCTCCATCTTGGCTGGATCATCCAGATCATCGGCAGTTATATTGACGCTCGTCGCGCGGGCGCGGGCCTCTGTCACTTCCGTGAGGATCGTGCGTTCGTTCTCGGCAGCGCCCCTGGTTACTTCGGCGAGATTGGGGATCAGGTTCGAGCGGCGCTGGAACTGCGCTTCAACATCGGCCCACTTGGCCTGGGCCTGTTCCTCCGCGGCGGGGACCGAGTTGATCCCGCAGGCTGCGAGGCTCATCGCTGCAACCGCGACCAGTGCGCCGCGGACAAGGTTGGTAAGATTCATGGGATGAGTTCTCCTCAGGGCGCCGACTGCATGACAACAGGCGGGCGAAGCATCTAATCTGTATTGTGGATATAGCACACCGCTTTGCCGGTTCAAGCGTTGGCAGGCCGGACAACGTCTTGGCAAGGCTGATTTTCGGTGCCAGACCTTGGTGCGGCAGCAACTGACAACAGGGGATCATGATGCTTGCGGAATTCAGAGACTTTATCGCCAAGGGCAATGTGCTTGAACTGGCGGTTGCCGTCATCATCGCAGGTGCTTTCGGCACCATCGTCACCTCGCTAACCGAGGATGTGATCATGCCGCTGGTGGGCTTCATTTTCGGCGGAGCGGATTTTTCGAGTTACTTCATCCTGCTCAGCGTTCCGGCGGATTACGCTGGCTCGACGACAGATTATGCCGCTCTCAAGGAGGCTGGCGCCGCAATGATCGGGTATGGCGCATTGGTGACCGCGGCGATCAACTTCCTGATCCTTGCCTTCATCATCTTCCTGCTGGTGCGCTATGCCAACAAGGTGCAGGCACGCTTTGCCAAGGCTGAAGAAGCCGCGTCCGAAGCGCCCACTGGCCCCACCGACATCGAATTGCTGACGGAGATCCGCGATCTTCTGAAGAAGTGAAGGACGCTTCGTCCACTTCACATTCAGCTTGGGCGCGCTATATGAGCTGTGTCGGGCAACCGACTATGGCGATAAATTGCGGCGTGCAATAGGCACAACGGACCCGGGGGCAGTACCCGGCGGCTCCACCAGAAGCGGCGGCTCCTTCACCAAGGGCGTCGCAACTCCTGATGGGGCCGAACCAGGATCGACGTGTGTTGAAAAGCGCTGGTTTTTGCTCGGAATGGGACCACCGTGACGGCCCATACACAAGTGCCAACGATAACGAAGCACTCGCGATTGCGGCGTAACCTGACGGCTTAACGGCCTAAGGTTACACCAAAATAGCGCGGTTGGACCGCACCGGGCAACAGAAGCGGATTCCAGCGGCACGGGGAGCGCCGGGCAACAGAAGCTCCCCACCCGTTCCGTTCGGCCCGCTGTTCGAAGGCGTGTCGCCGATCCCC
>JBKBMC010000102.1:0-6342 GCA_046296075.1 Erythrobacter sp. | reverse complement strand
AATTGCCGCAGGTCCTGACACCCGACATGCTTATTCAGCGGGCGCAGGGCTCCGGCAATCGCGCAGGAACTGCATCGGCAGCGGGCTCGGATTGAGCCTCACCAGCCCGGCGCCCGGCACCGTTGCCGTAATCTCGCGCGGGCCATCGAGTGGTTCCCAGCCGATATTGTCCGCGGGAGCTTCGCCCTGCCAGATCTGGCGCTTGCCCTGCCGTGTGGCATCCACTTCGAGCCGTCCGATCGCGCCATTGCCAATGAGTGCAAGCAGGGCACCGGCATCCCTGTCGGCGGGGGCATAGCGCATGATGCGGATGATCCCCATCGCTTCGTCTGGGCCGGGGCGACATTCCAGCGCCAGCAGCGCAGGCTCGCCCGGAACACCATAGACAAGGCGGCCCTCCTGTTTCTCGCTCAACCGCCAGATGGCATCCTTGGTATCCGGCGAAGGATGCGGGGCTGAAGGGGCCTGCAGGCTGACAATGGTTGCCGCACGGGCCATGTCGCTATCAGTGGGCGGAGGCTTGCAAGCCGGAATTGCCGCAGCGGCCAGCAGAGCGATCAGGCTTGCCGCGTGACGGGCTGGCATGGGCAGCGTCCGCCTCACCGCGCCCGGATGAACGCGCGCAGATCCGCGCTGAGCTTGGCGCGGTCCTCGTCGCGGATATACATCATGTGGCCAGCATCGTAATACTTCCAGGTGATCCGATCCTGCGGGATGCCGGTGCGTTTCAGAGAGTATTCCGCGCCGAAAAAGGGCGTGGCGAAATCATACCAGCCTTGCCCGTTGAACACGCGGAGCTGGGAATTCTGGCGCAGTGCGCGGCCAATCAGCGGCGCGATGTTGAGGTAGGCATTGCGGCCCCAGCCGCTTCCCAGTGACCAATCCCACTGCCGTCCCGGCTCGCTGCCGATGGACTGGTATTCGCGCGTGGTCTGGTAGCCCAATGTCTCGCGCGTCCAGCTGTTGATCGCCGCGGTGTAGCCGCCATCAATACCGTAGAAGCTGGGATCGGCATCCGGCGTTTCCCCGGCATTGTCGTAGTCGCGACCGGTGTAGCGCGAATCCAGCCGTCCGATGGACAGCCCGCGATCACGCAGCAATTCCTTGTAGAACCGCTGATCGGTGACGCGCAGGTCCGCCTGTTCGAGATAGGTTTCCGAAAGCCCCGTCAACCGGGCGAGTTCCCGGCGCACGCTGGCGCGTTCCTCGGCGGGCAGTTCCTGCCCTTTGAGCAAAGCCGTGGCGTAAGGTCCGATGGCAAAGCGGCGCGCTTCTTCGGCAATCGCTTCGACCGAAGGCGCCTGAGCCTTGCCATGATAATAGGCCGCCGTCGCCATATTGGGCAGCGCGACGACGTAGGCCATTTCATTGCCCGGGGTCGGTTCACGTCCGGCAAAATCGAGGATCGTGGAAATCAGGATCAGCCCGTTGAACGCGACATCGTTATAAGTGCCGCCTTCCAGCTCGTCGATCACCATGGCGGTGCGGCTGGTGCCGTAGCTTTCACCGCCGAGATATTTGGGGCTGTTCCAGCGGCCATTATCGTTCAGCCAGCGGCGGATCACCTGGCCGACAGCGCGGGCATCCTGCTTCAGCCCATAATACTTCTTGGGATCAGTGCCTTGCGTGAGATAGCTGAAACCCGTTCCCGGCGGATCGATGAACACAAGGTCTGCGACATCGAGCAGGCTGTCGGGATTGTCGAGCAGCGGATAGGGCGGGGCGCCATCGTCTTTGGCGTCTGAGGGAATCGCGACCCGCTTCGGCCCGAACGCGCCCATCTGGAGCCACACCGATCCTGAGCCCGGCCCGCCATTATAGATGAAGAACACCGGACGCGAGGGATCGAGCGGGGTCTTCACGTAGGAAGTCGTGACGATCACCGCTTCGGCCTTGCCCTCATCAGTGCTGAGGATCGTATCGGCCATAGTCACGCGATAATTGATGCGCTGCCCGCCGAAGGTGCCTGCCAGATCGCGGGTGCGGACCTGTGCAACGGGCGGTGCAGGCTTGGCCGCCTCGGTTTTGGCGGGATCAGCCTTGGGCGCGTCCTGCGCGGCGGTGGGGACAGCAAGGGCGAGGGTGCTGACAGCGGCCAGCGCGGCAAGGATTCGCTTGGTCATAGAGCGAGGGAAGTGGCAGGGATGCGAGCAGGGTTCAAGGGGGTGGCCTAAGGCTTCCCACCCATCCGCTTGTACCGCGTCTTGCCATAGCGGGTTTTGCGCGTGCCCGGTTTACCCTCGTTCGAGCGACCGACCATCGGTGCCTTCTTCTCGCCGTCGGGGATGCCGAGCTCGTCCGCTTCCAATCGGCGGATTTCATCGCGTAACCTGCCGGCTTCCTCGAACTCCAAATTGGCGGCGGCATCGCGCATCCGTTTTTCGAGATCCTCGATGTACGAGCGAAGGTTATGCCCGACGAGGTTGTTGCGTTCATCGTCGCCGGTATCCACCAGAACGCTATCCTGCGCCGCTGAATGAGCGACGATATCGTGGATGTTGCGCTTGATCGTCTGCGGCGTGATTCCGTGTTCTTCGTTGAACGCCTGCTGCTTGGAACGGCGACGGTCGGTTTCTGCGAGCGCGCGCTCCATGCTGCCGGTCACGCGGTCGGCATAGAGGATCACCCGCCCATCGACATTGCGCGCGGCGCGACCGATGGTCTGGATCAGCGAGGTTTCGCTGCGCAGGAAGCCCTCCTTGTCGGCATCGAGAATGCAGACCAGCCCGCATTCGGGAATGTCGAGGCCTTCGCGCAGCAGGTTGATGCCGACCAGCACATCATAGACCCCGAGCCGCAGATCGCGGATCAGCTCGATGCGCTCCAAAGTCTCGACATCCGAGTGCATGTAGCGCACCCGCACGCCCGCCTCGTGCATGAATTCGGTGAGGTCTTCGGCCATGCGCTTGGTCAGCGTGGTCACCAGCGTGCGGTAGCCAAGCTTGGCGGTGGCGAGGCATTCCTGGATACAGTCTTGCACCTGATCCTCGACCGGGCGGATCGTGACCGGCGGATCGATCAGGCCGGTGGGGCGGATCACCTGTTCGGCGAAGACGCCGCCAGTCTGCTCCATCTCCCAGTGGCCGGGCGTCGCGCTGACCGCAAAGGTCTGCGGGCGCATCGCGTCCCATTCGTTGAAGCGTAAGGGGCGGTTGTCGATGCAGCTCGGAAGGCGGAAGCCATATTCCGCCAGCGTCAGCTTGCGGCGGTGGTCGCCTTTGGCCATGGCGCCGATCTGCGGCACCGTCTGGTGGCTTTCATCGACAAACAGCAGCGCGTTTTCGGGGAGGTATTCGAACAGGGTCGGCGGCGGTTCGCCGGGGAGCCTGCCGGTGAGAAAGCGCGAGTAATTCTCGATCCCCGCACAGCTGCCGGTCGCCGCGATCATTTCAAGATCGAAATGCGTGCGTTGTTCCAGCCTTTGCCGCTCCAAGAGCTTGCCTTCGGCTTCCAACTCTTTCAGCCGCTCTTCCAGCTCGAACTTGATCGCCTCGGTGGCCTGTTTCATCGTTGGCCCCGGCGTCACATAGTGCGAATTGGCATAGACCCGAACCTTGTCGAGGCTTGCGCCCTTGGTGCCGGTGAGCGGATCGAATTCGGCGATCGCCTCGATCTCGTCGCCGAAAAAACTGACGCGCCAGGCCATGTCTTCATAGTGCGATGGGAAGATTTCGAGGCTATCGCCGCGTACCCGGAAGCAGCCGCGCGTGAAGGCGGCATCATTGCGCTTGTATTGCAGGGCGACGAGCTTCCTGATCAACTCGCGCTGGTCGACCGTCTCGCCCGCCTTGATGTCGAAGATCATCGCGGAATAGGTTTCGACCGAGCCGATCCCGTAAAGGCATGAGACCGAGGCGACGATGATCACATCATCGCGTTCCAGCAGCGCGCGGGTGGCCGAATGGCGCATCCGGTCGATTGCTTCGTTAACGCTCGATTCCTTCTCGATATAGGTATCGGAGCGCGGCACGTAGGCTTCGGGCTGGTAATAATCGTAATAGGAAACGAAATATTCGACCGCGTTTTCGGGGAAGAAGCTCTTGAATTCGCCGTAAAGCTGCGCGGCAAGGATCTTGTTGGGGGCAAGGATCAGGGCCGGGCGTTGCAGCGTCTCGATCACCTTGGCCATGGTGAAGGTCTTGCCTGATCCGGTCACGCCGAGCAGCACCTGCGTTTTCTCGCCGGCGAGCGCGCTTTTCGTCAATTCCGCGATTGCGGTTGGCTGGTCGCCGGCAGGCTCGTAATCCGAGACGATCTTGAAAGGCCGCCCGCCCATCGACTTTTCGGGGCGCGCGGGCCGGTGCGGCACAAACTCTGCGCCGGTTTCTGGCTCGGCAAGGCCTCTGCGGATGATGAGTTCAGCCATCCCCGCCATATGAGGGCAGGGCGCGCGCTTGTGAAGTGGCCCGGCGCAGCGTAGTCTTGACCCATCAACAGGCAAGACAAAGGGGTGAAGCGATGCGTCGCACAGCAATGATCGCCGGTGCAATAACAACAGCGCTGCTTTTGACCTTTTGTTCAGGCAGCAGCGATGTCGATGCTGATGGCGATGGCAGTATCTCGGCAAGCGAGGCGGCAGGGGCGGCGGCCGATATGCCCAAGCCCGAGGCAGGGCTTTACCGTGCCACCATCACCATGACAGGCATTGATGTGCCCGGCATGGGCGCTTCCATGCAGGGGCATGGCGGTGGGATGACGACGACCAACGAATATTGCCTCACCGAAGATGACGTGGCCGAAGGCTTCGAAGAGATGATGAAGCGCGGGCAGGATGGATCGTGCCGCTACGAGAAATTCAATGTCGCAGGCGGCAAGCTTGATGCCGTGATGCTGTGCCAGACCGATCAGGGTGAGGCACGCATGGAGATGAAAGGCACTGCCACGCCAACTGGCTCGCAATTCGATGCCAAGATGAAGATGGACCTTGATGGCATGGGCAATGGCACAATGCGGTTTAACGCCAAGCACGAACGGATTGGCGATTGTCCATGATGGCGCGGCCTTTGCTTCATACGCGATTCAGCGTGAAGACCGGATAGGGCCTGCCATGACACATCCTGAACCTCTGGATCCGACGTCCCGCTGGCAGGCGGGGCGTGCCAAGGCTGGCGAGCGTGCCCGTGCTCGCGCGCAGGCGGCCCGCGAAGCTTTTGCCGCAAGCGATCTGGCCCGCAGGATCGCGCTGGCCCGCGAAGTGCGGCCCGAGGAGGAGCTGGGCCGTCCGCAATTCACCCGGCTGATCGGTGAGCTTGATGTGCTCGCCGAACCCGCCAGACGCTTGCTCCGCCGTACCGAGATCCTGCCCGCCCGCAATCCACAACTGGTGATGATCCTGCCCGGTTTTGCGACGCACCCGGTGAGAATGCGCTATCTCGCGCGCCAGCTTGAACAGGCAGGCCACCGCACCAAGCGTTGGGGTCTGGGCTTTAACTGGGGGCCTGAGCCGGAACGGTTTGATTTTCTCGAAAAGCGGCTTGTCGAATTGAGCGAGCGCCACGGCCGCGAAGTGGTGCTGCTCGGCTGGAGCCTCGGCGGGCTTTACGCACGCGAGTTGGCCAAGCGGCAGCCCGACAAGGTCGCCAAGGTGATCTCGATGGGATCGCCCTTTTCCGGTTCCCCACGCGCCAATAATGCATGGCGGGTCTATCAGTTCATCACCGGCCATTCGGTCGATGCGCCGCCTATCGAGGCAGATCTTGCGGCCAAGCCGCCAGTCGAAACGGTCGCCTTGTGGAGCCCGCTCGACGGGGTAATTGCCCCTGCCTGCGCGGCGGGCGTTCCAGGAGAGCGGGATCGCGCCATCAAGGTGCGCTGCACCCATATCGGGTACACCTATTCGCCCGAAGTGCTTCTCGCCTTGCTGAAGGAGCTTGACGGCTCCATTTGAACCGCGCGTCTTCCCGTCAAGCGACCGCCGGGCAAAAAACGCGATGCAGCGCTTTCCTTTTGGTAAACGTCGGTTAGATTGTGCACTTGCACAAGTGATCTGATGTGGGGGCAATGCAGGGATCGCCGGATACCTTTGACGAAATGTTCGACGCTGCAGGGCAGACGCGCGCTGCCTATAGCGAGTATTGCCGCTGGTTTGGAGAGCAGCAACCGGGCTGGCTGAAACGCAAGAGCCGCGAGGTGGATGATACCTTCCGCCGTACGGGGATCACTTTCAATGTGTATGGTGAGGAAGAAGCGGAAGAACGCCTCATTCCTTTCGACATGGTGCCGCGCATCATCACGGCGGCGGAATGGCGGCGACTTTCGCGCGGGATCGAACAGCGGGTTCGCGCGCTCAATTCCTTCCTCTATGACCTCTATCACCGTCGGGAGATCATCCGCGCCGGACGT
>JBKBMC010000101.1:0-6401 GCA_046296075.1 Erythrobacter sp. | reverse complement strand
GTTCTTCCATCTTCGGGCTTTTGGGCGGGAAGAATTCGAAACTTACCGCCACATCGCCCGGCAGGCCGGAAAACAGCGGCGTGTCGGTGGCGGTGCGAACTTCGTGCAATTGATCAAGCGTCGGGGTCATAAGGAAGCCTGCGTGCTGGCAGTTGCGGAAGAGCGGGAGCGGCCGAGTGCAGGCGCACGGCGCACCGCGATCCAGACCTCGACCACCAGTTCGCCGTCACCCAGCGCGCGCGGCTCGCGAGCACTGAAACCAGCAGCCTTCAGCAGATCGGTCATCTGCCGATCGGTGAAGCCGAGGCGCGCATGCTGATGGCGGGTGCGTAATTCCTCGCGCGAATGGCTGGCGAAATCGACAATCGCGATCCGACCACCCGGCCTGATGACCCGCGCGGCTTCTGCCAGCGCCTGAGCAGGCTCCTGCGCGAAATGCAGCACCTGATGCAACAACACGGTATCAAAACTTTCCGCCGCGAAGGGCAGATCACCGAAATCGCCCTGCACCAGCTCGATCCGGTCTGCGGGGAGATGTTGCAGCTTGGCACGGGCAACGCGCAGCATTTCGAGGTTCTTGTCGAGCGCGACGATCCGTTCGGCATCGGGTGCGAACAGCTCTGCCATCCGGCCCGTACCCGTGCCGATATCGAGCATCACACCCAGCGGCGCGTCCGCCAGCGCTTCGCGCAGCACGCTTTCCACCTCGCCATCCGGGCTGTGAAGCGCGCGCAGTTCATCCCATTCGCCCGCATGACGCGCGAAGTAAGCTTCGGCTGCGCTTTCCCGCGCGGCACGGATCGCGGCCAGCTTGCGCCGGTCAGCCTCACACAGGGCGGCGAAATCGGGCATTTCCAGCTCGGCAGTGGCCAGCAGACGCTGGACCGCGGCAATCACGGGATCAGTATTATCGCCTGCCGAGGCCTGCCGCAGGAACACCCAGCTACCCTCGCGCCGACGTTCGGCCAGCCCGGCATCGCAGAGGATACCGATATGGCGCGAGACGCGCGGCTGGCTTTGCCCGAGAACCTGCGCGAGTTCGCCTACGGCAAGTTCCATCGTGCCCAACAGCCGCGCGATGCGCAGCCGTGTCGGATCGGCCAGAGCCTTGAAGATTTCATCGATCATCATCGCGGATCAGATATAAAGATATTTTTATATCTGTAAATCCGTCTGGAACAGGGCTGACAATTTTGTCTGTGTCTTATTCGATGCGGATCGGGGCGGCTCCGGCTTGCGCGGCGAAGACCTCGGCACGGGCAGGCAATGCTGCAGAGGGGTTGTAGTCCCTTGCAATCGCTTCGTGCACCGCATCTGCGGCCCCGGCATCGACGACCGCGACCAGACAGCCGCCAAAGCCCGCGCCGGTCAACCGCACCCCGCCGCGATCTCCGAGAGCGCTTGCGATGATCTCCACCAACCGGTCAATTGCGGGCAGCGACACCGCATAATCCCTGCTCAGTGACCAGTGCGAGGCTGCCATCACTTCGGCGAGCAGCGCAGTGTTGCCTTCTGCCAGCGCGCCCGCAGCCTGCTCCACCAGCGCGATTTCCCGCACGACATGGCGCGCGCGAGCATACAGCACATCATCCAGCGCGCCGCGCTCCGCCTCAAGCCGTTCAAGCGAAAGATCGCGTAGCAGCGCGATGCCGTAATGCGCGGCCGCCGCCTCGCATTCGGCGCGGCGCTGATTGAAGGCGCTTGTCGTAAGCTGCCGCCTGATCCCGGTATCGATCACCATGATCGCAAGGCCCGGGGCAATCGGCACCGGCCTGTGTTCCAGGCTTGCGCAATCAAGCAGCAGCGCATGTCCTTCGCTGGCGCAAGCAGAAGCCATCTGGTCCATGATGCCGCACGCACAGCCGACGAAATCATTTTCGGCGCCCTGCGCTATCTTCGCCAGCGCCACAGGGGGCAGGCCAAGCTCGCTGTTATCCGACAGCGCAAGACCTATCACCACACCAAGCGAGGCCGAGGAGGAAAGGCCCGCGCCTTGCGGCACATCACCCGCAATCGCCAACCGGGCGGGCCTTACCGCGTGGCCGTGATGCGCGATGCCCGCGATCACCCCGCGCAGATGGTTTTCCCACTCGTGAACGCCCGGAACGACCGGCCGCGCAAGATCGATACGGCAGCTGGCATCGTCGATGTCGATTGCGAGCGCATCGACAAACCGACCTGTTCCGGCGCCTGCGGGAGGCCCGAGCGCAATCACCGTTTCGCGATCGATCGCGCAAGGCAGGACCAGCCCGCCATTGTAATCAACATGCTCGCCAATCAGATTGACCCGGCCGGGGGCGGCATAGAAGCGCGTGGGCTCAGCCCCGAAGGTGCGGCGATAGCCATCAGCGGCACGTGCGATCAATTGCGCGCGGCGGTCCATCATTCAGCCTGCTCCTGCGGCGCTGCGATAATGCACAAGGCCATCGACGGCACGCAGCATCTGTGCCGCCAGTTCGGGCGTCAGATCGCGCTGCGGCTCGGCGAGCATTTCGTAGCCGACCATGAATTTGCGCACGCTCGCCGATCGCAGCAGCGGCGGGTAGAAATGCGCATGAAGCTGGAAATGCGGCGCAGGCGCGGCGGTGAAAGGCGCCTGATGCCAGCCCATCGAATAGGGAAAGGTCGTCTCGAACAGGTTGTCGTAGCGGGTCGTCAGCGCCTTGATGGTGCGCGCCAGATCCTCGCGCTGTTCCGGCGACAGATCGGGCAAGCGTGCTGCGGCAAAGCGCGGCAGCAGCAATATCTCGAACGGCCACGCTGCCCAGAACGGCACGATGGCGAGCCAATGCTCTGACTGTTCGACCACCCGTTCCCCCGCTGTGATCTCGCGCGTGGCCAGATCAAGCAGCATCGCGCGGCCATGCTTCCGGGAATATGCGCGCTGCGTTTCGTCGGCGATGCGCAACGCATCGGGAACGTGGCCTGTTGCCCAAATCTGCCCGTGCGGGTGCGGGTTCGAACAGCCCATCATCGCACCCTTGTTCTCGAAGATCTGGACGCTGGCATGGGTTCGGCCCAACTCTTCTGTCTGCGCCGCCCAGCAATCCACCACTGCGCGCAGTTCCGCGTGCGCCAGCAGCGGCAAGGTTTTGGCATGATCGGGCGAGAAGCAGATCACACGGCAGGTGCCGCGCGTCGCTTCGGCCCGCAGCAGATCATCGCCAGTGGCCTCGAAAGGCCCCTCGGTGAGCGCGGGGAAATCATTTTCGAAGACATAAACCCCTGTGTAATCCGGGTTCACTACTCCGCCCTTGCGCGCATTACAGGGGCACAGATAGCACTGCGGATCATGCGGCGGCGCGAGCGGTTCGGGCGGGCTTTCCTCGCCCTGCCACGGTCGTTCGAGCCGCTGGGGCGAGACCTGAACCCAGCTGTTCGTCAGCGGATTGAACCGGCGATGCGGTCGGGTAAGATCAATGCTCATGCCGCACCCTCGTTCTGCCGCAGCCAGAATGGCGAAAAGGTCGCACGCCCTCCCATCAGGCGGTTGCTGGCAAGCGCTGCCATCACGCTGGTCGCTAGCGTCACCACCATGAAATCGATGTAATGCAGCGTGATGATCCCGGCAGGCTGCAACTGGAATGTGAAGGTACCATAAAGCGCCACACCCCACACCACCCCTGCAATCGCGGCGGGCGCGCTTACGCCGCGGAACATCAGGCCCGCAACGAAAGCCGAGAGGATCGGCATCGAAAGCAACCCGTTCAATTGCTGGAGCAGGTTGATGATGCTCGTGGCTGATTGGTACATCGGCACCAGCGCCACTGCGATGATCGTCAGCAAAACCGAAACCACCGCAGCGAGCTTCCAGAAGTCGCGCACCTCGCCGACGAACCGCTCGTGGAAATCGACTGCATAAAGCGCCACCGAGGAATTGAGCACCGCGCTGAAAGTCGTAATAACAGCCGCCGCCACCATCGCCGCAAAAGCGCCTGACAGCCAAGGCGGCAGGACTTCAGCAACCAGCCGGCCATAGGCAGCATCCCCCACCTGCCCGAACAGCTTGAAGGCGACAATGCCCGGGATCACCACGATCGGCGGCACGATCAGGATGCGGATGATCGCGGCTGCCATCACGCCTTTCTGCGCCTCGCGGATGGTGGGTGCGGCCATCGCCTTTTGCGTCAGGTTCTGATTGGTCGACCAGTAGAAGATCTGGATGAAGATCATGCCGGTGAACAGCGTGTGGAACGGAATCGGGCTGTCGGGTCCGCCGATCATCGTCAGCCGTTCAGGCGGAACGCCGGTGACGATATCAAAATCGACCGCCGCCAGCGCCAGCACCACGATCAGCAGCGCGAGCCCCAGAATGCCCACGCCCGAATAGGTGTCCATCACCGCCACCGCGCGAAGTCCGCCGAGCATCGTGTAGGCCGCAGCGATAACTGCCAGCACCGCCGCATAGGCGATGAGCGGCACGCCACCACCGAACAGCGATTGCATGAACAAGCTGCCCGAATAAAGCGCGGCCGGAAGGTAAATCAGCACATTTCCCGCCAGAAACAGCCCCGAAATCAGCGTGCGGATGCTGCGCCCGCCATAGTGCTTTTCCAGCAGTTCGGTGACCGTGGTGCAGCCCTCGCGGTAATAGATGGGCACAAACACAAAGGCGAGGATCAACAGGCCAGCAAAACCCGCGATTTCCCACCATGCCAGCAGCGCCATCTGGTTGCCGTTCATCCCCACCAGCTGATCGGTCGAAAGATTGGTGAGCGTGATCGAACCGGCCACGAACAGCCAACTAAGGCCCTTGCCCGCGAGGAATACATCCTTGCTCGAACCATCATGGCGCGTCCGACGGATGGTTGCCCAGGTCGCCAGCGCTACCAGCGCGGTGAGGCCGATACACACAGCAATCTGGATCAGGCTGTTGGCTGGTAGAGTGTCGAGCATCAGTCCCCCGTCAAAGCGCCCTTTCGCAAGGGCGCTTAGGTGGTTACAGCCGATGCGGCGGCGAGGGGCAAGGGGCTTGCCCTCGATCATCACCGGCCGGAAAGGGAGAGGCTTGCGCGTGGAACGGGTGCGGCTGGATGGCAAGGGCCTGACACTGGTGTTTACGCTGGAGCGAGGCGGCGCGGCGGATGTCGTCTATTGCGGAATGCGCTTGCCCGATGGCGAGGACTTGGCCGCGCTTGATGCGTCGAGCGCACGCGGACGGCACGAAAGCCAGCCCGATGTGCCGCCGGTGCCGGGGTTGCTGCCAGAGCGCAAGGCCGGATGGAGCGGCACGCCTGCGATCCGGCTTGTCGATCACCACAATCCGCTCGCAGGCGAGGTGCCAACAGATTTTAGTGTCAGCCAATGGGATGCCAGCGAGCGGGAGATCTGGATCGCATGGCACGACGAGACCATCGGCATCCATGTCGATATGTGGTGGCGCATCCGCTCGGGCGATGTCGTCAATGTCCGCTGCGATGTGAGCAACCACGGCGAAAGAAGCTTCTCGCTGGTCGATCAGCCCGCATTGGTGCTGCCGATCCCGGCGCGGTTCACTGCGATGACGACCTATGCGGGCCGCTGGGCGGGCGAGATGCGCGAGACACATCGCCCCATCGCGCCTGATGGCCATGCATCACGATCCGGCATCGGCAAGCCGGGCTTTGGCGGCAGCAACTGGCTGCTGCTTGATGATCCGGCGAGCGGCGAGGTGCTCGGCGCGCACCTCGCATGGAGCGGCGACTACACCACCCGGATCGAATGCGACACCCAAGGCCAATCCGATGGCCGCGCGCTGTTACAGATGGCGATTAGCGGGGGCGCTACCGGGGTCAGCCTGCTTGCAGGGACCGACATTGCCGGATCCGAAGCGGTGTTCGCTCTCGCGCCGAACCGCTCGGCGCTGGCGCAGCAGTTCCACACCTATTTGCGCGCCGAAATCCTGCCTGCGCGCAAGGAGTGGTACCCGCGCAAGGTGCATCTCAATTCGTGGGAGGCGTTGGCTTTCGACCTCTCCGAGGACAAACTTATCGCGCTCGCCGAGCAAGCCGCCAGCCTCGGCATTGAGCGTTTCGTGCTTGATGATGGCTGGTTCGGGGGACGGCGGGACGACACCACCAGCCTCGGCGACTGGACGGTGTCGCCCGATGTGTTCCCGAACGGCCTCGGCCCGCTGATCGACCGCGTACACGCGCTCGGCATGGATTTCGGCCTGTGGGTGGAGCCGGAGATGGTCTCGCCCGACAGCGACCTCTACCGCGCGCACCCCGACTGGTGCCTCCACGACAAGGGCCGCGAAGCACGCCCGACGATGCGCGGCCAGCTGGTGCTCGACATGGGCCGCGCAGAGGTGCGCGATCACCTGTTTGGCGCGCTTGATACGCTACTGCGAGAGAACGCCATTGCCTACCTCAAGTGGGATCACAACCGCGACCTCTTCCCCGCCGCCGGCGGGCAGGCGC
>JBKBMC010000100.1:0-6649 GCA_046296075.1 Erythrobacter sp. | reverse complement strand
CTTGCTGTCCTATCAGACCGCGTGGCTCAAGGCGCATTACCCCGAGGAATTCTACGCAGCCTCGATGTGCTTCGATTTGCACCAGTCGGAAAAGCTCAGTGTGTTTGTGGATGATGCGCGGCGCTATCCGGGGATCGATGGCGGGATTGTGATCCTGCCGCCCGATATCAACCATTCCGACGCGCGCTTCACTGTTGAGCAAACCGATAATGGGTATGCCGTGCGCTATGCGCTCGCAGGCATCCGCAATGTCGGGGAAAAGGCGATGGAGGCTATCGCGGCCGAACGCCGCGCGAGCGGGCCGTTTGCGAGCCTCAAGGATTTCTTTGAACGCCTGCCGCAAGGCACGATGAACCGGCGCCAGTTGGAGGGGCTGATTTGCGCGGGTGCGCTTGATGCGCTCGAACCCGACCGTGCGCTGCTTTACGCCAATGCCGACATGCTGATGGCGGTCGCCGATGCAGCGATGCGGGAGCGTTCGAGCGGGCAAGTCGGGCTGTTTGGCGGCGACCATGCCCCGCCCGAGGAGTTGCGGCTTGCTCCGGCACCGGCCTGGAGCCGTGCGGAGCAGATGGCGAAAGAGCGCGAGAATTTCGGGTTCTATTTCTCTGCCCATCCCGTGCAGCAATATCGCGACATCGCTTCGGCCCATGGCGCGCGCACTTATCAGAGCGTTATGGAAGCGGGTGCGCCTGCGGGTGGGCGTTCGCAGGTGGTGCTGGCCGCCATGGTTGAAGGCATTACCAAGGCACGCACCCGCAAGGGCGGGCAGTTTGTCCGGGCGGATTTCTCTGATCTGTCGGGCCAGTTTTCCGCCGCGTGTTTTGAAGAGGCGCTGGTGCCAAAGTTCGAGGAATGGGCGGCTTCGGGCGAATGCCTGCTGCTGACGATGGAGCTTGATGCGCCCGGACCGGGTGAGCCACCGCGCATGACAGTGCGCGGGGCGCGCCCGCTGGCGGCGGCAGGCGGGGCGCTGCCGATGCAGCTTTGCGCCGATATCGCCACGATCGAGGCGTTGCTCGAACTCGAGATCGAACTTGATCAGGCGACGCTGAACCAGCCCAAGGCCAATGGCGAGGTGGTGGTGCGGCTTGCGATGCAAAGCGGCGAACCGGTTGCCGTGCGATTGGGCCGCAATTTTGCGCTCAACGGCGAACTTGCCGAGCGGCTTGCCGGGGTGACAGGCATCAGCAATGTCGAACTCGTGCCGGTCAAGGCGCGTCCCAGCCTCAGACTTGTTGCCTGAAGGTTAGTCCCGCGCGCAACAGGCGATTGCCAAGCGGCTTTTGCAAAGGCATGAGACACGGCAACATCAGTCTTGGCGTGCTTGCCTGACAGGCCTCGCGCGCGCCGCATTTCTTGGGAGAGAGACATGGCCGAAGCACGGCTCGGAGCGATGCAGGATTTCACGATGCGGATCACTTCGGTGATCGATCACGCGGCGCGTGAGGCGCCGGATCGTGAAATCGTCAGCCGCTGGGCCGATGGCAGCGAAACCCGCACCAACTGGGCCGCTATCCGCCGCGATGCGCTCAAGATGGCGCAGGCATTGCTGGCACTCGGTTTGAAGAAAGGCGATAAGGTTGCCAGCCTCGCGATGAACCATGCCCGCCATCTCGTGAGCTGGTACGGTGTCGCCGGGATGGGCGGGGTGCTCCACACCGTGAACCCGCGCCTGTTCGACGATCAGCTCGATTACATCGTCAATCATGCCGAAGATCGCGTTCTGATCTATGACGCGGCCTTCCAGCCGATTGTCGACCGGATGAAGGACCGCTGGAAAACGGTCGAACATTACATCTGCTACGATTCCGGCGCTCATGCGCCCGCTTTCGAAGACTGGATCGGCGCGCAGGATGGCGATTTCGAGTGGGTTCCGGGTGACGAGCGCGATCCGTGCATGATCTGTTACACCAGCGGCACCACCGGCAATCCCAAGGGTGTGCAGTACGAACACCGCTCCACCATGATGCACGCGCTCGCCGGGCTGCAACCGGCGGCCTTCAACTTCAGCGCATCGTCAGTGATGCTGCCGGTGGTGCCGATGTTCCATGCAGCAAGCTGGGGCCTGCCCTATGCGGGCGCGATGGCGGGGATCAAGTTCGTCTTTTCCGCGGTCAATGATCCCGCAGTCCTGCATGATCTGATGCTGCGCGAAGGGGTGACCGACAGCGCGGGCGTTCCCACGGTGTGGCTCGCGCATTTCCAGTATTGCGATGCCAACGGGCTTGATCTGCCGCCCTTGAAGGCCGCAACCATCGGTGGTTCGGCTGCGCCCAAGTTCATGATCGAGCGGCTGCTGAAAAATGGCACCCGCGTGCAGCACGCCTGGGGCATGACGGAAACCTCGCCGATTGGCACCGTTGGCGGGCCAACCTGGGACTGGGACAGCCTCACTCTCGAGCAAAAGGTCGAGAAGACAGCCATGCAGGGACGCCCGATTTTCGGCGTACAGCTGCGCACGGTGGATCTTGACGACATGGTGACCGAGCTGCCGCGCGATGGCAAAACCTCGGGCGCGCTACAAATTCGCGGGCCGTGGGTGATCAAGCGTTACTTCAAGGCAGAAAAAGACGCGGTCGGCAATGATGGCTGGTTCGATACCGGCGATGTCGGTATCCTCCATCCCGACGGCACCTTGCAGCTGACCGATCGCACCAAGGATGTCATCAAGTCAGGCGGCGAGTGGATCAGTTCGGTTGAACTTGAAAACGCCGCTTGCGGGCACCCGGCTGTGGCCGAGGCGGCCTGCATCGGGATCTATCATCCCAAATGGGATGAACGCCCCGTGCTCTTCGTGGTGAAAAAGCCGGGCGCAGAGGTATCGGGCGACGATATTCTGGATCACCTCAAGCCGCAGATTGCCAAGTGGTGGCTGCCCGATGCGATCGAATTCGTTGGTGACATTCCCCACACGGCGACCGGCAAGATCAGCAAGAAGGACCTGCGGGACCGCTTTGCCGATTACAAGCTTGCCTGACCTCGCAATCCGGCCTGCGCGGACAAGCGACGCGCAGGCTGTTTGCGACATCTACGCGTTCCATGTCGCGCACAGCACCGCGACCTTTGACACCGTTGCGCCCGATGCGGCTTGGTGGGCGGACAAGATCGGGCATGTCACGGCGAAAGGTTGGCCATTCCTCGTGGCCGAACGCAGCGGAGAACTGATCGGCTATGCCTACGCCGCGCAGTTCCGCGACCGTGCCGCCTATGCCAAGACTTGCGAGAACAGCATCTATGTCGCCGACGACGCGCGTGGATGCGGGATCGGGACTGCGTTGCTTACCGCCCTGATCAATGCAGCGCGCGAGGCTGGCTTTGCGCAGATGATCGCGGTCGTGGGCGGCGGGGAGCCTGCCTCGGTCGCGCTTCATGGCAAGTGCGGCTTTGTCCATGCTGGCCAGATGCGCCGCGTTGGCTTCAAGTTCGGGCGCAAGCTCGATACGGTCTATATGCAGTGCGATCTGACAGGAGAGGGATGGGGCGATGAGTGAGACCTTTATTGATCCGAGCGCAGCCAATTTTCAGGCTTTCAAGAACCTGCCGCGCGACAATCCGATCAACATGCTCAACCTGCTGCGCTACCGCGAGCTCGCAGCCTATCCGCAAGGCCATGAACATGCCGGGAAGGGGTGGAGCGGCCGGCGTGCTTATGAGGAATACGGGATCACCAGTGGCCCGATCTTCAGGAAGCTCGGCGGGCAGATCTTGTGGCGCGGGCGGTTTGAAACCATGGTCACCGGACCTGAAGGCGAATGCTGGGACGATGGCTTCATCGCTGTCTATCCCAATGCGGGGGCGTTCTTTGCGATGATCAAGGACCCGGATTATCAGCGGGCGGTCGTCAATCGCACAGCAGCGCTGGTCGATAGCCGCCTCGTGCGTTTTGCCCCCGGCGAGGCAGGCGAGGGGTTTGGCTGAGAGGCTAGGCTTCGCAGCCAAGCCGCGTTTCGAGCCCCTCGGCCGGAAGGCGCTCGATGTAATCAAACACTGCCGGCTGTTTACGCAGCGGCGAGACTCTGATCCCCTCAGCAGCGAGCAACAGGCTCTGGTAATCGGTGCCGCCCGGAAACTTGGGATTGAGGAATCCGCCCTTTCTCAGCACGCGCCACCAGGGGGCCAGTTCGTCTTGCGATGCGACCATCTCCCTGCGGTCCTCGCTCGCTCTGGCGCACATGTTGAGGAAGATTGCAGTCGATACGGGGCAGGCCACCGCGACGGCGTGGCGGCGGGCGATCGCGGCACGAAGCTCGTCAAGCGTGACAAGTTCGCCGGGCCGCAACCCGCGCACCATCGCATCAACCTCGCGCGGCGAGGAGACCACCATCGCACCGCCATTCGCCTCGCGGTAGCCCGGTGCGCCGGGCGGGATCATGTGGACGATATGCGGCTGTCGGTCGCTTTGCAGGTGTTCCAGCGCAGTCTTTCGCTTGGCCATGATTTTCTCCCTGAGTCGCGGGATCATGTACCTCTTGCCTGCCTGACGGAAAATAAGCTGCGTTTGATCGCTTTATGTTCCGCCAGAGCAGCCGCAACGGCCCGCCACATCCGGTAGCCGAAACCGCGAGCAATCACGTTTGAAGCGCGCCTTCCCGATCCGCGCGCCCTACACGCCTAGACCTCCTTCAGCCGCGGCATCAGTTCGACGAAGTTGCACGGCCGGTTGCGGCTGTCGAGCTGTTCGGCAAGGATGCCGTCCCAGCCATCCTTCACCGCGCCGTTGGAACCGGGCAGGGCGAAGATATAGGTGCCACGGGCCACCACTGCGCAGGCGCGTGATTGCACCGTGCTGGTGCCGATGGTCTGGAAGCTGAGCCAGCGGAACAACTCGCCAAAGCCGGGAATGTCGCGCGCGCCTTTGATCATTGCCAAGGCTTCGGGGGTGACATCACGGCCCGTCAGACCCGTGCCACCGGTGCTGACAATCGCATCAATTGCCGGATCATCGATCCACGCCTCGAATTGCGCGGCGAGTTGCGCAGCGTCGTCCATCACGATCGCGCGCGCGGCAAGGTTGTGCCCTGCGGCTGTTACCCGCGCCACGAGGATATCGCCCGAGGTGTCATTATCCGCCGTGCGCGTATCTGACACCGTCAGCACCGCGATGTTGATCGGCTTGAACGTGCGGCTTTCATCAATGGCCATGGCGCGTGTCTCTCCCCTTGCAGCGCCCGGCCCTGAAGCGTCAGGGAATCAGCGCGGCTGACCTGTGCGTAGAGCCTTGCGGGAAAGTCGGCCAGCGTCCTTGTGCCAGGGCGCGCCTGCTGGGGGAGAGCGAGCCGGTGGCGCGTTCATACATCCAGTAATTGCGCATCACGATCGCCACATAGCCGCGCGTTTCCCAATAGGGGATCGATTCCATCCACAGCAATGGATCGCCCATGTCGCGCACTTCGTAATTCCAGCGTACAACCGGCGACAGCCCGGCATTATAGGCCGCCATGATCTTGGGCAGCGCACCGCCGGTTGCGGGATGGTCGCGCAGCATTTCGAGATGGCGCTGGCCATAGGCAAGATTCACCTCGGGATCATTGAGATCCGAATAGCTTGCGCCAAGATTGAGCCTGCCCGAATGATCGCGTGCTGTCCCCGGCATGATTTGCATCAGCCCGCGCGCATTGGCTGGGCTGACCGCATTGGCGCGGAAATTCGATTCCTGCAGCGCATGGGCAAAGGCCAGCGCGGGATCGACCTGCCAACCTGTCACGGGCTGCCAGCGGGCGACCGGGAACCGCAGCGCCTGTTCAGGACGCATTCCCGGCGGTGCGTTGTGTGCAAGGAACAACTGCGTTGCAGGCAGGCCGAGCTCGCGTGCGAGCCGCGCCAGCGCCGGGTAGTTTCCAGCCGGTCCGATCTTGGCCTCGTGACGCAGCACATCATCCGCCAGCGCTGGCCGTCCAATTTCGGTCAGGGCGGCAGCAATCATGACATTGGGCCGGGTGCTGAGCGCGCGCCACTCCTCGGCGCTCAAGGGGCGGGGCATGGCTTCTGAAGGCAGCGTGATGCCCAACTGATCGGCGGCCAGCATGCCATAAAGCGTCTCGTCCGAGCGAACAGCAGCGTAGAGGAATTCCTGCGCCTTGCCCGGCTCGCGACACCGCACCAGCGCGCGGTGCGCCCAGTAATTGCTGGCAGCAGCCAGTTCCGGGTTCGACGCGCGGCCAGCAGCGCGGGCAAAGGCTTCTCCTGCCAGCGAGCAATGTCCCAGACGCCACGCGGCAAGGCCAGCCACCCAATCGCCTTCGGCTACCCAAGCGCCGCTGCCCTTGCCGACTGTTCCGGCCATGTCGAGCGCGGCATTATCATCATTGTTGATATAGTAGGCCCAGGCGACCCGCTGGCGCCACTCGGCGCGCGCATCGGAACTGAGGAAGGGGTCGATCTCGAGCAAGGTGGCATGGGCACCTGCCGGATTGTTATTCTTGATCGCATCAAGGATAGCGGCCTTGGCGGCGGCGGGGACAGAGCCATCCTCGACGGTGCGCGGCAGGATGCGCTTGGGTGCTGACGCATGCCGCACCAGCGGCTGTTCGTAGGGGAGCGGCGGTGCGTAGGCCATCCCGCGCTTGGCACCAAGCCGGGTAAGCTGTTCGGATTGCGGCAGGTGGGTGCCGCTTTCGAACCAGCGCGAAACCTGTTCGGCAGACAC
>JBKBMC010000099.1:0-6705 GCA_046296075.1 Erythrobacter sp. | reverse complement strand
CGAGCCGCGAAATCAGCACTTCGAGCTGGAGCTGGCCGACCACGCCTACGATGTGCGCCGAACCGATCTCGGGATAAAACACCTGGATCACACCCTCTTCGGAGAGATCATCCAGGGCCTTGCGCAATTGCTTCGTCTTGGTCGGATCTTTCAACTGCACCCGACGCAGGATTTCAGGCGCAAAATTGGGAAGACCCGTAAAGCGCACCTCGTTTTTCTCGGACAGGGTATCGCCCACGCGCAAGGTGCCGTGATTGGGGATTCCGATGATATCGCCCGCCTCGGCAGTATCGGCAATTTCGCGGTCCTGCGCGAAGAACAGGATCGGCGAGTGCACCGCGATGGGCTTGCCAAGGCCCGAAGGCGTCAGCTTCATGCCGCGTTTGAAGGTGCCCGAGACCTGCCGCATGAAGGCAATGCGGTCGCGGTGGTTGGGGTCCATGTTGGCCTGCACCTTGAAGATGAAGCCGGTCACCTCATTACGGGTCGGCTCGATCTGCTCCTCGCCCGCAGGCTGGGGCCGGGGCGGCGGGGCATAGCGGGCGATGGCATCGATCAACTCGGTGACGCCGAAATTCTTCAATGCCGAGCCGAAATAGACCGGCGTGAGATCGCCGTGACGAAATGCCTCAAGATCAAATTCGGGATAGCCGCCGCGCGCCAGTTCGATCTCGTCAACGAACCGCTGCGGAATCGCCGCATTGGCCTCGCGCGTGCCAAGAAACTCGCGGCTCGGCCCTTCCGGGCGGCTGACAGTTTCGGTGGCAAAATCGAGCAGGCCCTCGAACTCGCCGCCCATCCCGATGGGCCACATTTGCGGCGAGACATCGAGCGCCAGCATGTCGGCGACCTCGTCCAAAGTCTCGAAGGGATCGCGGCCCTCGCGGTCAACCTTGTTGACGAAGGTGATGATCGGCACCGAACGCAAGCGGCAGACCTCGAACAGCTTGCGCGTCTGCGGCTCGATCCCCTTGGCTGCATCGATCACCATCACCGCCGAATCCACCGCCGTCAGCGTGCGATAGGTGTCTTCGGAAAAATCCTCGTGACCCGGCGTATCAAGCAGATTGAAGACGATGCCGTCTTTCTCGAAAGTCATCACCGATGAGGTGACGGAAATCCCGCGTTGCTGCTCGATCTTCATCCAGTCGCTGCGCGCCCGTCGCGCCTGTCCACGCGCCTTGACCTCGCCGGCCAAATGGATCGCCCCGCCTTGCAGCAGGAGCTTCTCGGTGAGCGTGGTTTTCCCCGCGTCAGGGTGCGAGATGATGGCAAAGGTGCGACGGTTGCTCTTGGGGTTTGACATGAGTGTTCCCTTGCCCGGCGTCAGCCGCGCAGTTCCGCCCCCAGCTTGGCCGCAGCCGCGACCACACCATCGCTGATCGCCTTCAAGTCGGCATCAGTGAAGCTCTTCTCACCCGGCTGAAGCGTGACTTCGATCGCGAGGCTCTTCTTGCCTTCAGGCACGCCTGCGCCCGCGAACACATCGAACACCCGCACGGCCACAATGCTTTTCTTGTCTGCACCCTGCACGATGCGCACAAGATCGCCCGCCATAAGGCTACCCGGAACAAGGAAAGCAAAGTCGCGCGTCACAGCCTGCAAGGCTGGCGGAATAAAGCCGGGGCGGGCAAAAGCAGCGTTCTTTTTCGCGGGGATCGCGTCGAGGAACAGCTCTACCGCCGCCACCGGCCCGGTGAGATCGAACGCCTTCAGCGTCGCGGGGTGCACCATCCCGAAGCGGGCAAGCACCACCTTGGGCCCGAGCCGAAGGGTGGCCGACTGGCCAGGGTGAAACTGCGAGCCCGCTTCCCCCATGACCATCAGGTTACCGACCGGCGCACCCGCCGCCTCAAGCAGATCAAGCGCCAAAGCCTTGGCATCAAAGGCGTCAAATCCTTGCGCCTTGCCGGTCTGCCAGCCGCGCGCAGCCTTCTCACCCGCCAGCACGATGCCGAGAGTTGGTTTCTCGTCGCTCAGGCCATTGGCTGCGCGGAAGTAACGTCGCCCGATCTCGAACAGGCGTGATGATGCCGCGCCGCGATCGGCATTGCGCTTGGCCGCTATCAGCAATCCTGGCAGGATCGACGGGCGCATCGCCTTCAGATCCTCGCTGATCGGATTGGCCAATACCCAAAGCGCCTGACCATCTTCCGCGAAATGTTCCGCAGCCGATGTTGGGAGGAACGACCATGTTACCGCCTCGTTCAGCCCGCTCGCCGCCGCTGCACGGCGCAAGCGGCGTTCGAGCACCTGCTGCGGCGTGGCAGTCGGGCGAGCGACGCCCTCAGCGCGGGGGAGCGCGACGCTCGCCACCGTGTCGAGCCCGTGAATGCGCACCACTTCCTCGACCAGGTCAGCCGGGCCTTCGATATCGTGGCGACGCAACGGACAGGTAACCTGCCAATCCGCGTTCACCGCAAAGCCGAGGCTTTCAAGGATGCGCTTCTGCTCGGCCTCAGGCACTTCCACGCCGCCGAGGCGCAGCGTCAGGCCGGTGTCGAAAGCAATCACCTTGGCTTGTGACGGCGGCGAACCGGCGCGCACCGCTTCACTCGGCGTGCCGCCTGCCAGATCGACGATCAGCCCTGTGAGCAAGTCAAGGCCATCATCCAGAAACTCCGGATCAACCCCGCGCTCGAACCGCGT
Source organism: Erythrobacter sp. (assembly GCA_046296075.1). GTDB lineage: Bacteria > Pseudomonadota > Alphaproteobacteria > Sphingomonadales > Sphingomonadaceae > Erythrobacter. The sequence goes on along the minus strand of JBKBMC010000099.1, from coordinate 4,056 downwards.
GCGCGCGTCGGAAGACAGACCCAGCTTGCGCCCGGTTGCGCCGATGCGCGCCGGGTCGAAATAAGCGATTTCGAGCAAGATGTCGGTGGTCGTCTCGCTGACGCCCGAATGCTCGCCGCCCATGATCCCGGCGATGTCGTGAACTTGGCTCTCATCCGCGATCACGACCATCTCGCTATCGAGCGTATAGGTCTTCTCGTTGAGCGCCAGCACCTCTTCGCCATCCTTCGCCCGCCGCGCCACCACCGCGCCCGAAAGCTTGGCAAGGTCATAGACGTGCGCCGGACGCCCGAAGCCGAGCATCAGGTAGTTCGTCAGGTCCACGAGCAGCGAGATCGGGCGCTGGCCCGCGCTCTTCAGCCGGGCTTGCAGCCAGCCGGGCGAGGGGCCGTTCCGCACACCCTTCACCACCCGGCCATAGAAGGCTGGGCAGCCTTCCAGATCATCGGTGCGGATCTCCACCGGGCAGGCACCACCCGCGCTGAAGGCGGGCATGGCGATCGGCTTGAGCGTCCCCAGGCCTTTGGCCGCAAGATCGCGGGCAATACCGTAGACGCCCATGCAGTCCGGGCGGTTGGGTGTCACGGCGACCTCGATCACCGGGTCGCTGCCATGATAATCGGCAAAGCTCGTTCCGACCGGCGCATCCTGAGGCAGTTCGATGATCCCATCATGATCGTCGCCCAGCTCCAGCTCGCGGGTCGAGCACATCATGCCGTTCGATTCGACGCCGCGGATCGCGCTATTCTTCAGCACCATGCCATTGGCGGGCACGACCGCGCCGGGCAGCCCCAGCACGCCTTTCATCCCCGCACGCGCATTGGGCGCGCCGCACACGACTTGCAATGGATCGCCGTCACCGGTGTCGACGGTGAGCACCTGAAGCTTGTCGGCATCGGGGTGGCGCGCAGCCGTCAGCACATGAGCGATGCGGAAACCGGCGAGCTTTTCCGCCGGGTCTTCCACGCCTTCGACCTCGAGCCCGATGGCGTTCAGCGCATCGCAGATGTCGGCCACGCTTGCGGTGGTTTCAAGGTGATCCTTGAGCCAGGTCAGCGAGAACTTCATGCGCGCGCTCCCACACCGGCAGACAGCGTCGGCTGATCGAAGGGCGAGAAGCCGTAATGCGCCAGCCAGCGCGGATCGCCGTCGAAGAAGGCGCGCAGATCGTTCATGCCATATTTGAGCATGGCGATCCGATCGATCCCGAGGCCGAAGGCGAAACCCTGCCACTCCGCGGGGTCAAGCCCGGCGAATTCGAGAACACGGGCATTCACCATGCCGCTGCCGCCGATTTCCATCCACGCATGGCCCGGCGCATCGCCGTGCCCGCCGACGACGCGGCGGCCGCCCTCGGTTGAGTAGCCGACATCGACTTCGACGCTGGGTTCGGTGAAGGGGAAGTAGCTGGGGCGCAGGCGCAGGGTAATATCCTCAAGCTCGAAGAAGGCCTTGAAAAACGTCTCCAGCGTCCACTTGAGGTGACCGAGATGGATATCCTTGTCGATGACGAGGCCTTCGACCTGATGGAACATCGGCGTGTGGGTGGCGTCGCTGTCGCTGCGGTAGACGCGGCCCGGCGCGATGATGCGGATCGGTGCACCCTGATCGAGCATCGAACGGATCTGGACGGGCGAGGTATGCGTCCGCAGCAAGATTTCCCGCCCGTCCCCGGTCTTATCGGGAAAGTAGAACGTATCGTGCATCGCCCGCGCCGGGTGGGTTTCATCCATGTTGAGCGCGGTGAAATTGTGCCAGTCGTCCTCGATCTCCGGACCCGTGGCGACAGCAAAGCCCAGATCGGCGAAGATTTCCGCCAGTTCGTCCATCACCTGGCTGACAGGGTGGATCGAGCCCTTGGGAGCGGCAGACGCAGGCAGGGTCAGGTCGACAGTCTCGTTGGCGAGGCGCGCGGCCATTTCGGCAGCTTCGAGCGCGGCCTTCTTCGCATCGAGCGCGTCTGCGATTTCCGCGCGGGTCGCCTGAATGGCAGGGGCGGCTGCGGTGCGCTCCTCCGGGCTCATCTGGCCGAGAGTTTTCAGCGCAGCACTGACCCAGCCTTTCTTGCCGAGCGCGGCAACGCGCGCCTCATCAAGCGCGGCCAGATCGCTCGCCGCTGCAATCGCGGCCAAAGCAGCGGCTTTTTGGGTGTGAAGTTCGGACATAACACCGCGCCCGCTAGCGACAAATCGCCGCTCTTGCAAAAGGCTTTGTGCCGTGCAGTTCGCGCACGACCCTGTCGCTTAGCGCCGCGGCGGATCAAGCGTTTGCGCCGCACTTCCCCAGATCCGCGCGCGTGCCTCCATGAAACTGGCGAGGATCGGGTGATCAAGCGCCGCATATTCACTCGGATTCATGGTCATGAACTCGTGAAACTCGCGGGTGAACTGTGCCTGATCGTGGTAATGCGCGTCCATCGCCTCGGTCCAGCGCGCGGCATCATGCAGCATGAAGTTGGTGAGGCTGCGCATGAAACGCTGGCGGCGGATCAGCAGCTTGGGGGCAAAGCCAAAATGGCGCAAACACACCCGCTCAAGAGTGCGGGTGCTCATGGCGCAGGCATCAGCCAGATCATGGACCGACGCGCGTTCACCACTGACAATCGCCTCGTGAATACGCTGGATCTTGGCATCGTCGGGTGTCGGGCGCATCAAGGTTTCAAGCGCACCAATAATCGCGGCGAATTGCTCGTCAAGGTCGGCGCCGGGCTCGCACAGCACGCCGGAAAGCCTGTCAAACGGCGCGAAAGCCGGATGCTGCGCACCATTGCAGATGACATTGGCAAGGCTGCTGGCGTCGCACCGGAAAAACCGCGCCCAGCCAAGCGGCAGGAACCCGATCCCCCACATCCGCGATGTGCCGAGCGTGAAGCGGCAGGGCAGGGCGCTAGGCCCGGTAGCGACAAAACGCGCATCGCTTACGGATGTGGTGCCGATCGCCGCATCGGGCGCGCTGCCGGCAAAGAAGCGGATATTGCCCCATTCGGGCTGGAGGTAATCGACCAGAGCGCCGCCGTGATGCACTTCCAGCGTCAAGTGATAGATACTGGTGAAACAGCCAGCGAATTGTTCCGGGGCAAGGCGGAATTCGCTTCGCAGCGTGAACGCAGGGGATGTTTCCCCGGCCTTGATCGACGCGCCCTTACTGTGTTGCCCCCGCATGCCAGCGAGGTTGACGCAAATGGCGCATCTTTACAAGCGTCCAGCTTTCCGAATGCAGACGGGGCAAGTTCCCGCAAAGGAACCTGCCCCGTCACAAATTACCGGAACCGGATGGCTCAAGCAGGCAGAGCGGCTTTCGCCTGCGCAATGACGGCCTTGAAAGCGCCACCTTCGTTCATCGCGAGATCGGCCATCGCCTTGCGATCAAGCTCGATGCCAGCCAGCTTGATGCCGTGCATGAACTGCGAGTAGGTGAGGCCTTCCATGCGGACGGCCGCATTGATGCGCTGGATCCAGAGGGCGCGGAACGTGCGTTTCTTGATCTTGCGATCGCGGTAAGCGTATTGCCCGGCCTTTTCGACCGCCTGACGGGCGATGCGGATGGTGTTCTTGCGGCGGCCACGGTAGCCCTTGGCCTGCTCGAGGATCCGCTTGTGCTTGGCGCGGGTGGTAACGCCGCGTTTGATGCGTGTCATGTCAGTATATCCTTATTGTGAAGACGCGGGGCGCAAGGCCCGTCGCATCAATCCAGCCCGTAGGGCGCCCACTTCTTGATCGTCGGCGTATCATTGGCCGACAGGACCGAGGTGCCACGGTTGGTGCGGATATACTTCGCGTTGTGGCTGATCAGCCGGTGACGCTTACCAGCGACCCCGTGCTTGACCTTGCCGGTGGCGGTGATCTTGAAGCGTTTCTTCACACCGCTCTTGGTCTTCAGCTTGGGCATTTTCATCTCCTAATAGAGACACGTCGGAACCGGCCATGGCAGCCCTTGTCGCCAGGCTGGCTGATTGATTCGTGTCAGTGAAGTGCGCGCGGATAGTCGCGCAGGGGCCAGATGGCAAGCGGTTTGCGGTCGCTGCACTCGTCCAGGTTCGGCCTTTCGTGTCAGGAA
>JBKBMC010000098.1:0-6744 GCA_046296075.1 Erythrobacter sp. | reverse complement strand
GCGCTTGTCGGGTGTGAGCGGAGCATCGGGCATTTCAGGCCCCGATGGTTTCCAGCCGCGCCTTCACCGCCAGCAGGTCCGCTGCAAAGCGTGCCGCCTGCTCCTCACGCGCTGCGCCATCAAGCCTGAGCAGGTAGGAAGGATGCGCGGTGATCCACAATTCCGCGCCATCCTCCAGGCGAATTGCCCGGCCACGCTCCCGGTTGACGCTGACAGTGCGCCCGAGCAGCCCGCGCGCCGCCGATGCGCCAAGCGCCAGCACGATGCGCGGACGCAGCAAGGCACGCTCCGCCTCGAGCCACCAGCGGCAGGTATCGATCTCCTTCGCCGTGGGCGACTGGTGCAGACGATGCTTGCCCTTCCACACGAACTTGAAATGCTTGACCGCATTGGTGAGATAAGCCGTGCTGCGATCAATCCCGGCTGCGGCGAGATATTCATCGAGCAGTTGTCCTGCCGGGCCGACAAAGGGACGTCCCGCCACATCCTCCTGATCGCCGGGCTGTTCACCAACGATCATCAGGGAAGCATCGCGTGCTCCCTCGCCCGGCACCGCGCGGGTGCCGCAGCCGGCAATCGGACAGTCGCGGCAGGCCGCTATGCCTTGGGCGACCTTGACGAGTGTTGCTGGCCGTACCCTCTCCTCCCGCGCACCGGCAGCCACCATCGCCGCCTCGCGCGCCTGCGCGCCGGCGATCAGCGCGGGGATGAGCTCTGCTTCGGGCAAGTTCTTCCAGTATTTCTTCGGCATTTCCGAAAGCATCGCCGAAACTTTGAGCCGCGCCGGATTGAAGATGGCAGCGTAGTAGGAACGCCACAGGTCTTCCACGGGATCACCGCCCGGTGCATCCTCGCGCCGCGCGGGCGGCCCTTCCCGCATGGTCTCCCCGTCCCAGTGAATACTCCCGCGCGGAGTCAGGATCGACCAGCGCATATTGGCAAAGCGGCGCATGAAGAACGCCGCTTCGCTGCGGACGATGTGGTGATCGGGTTCGAACCAGGCGACATAATGGAGCGCACCACCTTCGTCCTGCATCTCGCGGAAACGGACAAAGGCGTGCATCTTGTGGGCATCGCGCCGCACCGCTTTGTCGAGCTCCTCAAGGCGGCGGATATCGGGATCAGCGCGGTCTTCCATCAACCGCGGAAAACGCTGCAAGCGCCACAGCACCCGGTAAAGCAGCGCGAAGCGTTCCGGATCGGAATGCAGCGCCGCCTTGCCCGCCAGACCAAGAAAGCGACGATTGGCCCGCACGGGGAGCGCATCGTGAGGCGGCGTCGGCAAGCGGCGGTCGGTGGGGACAAGCGCTTCGCCTGCAAACAGATCGCCTGTCATCCCCGGCAAGGTCCACGCAACCCGATCAGGCGGCACATCGCACTGGATCAGCGCCCGCGCCCGTTCGCGCCAGAAGGCGACATCATCAGGAGCCGGCAAATGCACCGCGTAATGCGCGCCGATCGCGGCATAGGGCATGGTGCCGGACGAGCGCCCGCCCATCAGAACAGCTCCAGCTGTTGCACGGCAGGCGCCAACCTTGCGCGCAGATCGGCCCGATCCGTCAGCAGCGTGGGGCGCCAGTCGACCGTGCAAATGAAAGGCCGCACCTTGGCAATCGAGGCAGTCAGCCGCGCCACATCATCAAGCCGCAAACGGCGGTGCCGCCGTGCCGCGAGTATCCGCTTTACCGCCACCGTTCCCAGCCCCGGCACGCGCAGCAATTGCTCTTTCGCAGCAAGGTTCACGTCCACCGGAAACTCGCCGCGAAACTTCAAGGCCCATGCCAGCTTGGGATCGATATCGAGCGGCAGATTGCCGTCCGCCTCGGCCGCGTTGGCGACATCCTCCACCCCGTAGCCATAGAACCGCAGCAGCCAGTCCGACTGATAGAGCCGGTGTTCGCGCAGCAAGGGAGGGCGCTTGAGCGGCAGCACCGCCGAGGCATCGGGGATCGGTGAGAAAGCGCTGTAGTAGACGCGCCTGAGGCCAAAGGCGCCATAGAGTCGGCTTGCCTTGCCGACGATCTCGACATCGCTCGCGCTATCTGCCCCGACAATCATCTGGGTCGACTGACCAGCCGGAGCAAAGCGCGGCGCGTGGCGGAAGCGCTTGCGTTCGTCCTTCGCTGCGATGATGCGCGCGCTGGTATGCGCGAGCGCGCCTTCGATCTGGCGTTCGTTCTTGTCGGGCGCGAGGCGCTGCAACCCGCCGCTGGTCGGCAATTCGACATTGATCGACACCCGATCGGCATAGAGCCCGGCCTGATGGATCAGCCCCGCATCCGCCTCGGGGATGGTCTTCAAGTGGATGTAGCCGCGAAAATCATGCTCCTCGCGCAGGATGCGCGCGGTCTCGATCATCTGCTCCATCGTGTGATCGGCGCTTTTGATGATGCCCGAAGACAGAAACAGGCCTTCGATATAATTGCGACGGTAGAAGCTGATCGTCAGATCAGCCACTTCCTGCGGCGTGAAGCGCGCGCGCTCAACATTCGAGCTTTTGCGGTTGATGCAGTAGTGACAATCGAAAATGCAGTGATTGGTCAGCAGCAGTTTCAGCAGCGAAATGCAGCGACCATCAGGCGCATAGGCATGACAAATGCCCATCCCCTCGGTCGAGCCGATGCCTTTTCCCCCGATCGAGTTTTTCTTCGCCGTGCCGGATGATGCGCAGGACGCATCATATTTCGCTGCATCAGCGAGGATTTCCAATCTGTGCCGGAGCGTTTGCTGAACCATGTAACACCTGACGAATAGCGCAAGTGTTCTTTATATGTTCCAATATTGATTCAGCCAAATGCAAAGCTTGCAAGAGCGGCGCGCGAGTTTCAGCTGCGCATCGAACGCAGGAAAGACAGCCGCTTGCCCGCCTGCTCGCACAGATAATCGACGATAGCAGGGTGCATTTCGCCTTCGAAGACGATCCCGGCAAAGCCACCCTCGATCCAGACGATGCTGCCGAGGGGGGCGTTGATGCCGCCCATCTTCATCATCACCCTGTCTCCCAGATGGGCGAAGCCAGGCTTGCCGCGGATCTTGCACCCGCCTTCGGAGATGTCGAGCAGATCGACATAGACCTCACGCGAGCGCACACGGCTCTTGACCAGCAGGCTGAGCTTTCGGCGTTCCGAGGTGCGCGGGATCGAATACAGGTTCATGCGCTCCTAATCGCACAAATCAGTAAAGGAATGATAAGCGTCCCGCTCACCTCTACGGCCAAGATATGCGTTGCGAGCGGTTGGCCATGTTCTGATGATCTGCACGCCTATGCATAAAGCCCGTGCAGGAACCATGCGGGCACCCCGCCCCGTCCGTCACCTGCCAGCCCGTGGCGGTAGATCCAGTAACGCGCACCGCTGACATCCTCGACACGGTAATAATCGCGCAGGCGTGCGTTCGAACGTTCGCGCCACCATTCAGGCGCGACCCGCTCCGGCCCTTCGACACGCGCAACATCGCGCACTTGCCCGCGCCAACGGAAACGCCGGGGTGAGCCATCAGGCGCAGCATAAAGCACAGCAATGGCTTCAGGCTTATCAAGCAATTTCAGCGGCCTCTGATGGAAGTTCAACATACCTTGCGAAGTCGGCTCCGATTCCAGCGGAGCCTGCCAGCGCTGGGCACGTTCGGGCCAGTGACTGGCGTGAGGCACCGGACGAGTGACAGCCCCTGCCCCGAGCCTGACGGCAAGCCGATCAAGACAGGCGGCGAGCGTGGTGCCGTGGGCCTCGGCGGCGGCCTCGATATCGGCCTGCGCCAGCGCCAACGGTTCGCACCAACTGGCGTAGAGCCGCAATGTCTCAATCCCGAAACCGGCATCAATGCCGTCAAGCCTGGCAGCAAGCAGCCTGAGGAGATGCTCCGGATCGCGAGTCGCGGCCGCCAGTTCAAGCCGCCGGACGATAATCTCGCCATCGACTCGCCAGAGAACAAGCTCGACACGGCGTGCCCCTGCTCCGCGCGCTTCCAGTTCGCGCTCGAGATCAGCGGCAAGATCATGCACCACCCGATCAAGCAGCGCGCGGTGGCGGATCGGCTCTGTCACCTGACGTTGCACCAGTGGCATGGGCTGCGCCATGACGGGGAGCAGTGGTTCGGGCACAAGACCGAGCAACTGATCGAGCCGGATCAGCGGACTGGCAGCCGGGGACTTGCGATTGCGGAAACGCCGCTGGAGCGCATCGCGCACCGCCGCCGGATCGCTCGCCTCACCCAGTCCGGCGAGATCGCCGATGCGCTTGAGCCCGAGACGTCTGAGCACGGTGACGACATCGCCATCAAGCCGTAGCGCGGCCACCGGCAGCGGCCCGAGCAGGCGCATGGGATCATCGCAGGCAGAAAGGATCGCGCGCGGCGCTGCGAACCGGGACAGCGCCCAGGCCGCTCCGGCAGTGGGCGCAAGCGCGGCACGCACTGCAAAGCCGCGCTGACCAAAGGCAGCTTCGAGATCGGTCAGCAGCCGCGCCTCGCCGCCGAACAAATGGCTCACGCCGGTGGTGTCGACCAGCAAGCCATCGGACGGATCAAGCGCGCTCCACGGTCCCCAGCGCTGCGCCCAGAGTGCCAGCTTTTCCAGACAGGCGAGATCGCCCGCCGGATCGGAAGGGGCGGCGGCCAGTTCAGGGCACAGCGCGCGGGCATCGGCAAGCCGCATTCCCGCGGCTGCGCCCGCCGCCCGCGCTGCCGGGTTGACCGCATCAATGCGCGGGCCGTGGGCGGTATCGCTGATCAGCGCGAGCGGGGCAGCATCCGCGCCTTCGCCGCGCGCAAGGCAGTTAACCTGCCGCCAGCGATCGAGCGCCAGATCCGCCAGCCAGATCGCCATGATCCGGCGGGCTTGACGGGAAAGGGGAGAAGCGCTCGGCGCGCAAGGCTCCTGCATCATCGCTCAGCATCCATTCTCCGGGCAAATGGCCGCGGGCCCGGAACAATTCGGCGTGCCAACGGCCAGCGCCCGGTGCCGTGGGATTCCAGCGCGGGGGCAGCGAAGGCGTCGCCGCCACCCGCCAACGCATCCGCGCCGAGGACAGATCGGGCGCGGCATCCAGCCGCACCAGAAACAGGGCAATCCCGGCCCGCTCCGCGACGAGGCTGAGCCGCCGCGAAGCGGTGAAATCCAGCGCGCGCGGATTGCCCGCAACCTCGCCGATCACGCAGGCAAGATCGCGGCACTTCAGCCCTTCCTCCATCGCGAACAGCGCATCTTCAGGCGATTTCGCCGCGACATGGATCAGGCGATGACGCAGATTTGCAGGCAATCCGTGGAGATAGGGCCGACCGCCCAGCCGGATTGCACCGCGATCCTGCACCCAGAGAACTTGCCGCCGCGCATCCCCTGCGCCTGCTGCATGCAAAGCATCACGCGCCAGCGCCAGCGCCAGCCCCGCCCCGCTCGCCTGTTGGCCAGGCGCGAAAATCTCGCTGTGCAAGGGCTGACCTGCCAGCCCCGGCCGCCAGCGCTGCCCACGGCGGGCAAGCCGCCCGCGTGCCGCAAAAACACGGCCCGCCGTCACAGCATCAGGCGCTCCCGCGCCGTTGAAGGGATCGGACATCATCATGGAAGCATACTCGGATCACACGACTCGCCAGCGAGCCACTTGTTCCTAATATGTTCCATATTCGCGCGGCGATTGCAACGCGAAGCCAGCGCTTATCCCAAAAGGCCGAACACCATGATCACCGCCAGCACCAGCGGGCAGGCAAAGCGTACGAGGAAACGCCAGAACAGGTGCAATCCGCCCGACAGGCCATTCTCGCTGTCAACCAGCCGCTTGTCAGCAATCCAGCCGACAAAAATACAGGTCAATAACGCGCAAACCGGCATGGTCACCTTGCTGGTCAGCGCATCAAGCGCATCAAGCGTCCCCATGCCTGCAAACGTCGGGATGAAGCCCAGCGGATGGAAACCGGAAAGAGCGCCAGTCGACAGCGCCGAAAGCACGCCGAGCAGCCCTGCCCCGATGGTTACCAGCCCCGCCGCTGCCCCGCGCCTCAGGCCGAAGCGGTCAATCACCCACGCAGTCGGCACTTCCATCAGCGACACCGAACTGGTGAGCGCCGCAAAGCCCACCATGATGAAGAAGGCCAGCCCGATGAGAGAGCCGAAAGACACTTCCTGAAAGGCGTGCGGCAAAGTCTGGAACATGAGGCCAAGCCCGCCATTGGGCGCAAGGCCGGCCGCAAAGACGATCGGAAAGATGCACAGTCCTGCAATCAGCGCCACCGCCGTATCCGCACCTGCAATCACCAGCGAGGTGCCCGCGAGATTGACATCGCGCCCCACATAGGCGCCGTAAGTCACCATGCCAGCCACTCCGAGGGAGAGCGAAAAGAACGCCTGGCCGACCGCAGCCAGCATGACCGGAGGGGTCAGTTTGGCGGGCTCGAACGTGAAGAGATAGCCCAGCGTCTCGTCCACAGCGCCGCCGAGAAGGCCATAAATCGTGATCCCCAGCAGCAACACGAAAAAGGTCGGCATGAGGTAGACCGCGACTTTCTCGATCCCGCCAGAAACCCCGCGCGCCACAAAAAACAGCGTGATCGCCAGGAACAGCAGATCAAGCAGGCTGGTGGTCAGCCCGTCGCCGATCATCGACGGAAAGATCGCTTCGACCGTTTCGTAGGAGACGCCTTCGAAAGCGGGGCCTGTCAGCCCCGTGCTCAACAGGTCGCCGCCGAAAATACCCACATAATACAGTACCCAGCCGCCCAGCACGCAGTAGAAGCTGAGCACCGCAAAAGAGGAGA
>JBKBMC010000097.1:0-6822 GCA_046296075.1 Erythrobacter sp. | reverse complement strand
ACCACCACCGCTCGTGCCTATCCGATCGGGATAGATTGGGAGCAGTTCCAGTCCCAAGGGGTCAGCGAGGATGCGCGCATCGCTGAGCAGCGCCTTGTCAGCTCGACCCGCCACCGCACCGCGATGATCGGGGTTGACCGGCTCGACTATTCCAAGGGATTACCCGAACGTATCGACGGCATCAGCCGCTTCTTTGACCAGCATCCCGACCGCGTGCGCGATCTTGTCTTCATTCAGATCGCCCCGCCAAGCCGGGAGGATGTGGAAAGCTATCAGCATATCCGCATGGTGCTTGAACAAAAGGCCGGGCAGATCAACGGCGCGCGCAGCGAAGTCGACCTTGTTCCCATTCGCTACGTCAATCGCGGCTATTCTCATGCTGAACTTTATGGTTTTTTTCGTGCGTCCAAGATTGGGCTCGTCACCCCGCTAAGGGACGGAATGAACCTGGTCGCAAAGGAATATGTCGCAGCGCAAGATCCCGAAGACCCCGGCGTTTTGATCCTGTCGCGCTTTGCCGGGGCAGCACAGCAGCTTGACGCCGGGGGCGAAGGTGCGGTGATGGTCAACCCCTACAGCCCGGATGATCTTGCGCACGCCATACTGACCGCGCTCGATATGCCGCTCGCTGAACGCCGCGCGCGTTATGAGGTCATGATCGAAACGATCCGCGAAGATGATGTTCAGGCATGGACAAGTCGCTTCTGCAAGGATTTGGCCAAAGCGCGGATCTAGTGTGGGCAACTTGCACAATAGGCCCGTGGCGATGAGTGTTGCAAAAACTGTAACGACAGCCTGATGTTCCGTTCCACGAGGATGGCAGACCCTCGTTTTTGCTCGCATTTCAGGGCTGATACTTTGCCCTTGCTGTAATGGTCTAACGAAGTTCGACAGTCATGAGCGTAAGAGATGCGTTCTGGAGGTTCGTACAAGGTCGCAGCCACGCAGCTTGCTATCAATCACGAGGTCAAACAGTGCGCCATCACCCAAGCGGCCACGTTCGTTGAGACAAAATCTGATTTCCCATATTTGCTTCGGCTTGAGCTCACGCTTTGCGCCAACAGATCTCCCCGCGTTCCATACTTGGCGCTTGGTGACAATCGGTTCGGTTTCAGACATCTCCATGATTATTCTCCAGTGACCAGTATGGCCATCTGAAGAATGTCTCTCGGTCTAAAGATTGAAAATGCCGCGGCGCTCATCAGTCAAGAACCGTCGGTTGGGGCTCCCTCGACCGGTTGAGGATAACAACAACCACTGTGCCGCTTTCAGATCGTAAAATTAGGTAAGAAAATCTCAAGTAACGTGTCAATATATTTGTAATCGAATAATTTCCGATGACCTTGCGAATGAAATTTGTCCGAGTTTCGAGAGCCGACATCGCGACTTATTTTGTGTCCAGAAGCTCGTGTCGATTTGATCTACCGAAGCTGGTGTCTTGCTCCGCTCAAACCTGGCAAGTTTACCAAACATTATTTTGGTTGCTTGGTTAGCCCTTGCTTGTGAAGGGAATGCGATCATCAGGGGCGATGAAAGATCAGATACGGGGTGATCGGACTTTGACGAATTTCTCGGCTTCTCGGCCGCGCAGCCTTGCTGCTGCGGCGTGTTGTGCGCTGCTTTGCGGCGTTTCTTTTCCAGCACTTGCACAGCAGAGCGGATTGCCAACCCGGCAGCAGATCGAACTGCCCGATCGGGTGGCCCCGCCTCCGGCCAGCGTCGCCAAGATTTCCAGCGAAGCGTTTCGTCCGCTGCCTTGTCCTCTCGAGGCGAGCACGCTTGGCATTCGCATGGAGAAGGTGACTTTTACCGGGGTAGATGGTGCCGATCTGCCTGAACCGATCGCCCAACTGCTTGCTGAGATCAGGCCCGCGGGCGATGAGGCACCGGTCTCTCATATCTGCGATCTGCGTGATGCCGCGATCAGGACGCTTTCGGCCGCAGGGTACATCGCGGGGGTTACCATCCCGCCGCAGGACATCACCCGCGACACGCGCACGGTGCGGTTGACTGTCATTCCGGCGCGGTTGGTCGGGCTGGATGTCAGCGGCGGTGGCAAGCAGGCCGCACGCGTGCTCGGTCAGGCTGAAAAGCTCAAGGCGATTTATCCGTTACGCACCAGCGATCTCGAACGCGAGTTGCTGCTTGCATCGGACGCGCCCGGGCTTGATGTGACGATGGCGCTGGTTTCTGCGGGCACTACGCCCGGAGACGTGATCGGACGCCTTGATGTGCGTGCGCGTTCTTTCGAGATCGTCGCCAATGCGCAGAACTATGGCTCCAGCGCCATCGGGCGCGAAATGGGCAGCGTGCGCGCGCAGTTCTTTGGGCTGACGGGGCTTTCCGATGTGACATTTATCGGCGCGAGCAGCACCGCTGATTTCGAAGAGCAATGGACCGTGCAGGGCGGGCATTATTTCACGCTCGGCAGCGGCATCACTTTCGGCGGCAGTATAGTTTACGCGCAATCGCGGCCCGATATCGGCGCGATCGATCTGGACTCGCAGTCACTCCTCGCCGCGGTGGAAGCTTATGCGCCCGTCCTGCGGACCGTAGCCGCGCGCGTCACGCTGGGCGGCGGGCTTGAACTGATCGACCAGGAAAGCAACATCCGCGGAGGCGGCATTGCGGTTCCCCTCACGCGCGATCGGTTGCGGATTGCCTTCCTCAAACTCAATGGCAGCCACCGCACATTGCGCCGCGACGGGAGGGAAGCGCTCTCGCTCGCCGGGACGCTGCAGCTTCGGCAGGGCCTCGACATCCTGGGGGCAAGCCAGCGAGGGCAGGCTGACGGGCTTTTCCTGCCAAGCAACCTCGAAGGCGATCCGACAGCCTTGGTCGTGCGCGGGGGCGTGACCGCACGTGCGCAGGATGGCAATTTCGCGCTGCTGGCGCGGCTTGAGGGCCAGTATTCAGCCAATCCGCTGCTCAGTTTCGAGAAATACGCTGTCGGCAACTTCACCATCGGACGGGGCTATGATCCGGCCATCACTCTTGGGGACAGCGCCATGGGTGCCCGCTTGCAGCCGAGCGCATTCATGCGCGCAGGCAAAAGCGTGATCGAACCCTATGCATTCCTCGATGCCGTCAGGATCTGGAACGAGGATACATTCACAACCGAGAACGGCCGAACCTTGACCTCCGCAGGGCTTGGGGCCCGGCTCTATATGGCCAACCGCCTTGTGTTCGATGCAGCATGGGCGCGGCCGTTCGACAAGGCGCTCAACATTGCCGGAGCTGAACGTGCTTCGGATCGCCTGCTCATCTCTCTTACCGCATCATTCGGACCCTCGGGGCGCTGACGCTCAAGCCAAGGACAGCACTCATGATTGCACGTAAACTTCGCGCTCTGCTCGCTGGCGGGACTGCCCTTTCGCTTGCCTTTGCCGCCTCCCCCGCGATGGCTCAGCTTGTCCGTGCGGGCGATCTGGTCGATGCGATTGACAGTGGTGGTAACGGCGGGCGACTGGCTGTTACCGACGTGAACCCGACGCGGACCGACATGACGGTGCTGTCGACGGTTGTGGTCGCCAACTGGAACCGCTTCAATGCGCCTGCCAACACCACTATTAACATCACCCCGACAACTGGGCTGCCAAGTGCCACCCTCGTCAATCGTGTGATCGGTAGCAATTTTTCCGACATCAGCGGCACGATCAACGCGCCCAATATCAACCTGTGGCTGATCAACCAGAACGGCATCCTTTTCGGCGATGGCGCGGCGGTCAACAGCGCTTCCTTTTTTGCGTCGACGCTGGATGTCAGCAATTCCGATCTGTTTGATTTCTACGAAGGCACAAATCTAACCGGCAATGGTGCCAACACGCTGAACTTCGCCGGCGGGCTCGGCGGTGCGATCACCACCACTTCGCCCAATGTCACCTTTGTCACTGACGGGACGCTGGCGTTCGTTTCGCGACAGCTCAATCTGGACGCGAATTTCGATGCCGTTTCAGGCCGCGTCAGCTTTGTCACCGCCGCCAATGTCGATGTCAGCTTCACGCCCGGCAGCCCGCTGACCTATGTCGTCAATGCCGGGACAACGGTGGCGAGCTCGCAGAGGATTAGCGGCAACGTCAACGCCAACGGTGTCGATTTTGCGATGTTCACCGCCGCCGGTGTGGTCGGTGCGGTGCTGCGGGTGGACGCGCTGGTCAACGCCAACACTGCGGTGGCCACCGATACCGGTATCCGCCTTCTCGCCAGCGGCGATTCGCCGGTCTCTGTGTTCCTCGACCGGACAATGACCAGCAGCGGCCTGATCGATATCGACGTCAATGGCGAGCTGCGCTTGGATCGAGCAATAAGCGGCAGCGGAATTGATGTCGATGCCAGCGGCTTGGCACGGTTCAACAATGTCACAGCCACCGCTGGCGATGTCAGCGTCACGGCGAGCGCGATCACTGCCGGCCAGCTTTCAGCGACGGGCGGGGACATCGATCTTGCCAGCACCAATGCCATCACCACCGCCTCACTTTCGGCGACCGGCGCAATCAGTGCGTTCAGCACCAACAGCGGTCCGATCACCCTCGGTGATCTGACCGCAGGCGGCCTGATCGACATTGATACGTTTGGTGCCGTTACCACCGGCGCAATCACTTCGGGCGGCGCGTTGCTGATCGGCGATACGTTCCAGCGGCCTTCGACGCTGACTATGAATGGCAATGTGTCCGCTGCATCTGTGGCGTTGTTCGCGCGCGATTCGATTGTCGCGCAGGACATCGAAGCGACTGCCGGAAACATCAGTCTGTCAGCGCAGAACGCCGCCAATGGCGGTACCATCGCGGCTGGCAATGTTCTGGCCAGCGGCGGCATCAACTTCTCGACCGGAAATCTCGGTCGCTCCGATTTCACCAGCCTGATCGCGGGCGGCGCTCTTACGAGCTCCGGCACCACAACTGGCGCGATTTCCGTGACCGGGGAGGCGCGCGGAACTAGTGTATTGCTCGCCGCAGTTAACGAGCTTGAGCTGGGCGATGTGACCGCTACTGTTGGCACCGTCATACTCCAGTCGCTCCGGGCCAGTGTAGAGGCCGGCAATCTCTCAGCCGGCGGCAGCGTAACCGTCGTGGCCGCTTCGCAGGTGTCCGATGATCCAGCGACCGAGTTTGTTACCATTGGTAATATCTCGGCAGTCAACGGCAATGTAACCATCACTGCCCCCGGCGCGATCACCACTGGCTCGCTCAGCTCGGTCACGAATATGGGCTCGCCGCGGTCAATCGACGTGCGCAGCACGGCGGGCGGCGCGCTTGACCTCGGCGCCCTCGATTCTGACGGCAACATTGCGCTGAACACGACTGCCGGGATTGTGACAGGTAGCATCGCGGCGGATGGCAACCTGGCAGTGGGCGGGGTGTTCGAACCTTCGGCCGTGACCTTCAACGGCAATACTTCGGCAGCCAGCGTCACGGTTGATGTGACTGGCGCCTTCTCGGGCCAGAACCTGACCGCAAATGGCGGCACGATTGATATCGACGCCGATTCGATCAGCGCACTGGCGCTTTCGGCGACCGGTGGCGGGGCGACCTTGCTGGCAAGCGGCAATGTTTCCACCAGCGCGATCAATGTCACCGGCGCAATCGACGTCGACAGCACCGCTGGTGGCGCGCTGAACCTCGGCACGTTGGGTTCGGGTGCGGGCATCACGCTCGATACCACCGGCAACATCACGACCGCCGCGATTACCGCTGCTGGTGCGCTACAGGTGGGCGCATCCTCGAACCCCACAGCCGCAACATTCAATGGCAGCATCGCCGCCACTGAATTGTCCGTCGATGTCTTGGGAGGGCTGACCTTTGGTGCCGCCAATGGGGTCAACAGCATAACCGGATTGAGCGCGGGCGGAGCGATCGCTTTCGAGAACACAACCGAAAATCTTGCCATCACTGGCTTGGTGACAACCGGCACCAACAATGTGACCATCCGCAACAGCGGCGACCTGACTCTCGCCGCCGGGGGTCGGATCAATGGCGGGCTGGTTGCTCTCAGCGCGGGCGACCGATTCATCAACCTGCGCGGCAGCTACGCTGTCTCGGCATCGGATCGCTGGGTGGTTTATTCTGCCGCTCCTGCCGGAAACACCTTCGGCAACCTCGATAGCGGCAACAATGCGATCTGGAACGGAACGATCGATACGGTTGCGCCCGGTTCTATCACCGGAAACCGCTATGTTTTCGCCTTCCAGCCGACCATCACCGTAACGTCAACTGATACCAACAAGGTTTACGGCACCGATCTGACGGGTGCGTTAAATGGTTTCTTTACCGTCAGCGGACTGCAGCAAGGGGTGGCCGGAGCCTATCTGGGCGACACTGTCGCAGGGATCTTGTCAGGAGCGCCGCTGATCACCTCGGCAGGTGCGGTCGCGAACGCCGATGTCGTTGGCGGCCCTTACGCAATGGATATCAGCCAAGGCTCACTGGCCGCCACCAATGGGTATATGCTGGCGTTTGACAGCGCTGGCCGCCTGACAGTCACACCCAAGCCCATCATGGGTAGCGTCGCAGCCGACAACAAGACCTATGATGGCACGACGGCGGGCACCGGCACGGTGACGCTGACCGGGGTGATCGCGGGCGACACTGTCGGCACAGCGGGTACGACCTTCACCTTTGCTGACCGGAACGCAGGCGTCGGCAAGAGCGTCGCGGTGGCGGGGACCACGCTGACCGGCGCGGATGCGGGCAATTACACGCTGAGCGTGCCTGCCAGCGCGCTGGCCGATATCCTCGCGCGGGCCATCACGGCCAGCGTCGCAGCCGACAACAAGACCTATGATGGCACGACGGCGGGCACCGGCACGGTGACGCTGACCGGGGT
>JBKBMC010000096.1:0-6835 GCA_046296075.1 Erythrobacter sp. | reverse complement strand
GCTGCTGGCTGCCGTGATTGCCGTGCCTGCGGCCGCAGCCGATGAGGATACGGCTGTCTGGAATGCGCAATTCATCAAGTTTTACGCCGACAAGGAACACAAGATTTTTGTGCGGCTGGAGTCCCAGCAGCGCATCACCGATGATGTCTCGCAACTCGGACAGTTCATTTTCCGCCCCTACGTCGCGTATCAAGTGAAAGATAACCTGCAGGTGGGCGGAGGCTATGCCTATTTCCGTTCGGAAAGCGGGCTGGTGGATGGCGGTTTCGTATTCGAGCACCGCGCCTTTGCCGAAGTCAATTATCGCGTGCTTGACCGGCCCGGACTCAAGCTTGACACGCGAACCTTGCTGGAAAGCCGCCAGTACGAAAACATCCCCGACCAAATCATCCGCGCCCGGTTTCTGGTGCAAGGGACCATCCCCATTACCCAGCGCGGGATGGGCCTCGTGTTCTTCAACGAGTTTCTCTACAATGTGAACGGCAGTCAGAATTTTGACGCAGGCGTCGAACAATTGCGCAATTTTGGCGGTGTGGTCATCCCGGTGAAGCGCAATGTCGATTTTCTGACCGGCTATATGAACCAGTATTCGCTGAACTCCGGCCGCGAGGACTCGATGAACCATGTGTTCTGGCTCAAGACCACGGTGAAATTCTAGCGCGCCGCGTGCGCCTTGGGCCACACCAGAAGATAAGCGGCGGGATTGCAGCTATTCAGCTCCGAACACCCGTATCAGCAAAAGATCGCGCGTGGCGGCCGGGTCCGCCCGGATAGCGATTTCTTCCTCGGTGATTTCTTCCCAGATGATCTTTTCAATGTCGCCGCCCAGCCGGTTGGCGATCTTGCCCACGTCAACGCCTGCTGCGTTCAGCGCGCCGACCAGTTCGCCCATCGAAGCATCGCGCGCGGTGCGAAGCCCGCGGCCCATATCCGATACGAGTGCATCAAGCAGCCTGTTGCCCATGGAACGGCGCAGAAAAGCGGTTGCCGCGCCCGGCTTTCGGCGCAGCAACGCAGTCGCTTCGCTGGCATCAATGTTGCGGGCGCTGCGATAGACAAGCGGCGCAGCGCGCTTGCTGACATCAGCGGCAAGCCGCCCGAACTGGTTTTCAAGCTGCGCCTTGAACGGACCCGAAGTCAGCATCCGCGAAAGTGCATTGGCGCCGCTCCCCGTCAATTCAGCAAGGCCAAGGGCGGCCATCTTTTTGTCCCAGAATTCTCCGGGCTCGCCCAAGCGCGCAAAGGCGCGCTCGCTTGCTTTCACGAGCAGCCGCCGCAGGGCATCGGCCAGGCTGAAAGCACCACCCACTCCGGCCAGCGCGCCACCGCTCAGGCCGCCCAGATCATCCTGCCCTCCCGCACAGCCCGGCAGCACTGCAACCGCGCCAATCGCCGCGCTCCCCGCTAACACCGCGCGCCGACTGATGGTGCGATTGCAATTCCCGGTCATTTATCTGCTCTCCCTGGTTGCTCCGTGGCGCAGCGCAGCCCCATATAGGAACGTCATGACTGGCGCGAACAACCGAATACGCTTGGCGGTGCTGAATGCAGCCCTCGGCCCGCTCGACTACCGTCTGCCCAAAGGCATGGCCGCGCCTGTTGGCAGTGTGGTAGTAGCCCCGCTTGGCCCGCGCAAGGTCATGGGGATCGTCTGGGACGAAGGGCGTCTGCCGGGCGACGAAATCGCTTTTGAGCGCCTCCGCCCAATCCTTGAGATTGTCCCTGTCCCTCCGCTGCCCGCACCGCTGCGCCGCCTGATCGAATGGACTGCGGATTATTATTGCGCACCGCTGGCTGCAGTGGCACGCATGGCGCTCGCAAGCGGCGGCGCATTGGGAGGCCCCGCCACAACAACCGAATATCGTCTGAGCGGTTCGGAGGGCACCGCTCGCCTGACCGCACAGCGCAAGCAGGCGGTGGCCGCGCTGGCGGACGAACAGGGCACGATTCGCGAACTGGCAGGCATTGCGGGCGTATCCCAAGGCGTGCTGCGCGGGATGATGAGCGCAGGGCTGCTCGAACCTGTCAGCGTGGCGATTGATCGCCCTTATCCGGCCGCTGATCCCGATTACCACCAACCCGATCTCTCGAAGCAGCAGGCCGAGGTGGCGCAAACGCTTGTCGATGCGGTGAAAGCACGCGCATTCGTCCCCTTCCTGCTCGATGGCGTGACTGGTTCGGGCAAGACCGAGACCTATTTCGAGGCCGTTGCCGAGGCTCTGCGGATGGGGCGGCAAGTGCTGGTGCTGCTGCCCGAAATCGCGCTGACGGAGAATTTCCTCGCGCGCTTTGCCCAGCGCTTCGGCGCACCGCCGGTGCTGTGGCATTCCTCGCTCAAGTCGACCGAGCGCAGACGGGCATGGCGGGCGATTGCCGACGGATCGGCGCAGGTGATTGTCGGCGCACGCTCTGCGTTGTTCCTGCCCTATGCCAAGCTTGGCCTGATCGTCGTTGATGAAGCCCACGAGATCAGTTTCAAGCAGGATGACGGCGTGCGGTATAACGCCCGCGACGTATCGGTGATGCGCGCGCGGTTCGAACAGATACCGGTGTTGCTGGCCAGCGCCACGCCCGCTCTTGAAAGCCTCTTCATGGCGCAGCAGGGCACCTACCGGAGGCTCGAACTGCCAAGCCGCTTCGGCGGGGCAAGCCTGCCGCGGGTGAAGTTGATCGATCTTACCGAGGAGAAGCCCGGCAGCCAACGCTGGCTGGCGGGACCGCTTATCGATGCGTTGCGTGATCGGCTCTCGAGGGGTGATCAATCGCTGCTTTTCCTGAACCGCCGCGGCTATGCCCCGCTGACGCTCTGCCGCAATTGCGGACATCGTTTCAAATGTCCCTCGTGCAGCGCGTGGCTTGTGGAGCATCGCTTGTCTGCCCGCCTTGCCTGCCACCATTGCGGCTTTGAAACGCGCGTGCCCGATAGCTGCCCCGAATGCGGCGAAACCGACTGCCTTGTCGCTTGCGGGCCGGGCGTGGAGCGCATCGCCGATGAAGTGCGCGACTTGTTCCCGCAAGCACGCATCGCGGTGGCAACATCGGACACGCTCAACACCCCCGAACGTGCAGCGGAATTTATCGCGCAGGCCGAGAGCAAGACGATCGACATCATTATCGGCACGCAGCTGGTGACCAAGGGGTTCCACTTTCCCGATCTGACGCTGGTCGGCGTGATCGATGCTGATCTCGGGCTTGAGGGCGGCGATCTGCGCGCGGCCGAGCGCACTTACAGCCAGATCGCGCAGGTGGCAGGCCGTGCCGGGCGCGGGGCCAAGCCGGGCGAAGTGCTGATCCAGACGCGCCATCCCGATGCGCCGGTGATCGCCGCGCTCGCTTCCAACGACCGGGATGGGTTCTACGCCGCCGAGACCGATGCCCGGCGCGATGCCGGTGCGCCGCCCTTCGGGCGCTGGGCCGCGATCATCCTGTCATCGGAAGACGAAAAGGAAGCGCGCGAGGCAGCGCACCGCCTCGGCCAGAACAAACCCAAGGGTGATGATCTCTACGTCCTTGGCCCGGCACCTGCGCCACTGGCCTTGCTGCGCGGCCGTTATCGCTTCCGTTTTCTTGTCAATGCGCGGCGCAGCGCACCGTTACAGCAGGTGCTGCGCGACTGGATCGCTTCGCACGGTTTCCCGCCCGGCGTGCGCGTGGGGATCGATATTGATCCCTACAGCTTCGTCTAGGCGGCACCAAACCTTACCCCGATCATTACCCCCCGCATGACCAGCCCCATCCTTGTCCCGATCCTCGGCGACCAGCTTTCGCGCAATCTCTCCAGCCTTGAAGGCCTGTCCACTGAAGGCGCTGTCATTCTCATGATGGAGGTGTGGGACGAGGCGACCTATGTGAAGCATCACAAGCAGAAGATCGTGCTGATCTTCTCCGCGATGCGCCACTTCGCCGCAGAGCTTCGTGCTGAAGGCTGGCACGTCGATTATGTCCCTCTGGATGACCCCGCCAACACCGGCAGCTTCACAGGCGAAGTCGCCCGCGCTTGCGAGCGCCACGGCGCATCCGAAGTGCGCATCACCGAAGCGAGCGAGTGGCGCGTCCAGCAGGCCATTCTTGAATGGGAAGACCGCCTGCCCTGCCCGGTCAGCATCCTGCCCGACAGCCGCTTTATCGCCAGTCACGCGGATTTCCGGAAATTCGCCGAGGGCCGCAAGCACCTGACGATGGAGTATTTCTACCGCGAGATGCGCCGCAAGACCGGACTGCTGATGGAAGGTGACAAGCCGGTATCTGGCGTCTGGAACCTCGATGCGGAAAACCGCGAGCCACCCAAGGAAGGACTGCGCGCCCCGCCAACCCCCAAATTCGCCCCAGATGAAATCACGCAGGAAGTGATCGCCCTCGTCGGCAAACGCTTCCCCGATCACTTCGGCGATCTGGAGCCTTTCGGCTGGCCTGTCACGCGGGCGCAGGCGCTCGAAGCCGCCGAGGCTTTCTTCGCGCGCCGCCTTGCCCTTTTCGGCCCCTATCAGGACGCGATGGTGCATGGCGAGGATGACCTCTTTCATTCGATGCTGTCGACCAGCCTCAATATCGGGCTGCTCGATCCGCTCGAGCTGTGCCGCCGCGCAGAGGAGGAATACCGCAAAGGCCGCGCGCCATTGAACTCCGTAGAAGGCTTCATCCGCCAGATCATCGGCTGGCGCGAATATGTGCGCGGGTTTTACTGGTACACAATGCCGGGGCTGGCAGACGCCAACGAACTCGCCGCGCACCGCCCGCTCCCCGAGTTTTTCTGGACCGGCAAGACCGATATGCGCTGCCTGTCAGACTGCATCCGCACCACGCGGGAAGATGCCCACGCGCACCACATCCAGCGGTTGATGGTGCTCGGCAATTTCTGCCTGATCGCCGGGATCTCGCCCCGCGACGTGCAGGACTGGTATCTGGCGGTCTATGCCGATGCCTTCGACTGGGTTGAGCTGCCGAACGTCGCGGGCATGGTGCTCTATGCCGATGGCGGGAGGCTCGCGACCAAGCCCTATGCGGCGAGCGGCAATTACATCAACAAGATGTCCGACTACTGCGGCAAATGCCGCTACAAGGTCGCGCAGAAGACCGGGCCGAACGCCTGCCCGTTCAACCCGCTCTACTGGCACTTCATGGACCGCAACCGCAGCCGCCTTGAAAGCAACCACCGCATCGGCCGCATCTTTGCCACCTGGGACCGGATGGGCGAGGCCAAGCAGGCGGAATATCTCGAAAGCGCGGAAAAATTTCTCGACTCTCTCGAACCCGCCCGCAAAGGCTGGGCGCGAGCTGAATAAGGGAGAGAGCCATGCTGACCATCCACCACCTGCGCCTGTCGCAATCCGAACGCATCGTCTGGCTGGCCGAGGAGCTGGGGCTGGACTACGAGTGCAAGCTCTACACCCGCCGCACTGACAACCGCCTCGCACCTGATGACTACAAGGCGCTGCACCCGATGGGCATCGCGCCCGTCATCACCGATGGCGACCTTGTGCTCGGCGAGAGCGGCGCGATCATGGATTACATCATCGCCAAGTACGCGCCCGATACGGCGCTGGTGCCGGGCGTGGATCACCCCGATTTTGCCGATCACCTGTTCTATCTCCACTGGGCCAACGCGACCTTCATGACCAACGGCATGATGGCGCTGGTGGCGCAGTTCATGGGGGCGAAGGAACTGCCGCCCTTCGTCGCCGACCGGGTGCAGAAAGGCTGGGCCATCGTGGAAAAGCGGCTGGGCGAAGTGGAGTATTTCGGCGGCTCGCAGCTGACCACTGCGGACATCATGATGGGCTTCCAGCTGACCACCAGCCGAGCGATGAGCGGGATGAGCATTGACCACCTGCCCAACCTCAAGGCCTATCTGCACCGGATTGGGCAGCGCGAGGCCTACCAGCGCGCCATGGCGAAGTGCGAACCGGGGATGCCGCCCAAGCTGGATTGATCCGTGCGCTAGATCAGCACGCCGGCCCGCTCGCGCCGCAACAACTCGCGCTTCACATCGAGCCCCCACGCGTAGCCGCCGAGGGTGCCATTGGCCGCAATCACCCGGTGGCACGGGATCAGCACCGCGATCCGGTTCGCTCCGTTGGCCCCGCCGACCGCGCGACTGCCCCCTGGCTGGCCCAGACGCGCGGCGAGGTCTCCATAGGTGCGGGTTTCGCCGCAGGGAATGCGCCGCAACTCTGCCCAAACGGCCTGCTGGAACGGCGTGCCTTGCGGATCGACCGGAATGTCGAACATCGCATCATCAGGGGCCTCGATCGCAGCCAGCACCCGGTCGAGCAAGGCTGTAACAAGCGCTCCGCCCTCTACCAGCGAAGCACCGATCGAAGCAGCCTTCAATCCGCGCGGATCGCTTTCAATGGACAGCCAGCAGACCCCGGCCTCCGTGGCAGCAATCACAACCGGGCCAAGCGTGGTTGGCACCTGTGCCCAGTGGACCGCGCTGGTCGTGCCCTTGGCTTTGCCCATGATGCTGCCCTTCCTCTCAACCATGCTCTCGCAACCTGCATAAAAGCCGCTATAAGTGCGCGCTATGCGGGCCATTTCATCGCTTTTCGCGCTTTTTCTCGCGTTTTCGAGCGTTCTTTATCCTCTATCGGCTGACCCGGGCGATGTCACCGCCGCCGCGCGAGGTGTGGTGCGCGTTGTACTGATCGGGCAGGATGGCGGGCAACTTGTGCCTGTTACTCATGGCAGCGGCTTTGCCATCACCCCGACCCGGATAGTCACCAATGCGCATGTCCTGCGCGAAGCGCTGGCTGATACTTCGCTGCGTATTGGCGTGGTGCCGAGCCAGGGAGAGAAATCTGCCTATGCCAAGGTTATCGCCGTCTCCCCCAGGAAT
>JBKBMC010000095.1:0-6872 GCA_046296075.1 Erythrobacter sp. | reverse complement strand
GGTGATCATCGCCGCGGATCACGTGGGTCACGCCCAAATCGTGATAATCCACCACCACAGCGAGCATGTAGTTCGGCGTGCCATCAGCGCGCAGGATGATGTAATCGTCGATCTCCTCGTTCTTCACCGTGACCGCGCCCTGCACCCGGTCATGGATCGTCACTTCGCCATCGAGCGGTGTCTTGAGGCGGATCGTGAAGGGCGTACCGTCTGGCGCTTCGGCAGGATCGCGATCACGCCAGCGACCGTCATAGCGCAGTGGCTTCTTGAGGGCGCGCTGCTCCTCGCGCATCGCTTCAAGCTCTTCGGGCGTGGCAAAGCACTTGTAGGCATGGCCTGCCGCAAGCAACTGGTGAGCCACCTCGGCATGGCGTGCGGCGCGCTGTGACTGGAACACGGGCGCATCGTCATAATCCAGCCCCATCCAGGCCAGACCTTCGAGGATCGCATCGATAGCCTCCTGCGTCGACCGCTTGGCGTCAGTATCCTCGATCCGCAGTAAGGTGCGCCCGCCGTGGTGGCGTGCATACAGCCAGTTGAACAGAGCCGTGCGCGCGCCGCCGATGTGCAGGAAGCCGGTCGGAGAAGGCGCAAAGCGCGTGACGACTTGCCCGGAATCCGCCGCTATATCTGCACTGGTTTCGCTTGCCATAAGGCATTATTTCCTGTTTTCTTAGAGTGGTTTAATCCACGAAAGACGGGGGGGTGGCCGATGCGTGACACGCCGATCATTCCGATAGCGGGTGAGGCTGATACCAACCCCGAAGCCGCCCCTCAACGCGCTGCCCATTGGCAAAGTGGTGGGCGATTGTCCAGCAGGGCATGGCGACACGCAAAATACGAAGCTGCCGCAAACAGCGCGGAAAATTTCCTCATCAAGGCAGGTTTCGACAAGGCGCCGTGGCTGGCGGTAGTCTTCATAAGCGGTATCTTCGCATGGTTTGCACTGCCTGTTGCCTGGCAATGGGTGGCAGCAATGGCGGGTGGGGTGTCGTTCGCTCTGACAGCAGTCACTATCTGGCCTTTGGGTAGCGCTGCGGACGAGAACCGGAGCAACTTGCGGCAAGCGCTGATGGCCTGCGGCCTGGTGTTTGCCGCCGGCATTGCGGTGGTCTGGGCGCGTTCGGAGATTGTGGGCGCGCCACCCATAGCACGCCCGATGATCGAGCAGATCGAAGGCTACGTGCTGGAGCGCGAGGATCAGCCTGCTGAAGGGCGGGTCCGCCTGACGCTCGGGGCGCGTGACCCGACAACTGGCGCAGCGCTCAAGATCAGGGTCAACGTGCCGACAGCGCAGCTTGCCGAGTTAGACAGTGACATCATCGAAGGGGCGGTGATCCGTTTGCGTGCGCGCCTGATGCCGCCGGCGCCGCCGATGTTGCCAGGCGGCTATGACTTTGCGCGCGCCGCATGGTTCAAAGGCCTTGCTGCCACGGGGAGCGCACTGGGTCCGGTCACCGTGATCACAGACGCCCCGCAAACCGGCGACCTACGATCACTCCAGCGGGCGCTTTCTGCCCATGTCAGGGAGCGGGTTGCCGGTTCAGCCGGAAGCATCGCGGCCGCCTTCGCGAGTGGTGATCGCGGTGCGATTGACGAACGTGACGATACCGCGATGCGCGATGCGGGGCTGACGCATTTGCTTTCGATCAGCGGACTTCATGTCAGCGCGGTAATCGCCGCGGCCTATCTGCTGGCAATCCGCTTGCTCGCTCTTGTCCCGATGCTGGCGCTGCGGGTGCGATTGCCTGTTGTGGCAGCGGCCTGCGGGGCGCTGGCAGGGCTGGGATATACTCTGCTGACCGGCGCCGAAGTGCCGACCGTCAGAGCCTGCGCAGCCGCGATGCTGGTGCTGCTCGCCCTGGCAATCGGACGCGATGCCCTGTCCATGAGGATGGTGGCAGTGGCTGCGGGATTTGTCCTTCTGTTGTGGCCCGAGAGTGCGATCGGCCCCAGCTTTCAGATGAGCTTTTCCGCCGTGCTGGCGATTGTTGCCCTGTCGTCATCCGCTCCGGTCCGGGCGTTCATGGCTCCGCGTGAGGAAGTCTGGGTTTTGCGGATTGGTCGCAAGGCTGCCATGCTGCTGGTGACAGGGTTTGTGATCGAGCTTGCTCTCATGCCCATCGTGTTGTTTCATTTTCACCGTGCCGGGCTGTACGGCGCGTTTGCCAATCTCATCGCGATCCCGCTTGTTACCTTTGTTGCGATGCCGCTTATCGCGCTGGCGCTGCTGCTCGACCTCGCAGGCTGGGGGGCGCCGGTCTGGTGGCTGGTGCAAGGCTCGCTGGACGTGCTGCTTGCGCTGGCGCATTTCACGGCTGCGCAACCCGGCGCGGTCAAGCTGATGCCCCAGATGAGCCACGCGACTATCGGCGTGTTTACCCTGGGGGCGCTCTGGTTGGCGCTATGGCAGGGACGCCCGCGATTGCTTGGTCTTGTTCCCATCGCGCTGACAGTTGTTATGCTCATCGCAACGCCCATTCGCGACATTCTGATCAGTCGCGACGGCCGGCAAGTCGGGATCATTATCGGGCAGTCGGGCGAGCGCCACTTGCTTTCACTCCGCGAAAGCAATTCTTCCTACACCCGCGATAACCTCCTGGAGCTTGCCGGAGTTGCCAGCGCGCCCATTCCCATAACGAACTGGCCTGATGCGACATGTTCCAGCGCCTTTTGCCTGATCACAATCACGCGCGAGGCACGGGAGTGGCGCATATTGATGGCGCGCAACCGGATACGCATCGAGGAAAGGGCGCTGGCCGCAGCCTGCGCACAGAGCGACATTGTCATTGCCGAGCGATACCTGCCCTATTCCTGCCGTCCGCGCTGGCTCAAAGCTGATCGCCGGATGCTGGACGAGACTGGCGGGCTTGCCATCAATCTCGACAGTCAGCGCATCCACACCGTGGCCGCGCATCAGGGTCAGCATGGCTGGTGGCAGGCCCGAAGCGAGGCGCGCCTGCCGCGCCCTCCCGCTCAGTGATAACGGCGCAAGAGGCCCGCCAGCCTGCCCTGAACCTCTACCTCATGCGGTTCATAGAACTGCGGGTCATACATCGCATTTGCGGGGTCAAGGCGAACCTTGCCCGCTTCCTTGCGCAGATATTTGAGCGTGGCTTCCTCACCCCGCACCAGCGCAACCACGATCTCACCCTCGCGCGCGGTGCTGGTGCGGCGGACCAGAGCGAAATCGCCATCGAAGATACCAGCCTCGACCATCGAATCCCCGGAAACCTCAAGCGCATAATGCTCTCCCGGTCCGAGCAGGGCCGCAGGCACCGGCAAGGAAGTCTGTCCTTCGAGCGCCTCGATCGGCGCGCCTGCTGCAATCCTGCCGTGCAGCGGAATATCGATCACATCATTGGCTGCCTCGCGCTGTTTCGGCGCAGCGGCGACTGGCGCATTTTCCGACGCAAGACGCAGCGCAGGCCGCGTCGCAGGCGTTGCATCCTCGGGCTGACGGATCACTTCGAGCGCACGGGCGCGATTGGGCAGGCGACGGATGAAGCCGCGTTCCTCAAGAGCAGAAATCAACCGGTGCACGCCCGATTTGCTTTTGAGATCGAGCGCTTCCTTCATTTCCTCGAAGCTCGGCGAAACGCCGGTTTCCTCAAGCCGTTGCTGGATGAAGCGGATCAATTCGTGCTGCTTGGCAGTCAGCATTGAGACATCTCCCGTGGTCGCACACGCCAGCCTTTCGCAAGAAAGAGCCAGCGACACTCGCTGATGTGCTCCCGGAGGCACCCGGAACGTGGCGTTCGCAGGTGCAATCAGTGCACGTTACATCCGTCGATAAGGTGAACGGATGTAGAACAATTAGGCAACTTCACTATCCGAGTCAAGCGCCAGAGAGCAGGAAAGGCCAGCAATTCAGCCGTTCTGGAGCAGGAAGCCGCCAATCGCGCTGCCGGCCGGGATAGCAGGGCTGCCAGCGGGACGATCAATCAGGCAATCGGCCGCGGCCAGCGCCGCAAGTGCGCTTGAATCCTGCGATACAACCAGCTTTGCTCCATCTGCCCCCAGCACCGCTCTCAGGAACTCGCGCCGCTTGCCGACAGGCGGCAATGCCTCGCCCGCAACCATGGCATGCCGCAAGGGCAAGGGCGAAGATGCGCCCATGGCGGCGCGCACCAACGGCAGGGCGAAGAGGAATGCCGTGACAAAGCATGACACCGGATTGCCGGGCAATCCTAGCACCACTTGCGATCCGCGCATGGCGACCATCATCGGTTTACCGGGCTTGATCGCGACCTTCCAGAAAGCAAGCTGTGCACCCCAGCGGATGAGTGCGTCCTGCACCAGATCATGATCGCCAACCGATGCACCGCCCGATGTGATGAGAATATCGGCACCCTCGGCATGCGCCAGCGCTTGCGCCAGCCTCGCGTGGTCATCCCCGATCGGGCCAAGCCGCACTGCTTCGCAACCGAGCGGTGCCAGCATTGCAGCCAGCATCGCGCCATTGCTCGCCGGGATCTGATGCGGCGCGCATACTGAGGGGTCTGCGGCCAGTTCATCGCCGGTATCAAGGATCGCCACACGTGCCGGACGTCTCACGGCGAGCATGCTGCGACCGGCGGCAATGGCAAGCGCGATACGTGCAGGGGTCATCAACGTGCCGCTATCGAGCAAGCGATTACCCTCGCGAAAGTCAAACCCGCGCGTGCGGATGTGCCGTCCTTGCGGAGGTGTTTCAGAGGCACTCACGACATCACTTTCGACGCGTGCATCCTCTTGCAGCAGCACCCGGTCAGCACCTTCGGGGACATGCGCGCCCGTCGAAATGCGCACGCATTGCCCGTCTGTCAGTCTTTCCGCAAACGGCGCGCCCGCCCGGCTTTCACCGATGCGCCGCCATGGGCCAAGCCCGCACAGTGCATAACCATCCATCGCCGAAAGGTCCGCCGGAGGCTGGGTGCGGGCTGCCAACAGATCTTCAGCAAGATAGCGCGCCAGCGCCTGTTCGCATGGCACTGTTTCCACAGGCAGAACCGGGGCAAGCGTGAGCAAGCGCATCTGCGCTTCTTCAAGCTCCAGTGCCTCACTCATAGTCAGGCGCTTTCCAGTCGCCGGATTTGCCGCCGGACTTGGCAATGAGGCGAACCTCGGAGATGATCATCCCCTTGTCGATCGCCTTGGCCATATCGTAAATCGTCAGCAGCGCGATGCTGGCAGCGACCATCGCTTCCATTTCGACCCCGGTTTTGCCGGTCAGCGAGGCGGTGGCGGTGACGCGAATGGCGGTATCCTCAAAAGCGAAATCCACGCTGACAGCCTCCAGCCCGAGCGGGTGGCACAGCGGGATCAACTCGCCAGTGCGCTTGGCCGCCATGATCCCGGCAAGCCGCGCCGTGCCGAGCACATCGCCTTTGGGCGCATCGCCCGCGCGTATCGCCGCCAGCGCCTCAGGTGACATAGTGATCATGCCCGCAGCGACCGCGCGCCGCGCGGTTTCCACCTTGCCGCCGACATCGACCATTCGGGCGGCGCCTTCAGAATCGAGATGCGTCAGGCCGGCCGGGTGGTGTTCGTTCATGTTTGCGCTCCACAAGCCGTGATGGAGACAATTGAGACACTGTCATAGGCGGGAAAAGGCGCCCTGCCACCGGACAGGGAAAGCGATCGGGGAAAGGGCAGGCAGCGCATCATGCGAAGCGTCTTGCCATGTTCGCATGGATTAGGACAGCCAGCGCTTTGATCAGGGCGCACCTTCCAGCAAGGCACCGGTAGCGGCGGCCACATCATCGGCACGCATCAGGCTTTCCCCGACAAGGAAAGTCCGCACGCCTGCCTGCGCCAGTCGCACGCAATCGGCATGGCTGTTGATCCCGCTTTCCCCGACGATCAACGCTCCGGCCGGTGCGAGGGGCGCAAGCCGTTCGGTCACCGCCAACGAGGTAGTGAAGGTCTTGAGATCGCGATTATTGATCCCGATCAGGCGAGAGGAAAGCTGCGTGGCAGCGCGCTCCATCTCGGCTTCGTCGTGGACCTCGATCAGCACATCCATGCCAAGTTCAAGCGCCGCGATCTCGATCTCGCGCATGGCCATGTCTTCGAGCGCGGCGACGATGATCAGGATCGCGTCCGCCCCGATGGCACGCGCTTCAAGGCATTGCCACGGATCGACCATGAAATCCTTGCGCAGAACCGGCAGATCGCAGGCCGCGCGCGCGGCAATGAGGTAATCCTCGTGCCCTTGAAAATAGGGCGCATCGGTCAGCACGGAAAGGCAAGCTGCGCCGCCCGCCTGATAATCGCGGGCATGATCTGCCGGGTTGAAATCGGCACGGATCAGCCCCTTCGAAGGGCTGGCTTTCTTGATTTCGGCAATGAGGGCAAAACCCGCCTCTGCACGCGCGCGCAGCGCCGCTTCGAAGCCGCGCGGGGGCGTCTGGATGCGGGTAGCAGCGGCGAGCGCTGCATCGCTTGTCGCGATCTTGCGGGCATCCACGACAAGCCGCTTGGCAGCACAGATCTCTTCAAGCTTGTTCATGATATCTCTCAAACCGCCAGAGCAATCCAGCGTTCCAGCAGCACTTTGGCGCGGCCGGAATCAAGCGCATCGGCGGCGAGCGCCGCACGGTCATGCCAACCACTCCCCACGCCCGCCACCAGGAGCGCGGCGGCGGCATTAAGGAGCACCGCGTCGCGATAGGGACCGGGCGCGCCCAGCAGCAGCGCCGTCAACGCCGCGGCATTGTGCGCGGCATCGCCGCCGCGGATCGCCTCGACAGGGGCGTAAGCAAGGCCTGCCACGCTGGCATCCACCCTGCGCATTTCAAACCCGCTCCGGCTGACAAGCGCGACTTCATTGCCGCCTGCAAGGCTCAATTCGTCAAGCCCCTCATCACCTGAGACAATCAGCGAGCGCG
>JBKBMC010000094.1:0-6914 GCA_046296075.1 Erythrobacter sp. | reverse complement strand
AGCAGGGCAAGCGAGACGAACAGCATGGCAAAGCCGTTCTGGGTAAGCGCCGGAACTTCGCGGCTGCGATTGAGAGCAGCGGTTTCATTGAGGGACATGACAACCTCCGATTCGATATAATTATGATATCATATTTATATCGAATTGTGCGGCGGTCAAGCGGCGATGGAACGGGGGATCAGCGCCCTTCGCGTCGCTGCTGCACAAGCTGGGCGAGCCGCACAGTGGCACCGATCACGCTGGGCCGGGCATAATCCGCCCCAACACTCGCCGCCGTGGCCGCAGCTTCGGAAAACAACCGTCCGCCGACCGAGATCACCGCCAGATTATCAGCCGCGGCCTTACGGCTTTGCGCAATCGTCTCGCGCAGGCGCGCCAGCGCGTGATGGCGCGGCAGGGCATCGGACAAGGTGAGATCAACCGCATCGGGCGCCTGTGCGCGCAACTGGTTGATCAGCTCACCATCGGATTTCGGGAAAGCCATCTCGACCCGCCAGCCGGCATCGGTCAGTTGATCGGCGAGCATCGAAGTGCCCAGCATGTGCGCTTCACCCGGCGCGGTGGCGAGCAGGATGCTGAACCGGCTGGTGCGCAGCGCTCCGGCATGCGGGCTGGATCGTACGGCGTGGGCAGCCAGTTGCAGCATCGAAAGGCCGATCGTCAGATCGATCTCGCAGCATTCATCCGCCAGCCACGCATCGCCCATCGCGCGCGCGGTCGGCTCTATCAGCCGGGCGAGCAAGGCCTCGCCGCTCCAGCCCTCGTCAGCCAGTGCGGCAAGCTGCCCTGCCAGACGTGTGTCGTCGCCATCCAGCGCGAGCCGCGTCATGCGCGGGACATATTCCGAAAGGTCACGCCCATCGGCACGATCATTCGCACGGCTCTTGGGACGATCTTCCGCACGGCTGTAGAGGAGCAGGTCCCAATCGGAAAAGAGCCGCGAAGAGACGACGTGTTCGCTCAGGATCTCGATCTGGGAATGGCGCTTGTCCTCGCGGATTGCCGACCAGATGAGGTTGAGCCCTTCGGGCGGGCCTTCGAGCGTTTGCAGGAACTTGCCGTTTTCATAGAGCAACATACCTGTCACCCCGACGCTGCGATTGCGGACCCGCGCGTGCTGCACCAGTTCCTCAAGATCGGAATGGCTGGGCGTGAAGGCCGCCTTGCTCTTGTAGGTGAGGCAGGCGACCCAGCCGCCTTGCCCTTGCGTGCTTCCGCTGTGTTGCAGCACTGTGCCCCCTCCAAGCTTCCGGCCCTCGGTCAGCCGCCACTGCAAGCTGCCCGCCTTGTCCCGCCGGGATGCGCCTGCGCGGTTGATTCGCCCGGGTTCCCAACGGCTTGGCATGCCGTCATTATTAACGCTGGAAGTCTCAGGTATCGCCGCCTGATCGTCAAGGCAAAATGACACTTTTGCTCCCGGACATAGTGGCGCATGGCTAAGCTTCAGGGCGGGTTAGGAAAACTGCATTTGCAAAGGAGGCGGCACGTTCTAGCACGGCTGCCATGGGCAGCCTGACACACCTCCAGCGGCTTGAGGCCGAAAGCATCCATATCTTCCGCGAGGTCGTGGCCGAGGCCGAAAACCCGGTCATGCTCTATTCGGTTGGCAAGGATTCCTCGGTGATGCTGCATCTCGCGAGGAAGGCGTTCTACCCCGCCCCGCCGCCTTTTCCGATGCTGCATGTGGCGAGCGGATGGGACTTTGCCGATCTGCTGACCCACCGCGACAGGACCGTAAACGAGTATGGCCTTGAGCTGATTGTCGCAGAAAATCCGGATGCCGAAGCACAAGGCATCAATCCCTTTGATACCGGCAGCGCGCTCTATTCGCAGGCGCAGCTGACCGATCCCCTCAAGCGTGCACTGAGCGCGCATGGGTTTGATGCAGCCTTCGGCGGCGGGCGGCGTGACGAGGAGAAGGCCCGCGCCAAAGAGCGCATCTTCAGCTTCCGCACCGCATCCCATCGCTGGGATCCCAAGAACCAGCGGCCCGAATTGTGGAATCTCTACAACGCCAAGAAACACAAGGGCGAAAGCATCCGCGTATTCCCGCTGTCAAACTGGACGGAGCTTGATATCTGGCAATACATCGCGCTCGAGAACATTGATATTGTCCCGCTCTATTTCTCCAAGGAGCGCCCCACGGTAGAGCGTGACGGCATGATCCTCGTTGTGGATGACGGCCGCTTCCGGCTCGAACCGGGGGAGCAGCCAGTGATGCGTTCGGTGCGCTTCCGCACGCTGGGCTGCTATCCGCTGACCGGGGCAACGCTCAGCACCGCGACCGACATGAGCCTGATCATTCAGGAAATGTTGCTCGCCACCAGTTCCGAACGGCAAGGTCGCGCGATCGACAAGGGCCAATCGGCGAGCATGGAAGACAAGAAGCAGGAAGGTTACTTCTGATGGAAACGCCGTCCTCCTTCCGGACCGATGCCCTCATCGCCGAGGATATTGACGCTTATCTCCACCAGCATCAGCACAAGAGCCTGCTGCGGTTCATCACCTGCGGGAGCGTGGATGATGGCAAGTCAACCCTGATCGGCCGCTTGCTCTATGACTCCAGGATGATCTTCGAAGATCAACTAGCGGCGCTGGAAACCGACAGTGCACGGCACGGCACGCAGGGCGAGGAGATTGACTTCGCGCTGCTTGTCGATGGTCTTGCGGCTGAACGCGAGCAGGGCATCACGATTGATGTCGCCTATCGCTTTTTCACGACCGAGAAGCGCAAGTTCATCGTCGCCGATACGCCGGGACACGAACAGTATACCCGCAACATGGTGACAGGCGCGTCCACCGCCGATCTGGCGGTGATCCTGATCGATGCGCGCAAGGGCGTGCTATCGCAGACGCGGCGGCATTCCTATCTCGTCCACCTCCTTGGCATCCGCCATGTGGTGCTGGCGGTTAACAAGATGGATCTGGTGGGCCATGATCAGGTGATCTTCGAACGGATCGTGGATGATTACAGCGCTTTCGCGAAGAGCATTGGCATAACCGGATTTACTGCGATCCCGATCTCGGGGTTCAAGGGCGACAACATTACCATCGCTCCTTCCGCAAATACCCCGTGGTATTCCGGCCCGTCCCTGATCCAGCATCTCGAAACGGTCGAGGTCGATGCGACCGCCGCTCAGGCGGCGCCCTTCAGGATGCCGGTGCAGTGGGTCAACCGTCCCAATCTTGATTTCCGCGGCTTTGCCGGATTGATCGCAAGCGGCACGGTGCGTTCCGGCGATGCCGTGCGGATCGTGCCTTCGGGCAAGACCAGCACTGTCAAAACCATCGAGACTTTTGATGGCCAACTGGAAGAAGCCGTAGCCGGGCAATCTGTCACCCTCACGCTCGCTGACGAGGTGGATTGCAGCCGCGGCGATGTGATCGCTGCCGCTGGCGATCCGCCGCAAGCATCGGACCAGTTTGCGGCCACACTGGTATGGATGGATGACGAAGCACTAAAGCCCGGACGCGGTTACTGGCTGAAGATCGGCACGCAAACCGTCACTGCGACAGTGCAACCGCCCAAATACGAAATCGACGTCAACAGCCTTGAACATCTGGCGGCGAAGACGCTCGGCCTCAATGCGATTGGCGCGGTCGAATTCGCCACCGATCGGCCTATCACCTTCGAACCCTATGGCACCAATCGCCAGCTTGGCGGCTTCATCCTGATCGACAAGTATACCAACGCCACTGTGGCGGCGGGCATGATCGAATTCAGCCTGCGCCGGGCTGATAATGTGCATTGGCAACCGCTTGCGATCACCCGCGAAGACCATGCCGCGCTCAAAAATCAGGTGCCGCGCGTTCTGTGGTTCACCGGGCTTTCGGGCAGCGGCAAATCAACCATCGCCAACGAGGTTGAAAAGCAGCTCAACCTGATGAACCGCCACACCTTCCTGCTGGATGGCGATAATGTACGCCACGGACTGAACCGCGATCTCGGGTTTACCGAGACCGACCGGATCGAGAACATTCGCCGTGTCGGCGAAGTCGCCAAGCTGATGACCGATGCCGGGCTGATTGTCCTCACCGCATTCATCTCGCCGTTCCGGGCCGAGCGGCAGATGGTGCGCGACATGCTTCCGGAGGGCGAGTTCATCGAGATCTTCGTTGACACCCCACTAGAGGTGGCAGAGGCCCGCGATGTGAAGGGCCTCTACAAAAAGGCGCGCAGCGGCCAGCTCAAGAACTTCACCGGGATTGATAGCCCCTACGAACCGCCGGAAAATCCGGAGATCCGCGTCAACACGGTGAATATGACGCCCGAGGAGGCTGCCCGCCACATCATCGCCCAGATATTGCCGATCAAATGAGTTTTACGGAATTGTCTGACGGGGAATTGGCAGCGCGGCTGGCAGACGAAGCCGGGAGGCTGGTACTTGCGGTGCGCGCGAATAGCGGGCTGACAGGCAAGGCACTTGGCGATGCCGCAGATGCGCGCGCGAACCGTTTTCTGTGTGAAGCAATTCGTGCCGCGCGCCCCTCGGACGGTCTGCTGTCAGAAGAAGAGCGCGATGATCAGCGCCGCTGCGCGCTATCGCGTGTGTGGATTATTGATCCGCTCGATGGCACCCGCGAATTCAGCGAAGGCCGCGCCGATTGGGCGGTGCACGTCGCGCTTGCCGTTGATGGCGTGGCCACGACCGGCGCGGTCGCGCTTCCTGGCATGAATGGATCGCCGGTGCTGCGTTCCGATCTGCCGCAGGCTCTTTCTTCTTTGGCGGACGCGCCCCGGTTTGTCGTCAGCCGCACCCGTCCCGCGCGCGAGGCCAAGGCGGTGGCTGCTGCACTTGGCGGACTGTTAGTGCCGATGGGTAGCGCCGGGGCCAAGGCCATGGCCGTGGTGCGCGGCGAGGCCGAGGTCTATCTGCATTCGGGGGGGCAATACGAATGGGACAGCTGCGCCCCCGTAGCTGTCGCGCGCGCGCACGGCCTGCACTGCTCGCGCATCGACGGATCGCCGCTCGTCTATAACCGGCCTGACACCTATCTGCCTGACTTGCTGATCTGCCGCCCCGAATGGGCCGAGCGCGTGCTCGGCGAAGTCTCCCGGCTGGGCTAATCGCCTTCGAACTGCATCAAGGCGCGCACTTCGATCCCTGCGTCGCGCAGGCGATCAGCACCGCCGAGATCAGGCAGGTCGATCACGAACAAGGCGTGCTCAATCACGGCACCCGCGCTGCGGAGCAATTCAGCAGAGGCGAGCGCCGTGCCGCCGGTGGCGATCAGATCATCGACAATCACCACCCGCTGCCCGGGGATGATTGCAGTCGGGTCCATCTCAAGGCGGTCCGTGCCGTATTCCAGCGCATAATCGATGCCGATGGTGGCAATCGGCAGCTTGCCCGGCTTGCGCACCGGAACGAAGCCCACGCCGAGTTGAACAGCCACTGACGCGCCGAAAATGAACCCCCGTGCTTCCATGCCGGCAATTTTCTCCGCCCCGCCCTCCTGCGCCATTCCGGCAAGATGGTGGACGCTCGCCGCCATGCCTTCATGGTGGCCGATCAGCGTTGTGATGTCGCGGAACTGGATCCCCGCGTGAGGGAAGTCGGGCACCGTGCGGACGAGCGCTTTGAGATCATCCGCGGAGAGATAGGGTTTGTGCATCGCAGCCATCAAAGCAGAGCGCCCCGCCATCCGCAAGGGGATGACGGGGCGATCGTGACATAGAAAGCAGGTATGAAGCTTACTTCTTCTTCGGCTTCATCCCGGCCCAGATCTGCTTGTACGACAGGAAGGCCAGCGACGTTGCGAACAGCAGGAAGGCGAGCACGAACCAGCCGGTCTGCTTGCGCGCCACCAGCGAAGGCTCGGCCGTCCAGGTGAGGAATGCCGCGACGTCAGCCGACATCTGCGGGATGGTCGCTTCGGTACCATCAGCATAAGTGACCTGACCATCGAGCACCAGCGGCGAAGGCATCGCGATGTTCACATTCGGGAAGTGCTTGTTGAAATACAGGCCCGGCGGGGTTTCGAAGCCAAGCTTCTCGGCCTTCGCAAGATCAGGCTCGGTATACCCGACCATCAGCGAATAGACGTAGTTCGTGCCGTCAGGCCGCGCCTTGGCCATCAGCGAGAGATCCGGCGGGATTGCGTTGTTGTTGGCCGCAGCCGCCGCAATCGCGTTGGGATAGGGGCTCGGGAAACGATCGGTCGGCATGCCCGGGCGGGTGGTGTCCTCGCCCGTGTTGGGATCGAGGCCCGGGACCGTCCAGCTTGCCGCCTCAGCCTGCACTTCGGCTTCGGTATAGCCCAGCTCACGCAGGTTGCGGAAAGCCACATACTTCAGCCCGTGACAGGCCGAGCAGACTTCCTTGTAGACCTGATAGCCGCGCTGCAACTGGGCGACGTCCCACTTGCCGAAGGCGCCGTCAAAGGCAAAGCCGCCGGCCGGAGCAACCGGCTTTTCATAAAAGGCATAGGAAGCCTGCTTCTCGGGCGCCGGGCCAGCGATGTAGTTATACACGCCGGGGATCAGCGACCACAGTACCAGCACCGCGGTGATGGCGAGGCCAAAAATCATGCCACCAAGACGAATAGTCATGACCTAACTCTTTCTCGTTATCGGGTCAGATGGGTTCAGCCGGTAAGGACTTACTCGGCGGGCTGAAGCGAACCGTCAGGCAGGCTACCGTTCGGGCCGGAGCTTACCGAGCCAGTGCGTGCAGCTGGACTGCTCTCGTCCTTGCCGAGCACTGCTTCAGTGATCGAGAACGGCAGCGGCTTGGGCACTTCGATCTGGCTGACGATCGGAAGAATCACCAGGAAGTGCAGGAAGTAATAGGCCGTTGCCACCTGGCTCATGATCACGAAAGGCTCTTCCGCCGGTGCGCCGCCGCAGTACGTCAGTACCAGCATGTCGAGCACGAGCACCCAGAAGAACTTCTTGAACAGCGGGCGATAGC
>JBKBMC010000093.1:0-7186 GCA_046296075.1 Erythrobacter sp. | reverse complement strand
GGTGCGGTTGGCCTGGAGCAGATCATAGCGCGCGCGGCCCGAAAGCTTTTCGGCACCCTTAAGCATCATCGCGCTGACGTTACGCAGATCCTCGATCACATAGACCCGGCTGCCCGGCGCGGCAGGCAGTTCATCGCCCAATGATTTGGCAAGAAAGCCGTTGGTCAGGTAATCACTCTCGGGCGAGGAATTATACTGCAGCGAGCCTGCCACGCAGTGATGATTGGTTGCCACCAGCCCTTGCGGCGACAGGAAAGCAGCCGAACAGCCACCCAGTGAAGCAATCGCTGTCAACGGCGGACGGTTGAGATCGCCAAGCGTTGCCGGATCGAGTTCAAGCCCGGCAGCCTTGAGATCAGCGGCGAGCGATCCGGTCTGGCTCGGCAGCCACATGCCTTCTTCAGCCATCAGCATGGCGGGTGAACAGGCAAGGAGGGCCGAGGCCCCGGCGAGCAGCGATTTCTTCATGATGAACAGACCCTTGAAATATATGGGAATTGCGCCGCTCTATCAAGCGACCGAATCATTGGAGGACGTGGGATAAATCAAGCGTGCCCGCAAGGAAATGGGGCTCTCAAGCACTGTCCTCAATGGCCCTGCGCGCTCACCGGATTCAGCACCAGCAGGAGGCGCGTTTCGCCGCTCTGGCTGACCGGCGGAGAACGATGGATCGCCGGATGCAAGGTCGCAAGCTTGCCCTTGAAAAGGCCGACATCGCCTGTCGCCATGCGGTTGATGCGGCCAGGTTCCTGCCCGCGTGCGAGGGCTTCGGCTTCGCGCGTATCGAGCCAGTCTGTGCCGGGGCCCACATAGGTGGTGATCAGTCGCGCCGACACGTAATCGGCATGGAATTTGCGACAGGAATCCGTTGTAACAACTTCCAGCCGCAGCTCGAAGCGGGTGAGGGCGAGCGCGTCGCAAAAATGCTCCGCCAGTTCGACCACATCGGTGACCAGCATGGAATGAAGATGCTTTGCCGCAAAGCCTTGCTGCGAAAGTTCGGCGGAAAACACCGCAGGCAGATCATCCAGTGCCGTTGTACAGCGGATGTCCTTGGCCGTGCCTTCGAGCATAGGCGCAAAGTCGGTGGGCAATTCGCGTTGCCAGATGGCCAGATTGCAATCCTCACGGCGGATGCTCTGAAGGATCGCCGGATCAGGCGAGGCGAGCGCGGCAGGGACAGACAGAACAGACATCAGGCAATCCATTTAAGTTATGAGATAACGTGCCATTAAAGGACTGACGAGCCCCTGACAAGCTCAACCCCAAAAGCCCACTTGCGAGTCATTATCAATTCCGTCATGACAGAGCCTGTCATACCTCAAAACAAGGGTTTTCATGATGCGCAGCAGTTTCAAAGTCTGGACTCACCTCGGCCTTGGCACCGCAGTTGCTGGCGGCTTGCTGGCCGCATGCGGCGGCGATGCAGGCGGCGAGAGCGGAGCATCCAGCGGCGGCGAAGCAGGGACGCAAGCGCCCGCAAGCGAAGGTGGCGAAGGTGGCGAAGGTGGCGAAGGTGGCGAAGGTGGCGAAGGTGGCGAAGGTGGCGATGGTGGCGAAGGTGGTGAAGGCGGCGAGGGCGGCGAGGGCGGTGAGTCTGGCATAGATCCGGCCACCGCAGCGCGCGACCCGGTGGCCTATCGTAGCGCACTTGCTGTCGTGGAAGCGCACGTCATTGCGGCCCGCGATGCCTTTGCCGCCGGGCGCAAGAACGAGGCAGCAGAAATGTTCGCGCACCCGGTTAGCGAAGTGCTGGTCGGCATGGCGCCGGTGTTCGCTGCGCAGGGCGTTGCCGACTTTAGCGGTCAGTTTACTGATGCTTCGGCGGCGGCGCTGGATGGTGAAAGCGCGCAGCAGATCAATGCGCGCTATGATGCGATCATTGCGGCCTTGCGCGGCGCGGCTGCCAAGGCACCCAAGGGCACAGCTGGCGAAGGTGCTGTTGCCGCGGCGGTGGTAGCCGACCAGATCGAACGCGCGGTTTCAATGCACCGTGAAGCGGGGAGCAATTCCGCTTATGAACCCTATCTCGATGGCTACGGTTTTTCGCGCGCCGCGCAAAGTCAATTCAAGGCATCGGAAAGTGCGATCAAATCAGCCGATCCCGCGCTGCACGGGCGTATTGCCGAAGCGCTCGGCCTGCTGATAAAGGCTTATCCTTCAGCCGAAAGACCAGCACGGCTCGTGGTTGAACAGGGCGCGCTGGCGGCTGCATCCTCCAAGGTGATGCTCGCGCTCGGAAATTGAAGCGGCGGTACGGCGCACTGCAATTTCTTGTGAAAATGCGACAAACTTGGCGCAGTCGGGCAGTTTTGCCCGGCGCGTCCTTGTGTTTGTGCGTCAGGCCAGTAGTCTGCCCGATGAGGGGTCACACAGTTCCGGGCGCAGCAGCGGCGTTACGCCACAGCCAATGTCGGAACTGGCCAGCGCTTGCGAGTGCGGGCATGCTGTGCTCGTCCAAGCCCGTGCAATCGGACCAGGGGAGGGGCCGAATTGTTGGAAACGAGACAGCTGGAGGCTGGATCACCCAAGCCTTTCGGGCGTAGCGCAGCCCGCTTGCGTCTGCTGTCGGGCGGTGCCGCAGCAGCGGCTGTCCTGATCGCTGTTCCCGGTGCTGCCCAGTCACAGTTGCCGATCACGCCGCCAGCGCGCACTGATCTCATCCCGCCCGATCAGCGTAGCCAGCAGCGCCCCACCACCCTGACAATCGATGGCGATTTCGAGCGTGCCCCATGTGCACTTGACCAGCCGCAATTTGCGGACCTGCGCTTCACTCTCAAAGGCGCGCGCTTTGCCGGGCTGGAACGGGTGACGGGCGTTTCGCTCGACGAGGCATGGGCCAGCTACCGCGAGCGCGAGGTCCCGGTTTCGGCGCTCTGCGATATCCGTGCGCGCGCCAACGCCATCCTGCGCCGTGATGGCTATCTGGCCACAGTCGAAATTCCTGAGCAAAGCCTTGCGAGCGGCGTCCCGCAATTCAATGTGGTTTTCGGCCGGCTGACAGCCGTGCGGGTGCGCGGTGATGCCGGGCCGTCGGAGCGGCTGGTCGAACGCTACCTGACAAAGCTCACGCGGCAGGAGGTGTTCAACACCCGCGAGGCGGAGCGTTACCTCCTGCTTGCCGATGATCTGCCGGGCCTCAATGTGCGACTCTCGCTGCGCCCTGTCGCGGGCGGAGAACCGGGCGATCTGCTGGGCGAGATCGCCGTGATCCGCGAACGCGGTGCCATCGATGTAAATGTGCAGAACTATGGCTCGGACGCCATCGGACGGTTCGGCGGATTGCTGCGCGGAGAGCTCTATAATCTGACCGGGCTGGGTGATCGCACCACGCTGACCGCTTTCAGCACGCTTGAATTTGCCGAACAGCAGACGTTCCAGATCGGCCATGACTTCCGGATTGGCGGCGAGGGGCTGCGCATCGGCACCCAAGTCACCTACAGCACCACGAATCCCGACATTGATCTGCCCGGTTTCGCGATCGAATCCGAAACGGTGTTTGCCAGCATCTTTGCCAGCTATCCGCTGGTGCGCCGCCGCACGGCCAGCCTGTTTGTTGATGCCGGGTTCGATTATGCCGATCAGAATGTCGAACTGAACAGCATCCCGCTGACGCGCGACCGTGTGCGGGTAATGTTCGCGCGCGCATCAGGCGAGATGACCGATCATGGCTCGATCCAGCGACAAGGGGGCTACAGCCAGTTCGAACCGAAGTTCCGCATGCGTTACCTGCTCGAGGCGCGTCAGGGGCTTGATGTCTTCTCGGCAAGCCCGGATTGCCGCGCCGATCTTCTGTCGTGTCTGATTGGCGGACAGGTGCCGCCGAGCCGGATCGAGGGCAATCCCACACCGCTGGTGCTGCGGTTCGACACCGGTATCGAATATCGTCCCGCGCCGTTGCTTGCCCTGGCCTTGCGCCTCAGCGGGCAGGTGACAGGCGATGCGCTGCCCGCATTCGAGGAATATGCCGGTGGCAGTTTCTCGATCGGGCGCGGTTACGATCCGGGCGCGGTGCTGGGCGATAACGGCATTGGTGGATCATTCGAGGCGCGTTACGGATCGCTTGCGCTGAGGGGGCCAGCAAGTCTCGCGCTGCAGCCCTATCTCTTCAGTGATATTGTCAGGGTGTGGAACGAGGATCCTAGCCGCAGCGGCCTTAATCCTGATCGCCTGTGGTCGGCAGGCGGCGGGATGCGCGCAGCATGGGGATCGCGGATGCAGGGCGATGTTGCGCTCGCTGTCCCGCTCGAACGCCCAGTCAATGCGATGCAGCTTGGCGCCGTGCGCGTGATGGTATCGCTGACTGCCCGCCTGTTCCCGTGGAGGTTCTGACATGACCGGTATCAAGGCCAAGCGTGCACGTCTCCTGATCGGTTGCGGCAGCGCCGCGCTTTGCGCCGTGCTGATGCTGATGGAGCACCGCGCCAGTGCGCAGGCGTTTCAGGCGACCCCGACAGTTGCGGCCGGCACGGTCACGATTGATCGCAACACACCGGGGCAGGATCTGATCACCATTGGCACGCGCACCGCAATCATCGACTGGGTGCCTACCGAGGTCGGCCCGGTCACTTTGCCCTATTTGCCCGATGGTGCCACCGCGACATTCCAGAACGGTCCGGCGGTGTCCGATTTCGCGGTACTCAACCGCATCCTGCCAACTAACAACAATGCGATCACACAGTTTGATGGCGCGGTGATTTCGCGGCTCGTCAATCCGCTGACGGGCGCAGCGACACCGGGCGGATTTGTCGCGTTCTATTCGCCAACCGGCATTCTGGTCGGCGCGACAGCAACTTTTGATGTCGGCAGTCTGATGCTGACAACGCTCGATCCTTCACCGGCCAGTTTCGCGGATTTTGCGGAGAACGGCGGGGTCATGAACCTGCTTGGTACGCAAGGTTCGACAGCGCGCATCCAGATCGACCCCGGCGCGCAGATCACCGCGAGCGCGGAAAATTCGTTCTTCGCGGTGGTCGCTGCCGACGTGCAGATGTTCGGGAACGCCAGCATCAATGGCAGCCACGCCTATGTGGCCGGCGAGATTGTGAATCTCAGCTTTTCGAATGGTCTGTTCGACATCGAGGTGCCTTTCGGCACGGCAGCGTCTGGCAATGTCCTGACGCTTGATGGCAATATCGGCGGCCCGGCCAGCAACGGCGCGGGCGATAATCATGTGATCTATGGCGTTGCCGCTGCGGCAGGCGATCCGATCAGCCTGCTGCTGAGCGGCAATCTCGGGTTTGCGCCTGCCGCCAGTGCCTTTGTCGAGAATGGCGACATTATCCTTGCCGCCAATTTCAACGTATCCGGCAGGCAGGTCGCGCAAGGCGGTTGGCTCGATTTCGGTTCCGATCTCGAATTCGAGGCCAATAATCGCACCAGCCAGATCGAAGCCAATATTGCCCTCTCCAACGCGACCGTCACCAGTCGGTTTCTCGCCGCGGGCACGCATTCTGTCGTGGCAGAGGCGGCCCTCGGCGGCACCAGCTTTGCGCGTGATGTGGTGCTGTTCGGCGCTGAAACGGCCGGCCTCAGGGCCGAGCGCGGCGGTGTTCTGACAGTGGGCGGCAATGCCAATGTGCTGGCGCATGATTACGGCAGCATTGATGACATGTTCCTCGACGATGCTCTCGGCGGCCGAGCTTTTGTGTCGGCCATAGGTGATGCGAGCGTGGTGCAGATCGATGGCTTGCTGCGGGTTGACGCCTCCGCGATCGCCGCGCTTGACACCGGTATCGGCGCGCAGGGCAATGCCATTGGCGGCATCGTCGAAGTGCAGGCG
Organism: Erythrobacter sp.; assembly: GCA_046296075.1. Classification (GTDB taxonomy): domain Bacteria; phylum Pseudomonadota; class Alphaproteobacteria; order Sphingomonadales; family Sphingomonadaceae; genus Erythrobacter. Next base: position 1,404 of record JBKBMC010000093.1, on the reverse strand, counting down.
GTCGATGGCCGCATCGTGGCGGATGGCGGGATCAGTCTGCTCTCCTACGCCAGTCGCCGCGCGCTCACCACCTCGGCAGAGGCGTTTCTGCAAGGCGGCGGGATTACGGTCGAGGCACGCGGCGCCAGTTCGGCAATCACCACGGCAGGGGAAATTTCGTACGCCACATGGGCGCGCGCAGCGAATTCGATCGGCGGCGCGAACGGCAGCAGCGCGGGCGCTGGCAGCAGCTTCACGACCGCGGCCGAGGGCGCGCAGATCGAGGCACTTGACGGCCTATCATTCGATAGCTTCGCCATTGCTGGCAATGCCGCGGGCACCGATGCAGGCAGTGCCTTTGGCGGTAGCAATGTGCTGTTCGTCGAGGCGAACAGCCGGATCGACACCGGCGGCCTCGCGGGCATTACGGTTGATTCATCAGCAAGCGCCGGCCGGGTTGTCAGCGGGACGCAAGGGCGCGGCGGCAATGCATTCGGCGGCTTCTTCGATGCGACTGTCGCGGAGCTGGGCACGCTGGCAGTTGACGGTAGTGTCGGGATCGATGTTTCGGCTTTTGCCGGCGACGGCCAGACCGGCGGTGAAGCCAGCGGCGGGTTTGGCGCGCTCAGGACCGAAGGCGGCACGATCAATGTCACCGGCGATGTATTCTTCCTGTTTGGCGGGTTTGGCGGTGATGCCAGTATCGGCGTTGGCGGTGATGGCGGCACGGGCACCGGCGGCGGCGTTTTTATCGAGGCGCTCGAAACCTTCTCGACCCCCGGCTCGCTCACCATTGCCGGTTTTGTGAGCGTCGATGGCCTCAGCTTCGGTGGCAGCGGCGGGGCAGGCGATGCAACAACACCGGGAGGGCGCGGTGGTGACGGCATCGGCCCGCCGGTCATTCCCGATTTTGGCAGTGCCGGCATCGTGGTGCGTGCCTCGGCTGAAAATTCACAGCTTCGCTTGGGCGCGCTCGATATCTTCGCGGCCGGATTTGGCGGTCAGGGAGGCGATGCGGTTGCAGGCGGTCAGGGCGGGGCTGGCGGCACTGGTGAGGGCGCAACGGTATTTCTGGGCACCTTCCTGCCCTTTTCTCTCCCGCAGAGCACCAATGGTCTGGCCGATCTTGGCACTACCGTACGCGTCAACGCTGATGGGGTCGGAGGTTCCGCTGGCGGTTCCGGAACGCAAGCTGGTGCCGCCGGAGCAGGGCTTGGCGGTGTGATCGCACTCACCAGCAGTTTCGGCACGGTGCTTGCCGGTGAAACGACCCTGCTTGCTCAGGGCTTTGGCGGGCAGGGGCTGGATGGCGGATTTGGCCGAGGGGGGCTGGTCGACATCGGCACCGTTTTTGGAGGCGATCTCGCTTTTGGCAGCTTGCGCGTCAATGTTGCGGGCGAGGGTGATAATGGCACATCCCTGGGC
>JBKBMC010000092.1:0-7462 GCA_046296075.1 Erythrobacter sp. | reverse complement strand
GCGAAGGTGAGGGCCACATCTTTGGCCCGCACGTCGCGCCCGTTACCGCGGTAGGCCGATCCGGCGCCGCGTTCGATCCGACGGGTGACGATCAGTTCCTCGCCTGTGCCATCCCTCGCGTGGAGTACCACTTCGGCAAAATCGCGCGGCGGGCGGGTGGACGTGCCCGCGAAGATCACATCCTCCATGCCGCCCGATCGTAGCGACTTGGCGGAGGTTTCGCCCATGACCCAGCGGATTGCCTCCAGCAGGTTTGACTTGCCGCAACCATTCGGCCCGACAACGCCTGTCAGCCCCGGTTCAATGCGCAGTTCAGCCGGCTCGACAAAGCTCTTGAAACCACTGAGCTTGAGCCGGCTGATTTCCATCGCGGTGCGCTTGCTCCGCTGCCGTTACCGCGCGCCAGCGCGTTGCAGCAGGGGTTCCAGCTGGGGCCACTGGTTGGCGTCGATCTTTTTGCCGTTGAGCAGGAAGGTCGGGGTGGCCTGAATGCCCAGCTCTTCCGATTGCTTGTTCGAAGCATTGGCAATCGCTTCGATCTTGGCGCGATCGGCCAGGCAGGTCCGGGACTGATCGGCGCTGAGGCCGCGCGCCGCGAAGAAATCAATCAGGCCGGTTGCCTGGGCAATTGCGATAAAGCGCTGTTCGACCGGCAGATCGCCCGTCGCCTGCAATTGCGCGTTGTTGGCATCGGCACGTGCGAAGATATCATTGAGCGCGCCCCATGCTTCGTCCGAAAGCGGCTGCATGTTTTCGTTCGGACCGCAGCGCACCAGCGCGGCGATGGTCAGATCTATCGGATCGCGCACCAGATTGCGCAGTTCAAAGCTGACAACACCTGTCGGGATGTATTTCTGCTTCAGCGCGGGCTTGCCCTGCGCGGCAAAGGCGGCACAAGCACCGCAGGTGTGCGAGGCATATTCGACCAGTTTGAGCGGGGCATTGGGATTGCCGATCAGATATCCCCCTTCGGGCGTCACTGTTACGGTGTCGACCCATGCAGCACCAGCGGGTGCGGCAATCGCGGGGATCGGCTCGCCAGCGGCCGCGCCTTCCGGAGCATTGGCCTCGTCAGAACAACCCGCGAGCAGCAGCGGAGCGGCGGCAAAGGCGGCAAATATCGGGCGGGTGAGTTTCATCATGGGAGAACTTCCGGTTAGGGGCTTGAGAATAGTCGGGCGAAGACAGACGCTGCAAGACTGCCAAAGGCGCGCCTGTGCACAAATAAGGGCACAAACAGCCTGCCTTGCGGTCTTATGCGCGGGCGGATCAGCCTAGGGACGTTTGGGCAGGCTCCCCGCTGGGGTAGGTGTGGCGGCAAAATGTGAGGAAAGAACGGGGTAAAGTGCTTTCCAATCATGCACATCTTCGATGAGCTTGCTATCGAGTGCGAAGCTGGGTGTGCCCGGCACGGCGAATTCGGCGCGATCTGCGTCAGTGTGGTCGAGCAGTTTGGCGGCGGCCTTATCGTCCATAAGGCAGGCTGTCAGTTCGCTGCGCGACTGGCCACCTTTGGCGAACATGTCGACAAGCCCCAGCGCGCTGGCTGCATTGACCCGCGCGGCTGCATCGCCGCGATACCACATTTCCTGCTGGCTGCGCGGCGCTTGCCGCCCCTTTTCAAACCAATCATTCTGCGTCGTCATCAACAAGGTGTGACGATTTTTGAGGCCCTTGTCATCGCCGCACAGCACCACCAGCGAGGCAACCAGATCAATCGGATTTCGGATATAGGGGCGCACCTCCAACTTCATCTTGCCCGGATTGATTAGGGCAAGATCGAGCGCCGGTTCGCCTTCGCGCGTGAAGGTGGCGCAGTGCGGGCAGGTGTAGCTGATGAATTCAATGAGGCTGGCCTCGGCCTTGGGATTGCCGATCACGAAGCCGCGTTCGGATCGGGTAATGTGGGCTTGCCAGTTGCCTTTTGTCTGATTGGCGACAAAAGCGCTATCGGGATTGGCAAGATCCTGCGGCGCGGCAGGGGTCTTTTGCGCCAGTGTCGGGGCAGCCCCAAAAGCGGCAGCGATAAGGACAAAAGCATGCGCAGGCTTCATTGCGGTTTCTGTTCCTTCTTGCGGTTTTCTTTGGTTTCGAGACTGCGGGCGAGCGATTCCAGGACCGTGCGGAGTTCCGGATCGCCAATATCGCGCAGACTATCGCCCAGTTCCATTGGAATCGGTTTGAGTGATGGCGGTGGCTTTGCCGCAGGGGCCGCTTCAGGCGGTTTGACAGCGCCATGACGCAGCTTCACCCTCGCCACTGCCTTGTACCCGAAGAAGCGGTTGACCCGCTCGATGATTTCCGGCGTGACTTGCTGGATCAGCGGGGCATGCGCCGGGATCACTACCAGTTGCAGGATTCCGTCGGCCTTCTCGCCAGGGGGAAAGCGGATCGCTTCGGGTGCGCAGACGCGGGCATGGCTTGGCCCGACGATCTCGGGCCAGCGGGTGACGACCGAACTTTGCACAAAGCCGAAGCGCCGGAATGCGGTGCGGCCGATTTCGGGCGTGAGATCGCCAATGACTTTTGCCCCGCCGCCGCGCGGACGGACATAAGGTTTGGGGGTGTTCTTGCCGCTTCCCATGATGCCTTGCCCCATGCCATAGGCGCGGCGTGACTGCCAGCCTCTCCGACATGCTGCTTGCATGGTATGATGTCCATGCACGCGATCTGCCGTGGCGCTTGCCGCCGGGAAGCGCGCTGCCCGATGATCCCGACTGGCCGTACCGCGTCTGGCTGTCCGAGGTGATGCTCCAGCAGACGACAGTGGCCGCAGTAAAGCCCTATTTCGCCAAATTCACCGCGCTCTGGCCTTCTGTCTTCGATCTCGCGGCAGCGGATGATGATGCGGTGATGGCCGCATGGGCGGGGCTGGGATACTATTCGCGGGCGCGAAATCTGGTGAAATGCGCGCGCGCGGTGGCGGAGCTGGGCGGCTTTCCCTCAACCGAGGCTGAGCTGCGCGCGCTGCCGGGTCTGGGTGCCTATACAGCCGCGGCGGTAGCGGCGATTGCCTTTGACAAGCGCGCGGTGGTGATTGACGCCAATGTCGAGCGGGTGGTGGCGCGGTTGTTTGCCATTGCCGAGCCTTTGCCGGGTGCCCGCAAGCCGATCCGCGCGGCTGCCGAACAGGTCACGCCTGATCGGCGGGCGGGGGACTTCGCTCAGGCCATGATGGATCTCGGATCGCAGATTTGCACCAGCAAGGCGCCGCGCTGCCTGCTGTGCCCCCTGCGCGAAGCCTGTGCAGGATTTGCGCACGGGGCGCCTGAAAGCCTGCCGCTCAAGCCTGCGAAAAAGGCTGTGCCCGAGCGGCGCGGCACAGCTTTCTGGATCACCCGCTCAGGCGCCGAGGTGTGGCTTGTCACACGTCCGCCCGAGGGCATGCTTGGTGGGATGCGCGCCTTGCCGGATGACGGCTGGAGCGCAGCGCGTGATGGCAGCGCAGTGATGCCTATGTCTGGCGCGTGGCGCGATCTGGGCGCGGTGCGCCACAGTTTCACCCATGCGCACCTGACGCTTTCCATCATGGCTACCGAAAGCGCCGATCCACCACCCGGTTCGGGAGAATGGTGGCCGATTGCCCGGCTGGATGAAGCGGGCCTGCCGACGCTGTTTGTCAAAGCCGCCCAGCGTGCGATGGCTTCGTTCTAGAAAAACCCGCCGCCAAGCATCAGCCGCACGCCCGCGATAAACAGCACGATCAGGCAGAAATCGCGCCCTGAATTCTTTGATGAAAGCGCGCCGAGCAGTATCCCGACGGCAATCACCGGCAGGGCAAACCAGTTGCCCCAGCCAAGCAGGGGTATCTGCGCCGGGATCACAATGATCAGGCTGGCGATGCCGAACAGGAAGCTGAGCAGGTTGAGCATGTGTCTTATATGGCTAGCACACTGCGCGCTGGCAAGTCTGCGCGATCCGCAAGCCCGCGATTGACCCTCGGGCGATGGTGCCGCACAAAGTCGCCAAACATTACCAGCCGGAGATTCCCTGACATGGCATTTCGTGAGTTTGAGACCGCTGCTCTTAATCCGGCGCTGTCGCGTCGTTCGCTGTTCCGCTCGCTCGCTCTGGCAGGAGCGGGCGCAACGCTTGCGAGCTTGCCGTTCGGGCGGCAATTGCTGGCGCACAATGTAGCGGAAAACTGGCCCAATGTGGCCAAGCTGGCGGACAGCTATGTGTCCTCACGCAAGCTGGCCAATCTCTATCTGACCTTCGGCTGGGGGCAGCAAGACCATGCGCACACCGTGGGCGGGGGAACGCTTTCGCTTGCCCGACCCACGCCGGTCGATGAAAATTCGCTCTACCGGATCTATTCGATGTCCAAGCCGATAACCGGCATGGCGACGATGATCCTGATCGACGAGGGCAAGCTTGGGCTGGATCAGCCCTTGTATGAAATTCTTCCTGCCTTCCGCGATATGCAGGTGCTGGTTGATCCCAAGGGGCCGCTGGATCAGACAGTTCCGGCCGAACGGCCGATCACCATACGCCAATTGCTGACGCATACCTCTGGCCTTGGCTACCAGATCATCAGCGAAGGCCCGCTGCGCGATGCCTATAACGAGCTTGGCCTTGTCGGCGGGCGCGTCAGCCGCATGCCGATCCCCGGTTTCCCTCCAGTAACCCCTGCACCGGGACTTGAAGCTTTTGCCGATCGCCTTGCCACGCTGCCCTTGATGTATCAGCCCGCCACCAAGTGGAGCTATTCGTGCAGCATCGATCTGCTTGGCCGGGTGATCGAAGTGGCCAGCGGGATGGAATTCGAGGCCTTCCTCAACCAGCGCATTTTCGACCCATGCGGCATGACCAGCACCTTCATGCAGGTCCCGCAGAGCGAGGCCGCGCGTCTCACCGACAATTACGGTATCATCAACGGCATGCCGTTCCCGATCGATCCGGGGGTGAACTCGGTCTATCTTGATCCGCCTGAAGTGCCCGCAGGCGGTGGCGGGCTTATCTCGAGCCCGAAGGATTATGACCGCTTCCTGCGTATGCTGCTCGGTTATGGGGCGATCGACGGCAATCGGGTGATGAGCGAGGAGGCGGTGCGTGTGGGCGTATCCGATCTGCTGCCCGCTTCGGTTGATACCAAAGGAAGCTGGCTTGAAGGCGAGGGCCACGGCGCAGGCGGGCGCTCGAAGGGCGCTACCTTCGGCTGGGGCGGGGCGGCTGGCACGCTGGCAGCGGTGGATTATGAGCTGGGCCTGCGCTCGTGCCTGTTCACCCAGTACATGCCATCCGAAGCCTATCCGATCCGCGATGAATTCCTCGCCGCGATGGAAGCGGATCTCGCTGCAATGCGGATGAACGGCACCAAGGCGGCGTGATGCACCACCCTGCACATTCTGTTCTGGCGGCGCGCACGCCGATGGCTTTTGCCGGCTCGCCGATGGACCGGGCGGATCACATCCGCTCTGATCCGGCCGCGCTTGGCAATCTGATGAACTGGCGGGCGCGGGTGATGAACCTTGATGGCCTGCTGCCTGAATTTGACGACGACGGGCGGTTGCTTTGGCACACGATCGCCGATGTCGGGCCGGATGCCGAATTGGTGTTCCTCGGGATGATGGACGACAAGGCCCATTTTGCTCCGGTGCCGGATCAGGGTACCGCTGGCCCAGCGATGCCGCGCGCATGGCAAGTGATGCAGCTGCTTCAGCCGGAGGATCTGGCGATTTATGGCGGGGCGCGCAGCCTGATCGACTGGCACGCGCGGCATCGGTTCTGCGCTGCTTGCGGGTCGCCGACCAAGCTCGCCAAAGGCGGCTGGCAGCGGCATTGTGACAATTGCGGGGCGGATCATTTTCCGCGCACCGATCCGGTGACGATCATGCTGGTCGAGCATGATGATCGCCTGCTACTGGGCCGCCAACCGCGCTTTCCTCCGAAGATGTATTCCGCGCTCGCGGGCTTCGTCGAACCGGGGGAAACGGTCGAGGAAGCGGTGGCACGGGAAATCCATGAGGAGGCAGGCGTGCGGGTGCGCGATGTGCGCTATATCGCCAGCCAGCCCTGGCCCTTCCCGAGTCAGCTGATGATCGGCTGCACTTCGGTGACCGATGATCCCACGCTCACTATCGACAAGACCGAACTCGAAGACGCGCGCTGGTTCACCCGCGAGGAATTGCTGGCTGCGCGCGCGGCCGGTGAGGCGGGGACGGACCTGCTCTATTTCCCCCGTCCCTTTGCCATCGCGCATCACCTTGTCACATGGTGGCTGGATCGATGAGCCAGACCCTCACGATCGACATTTACTCCGATGTCATGTGCCCGTGGTGCCTCATCGGCTATGGCCAACTGACCAAGGCTTTGGCCGAACTCGAAGGCGAGATCGCGGCGACGATCCGCTGGCGACCGTTTGAACTGAACCCGCAGATGCCGCCGGAAGGCGAAGAGCAGGAAGCCCACCTCCAGCGCAAATATGGCCGTTCGGCCGAACAGGGCGCAGCGCTTCGCGGGCAGATGAAGGCGATTGCGGAAGGCGCGGGCGTGTCGCTCTCCTACGAGCGTGAGGGCGAAGCGCCGCCTGCGATGATGTGGAACACGCGCGATTGCCACAAGCTTTTGGCCTTCGCGCTCGAAGAGGCAGGTCCGCAGGTCCAGACCGCGCTGAAACTCGCGCTGTTCCGGGCGCATTTCAATGAGCGCCGGGCGCTGAATGATCGCGCCGTGCTGCTCGATATTGCGGCCAGTGTCGGCCTGCACCGCGAAGCGGCCAAGGCAGCGCTCGATGATCCCGATCTCGAAGCGCGCGTGCTGGCCGAAGAGCAGCAGGCGTGGGATTTCAACATCTCGGGCGTTCCGGCGATGATCGTGGAGGACAAGTTCCTCATCCCCGGCGCGCAGGCACCTGAGGTTTATGTCAACGCCCTGCGGCGTGTGGCAGAGAAGACCCTCGCGGCGGCGAAATAGCACAACCATCGTCGGCCCGGTCTGCGCCACGGTGACAGGTAGGGATGGGGCTTTAAACCAGCCCCAGCCGTTCGAGCTTCATCGCCAGCTTGCCGGGGAGCGCGTCGCCGATATCCTCGCCTTCGGCCACATCGCGCGGGGCCTTGTCGTCTGTCAGATAGCGCCAGCCCTGATGCGCGCGCTTTGCCTGCTGGTGAACGCGGATCAGGCGCGGCTCAAGGCAGATGTCCCAGCGGCCATCATCGGTCTTCACAAAGCCGATAATCGGCGAGCGCGCCACAATCGCGTGGTTGATGATCCAGTAGAGCGAGCCGCCCACCACTTCCTCGTGCCGCGTTGGCCGGTTGCGGGTGGTAAGGCGCACTTCCCCGCGGCCCTGATACCAGCCGGCCAACTGGTCATAGCTTTTCGCGCCAAACGCGATCTTGGTGAGGTGGAGAGGCATGGGCGCATCTGTCCCCTGCCTCCAGCCTCAAGTCAACGGGCGAGATACTCATCCAGCGTCATGTGCATCCGCCTGATGCGCGCTTCCTGATAATTGCCAAGC
>JBKBMC010000091.1:0-8471 GCA_046296075.1 Erythrobacter sp. | reverse complement strand
TGGGCTTTTCCGACACCGAATTCATCACCATCAACAAGTTCGTGGGCTTTGCCGCGCTGATTATCGGCTCGGCGCTGGGCGGGCCGTTTATCGCCTGGCTTGGCATGGGCCGCGCGCTGGTGATTTCGGGCCTGCTGATGATGTTCTCGAACTTCCTGTTTGCGCTGTTGGCCGTGGTTGGGCATTCGCCGCTGATGCTGGCGATTGCGGTGGGGACCGAGAACCTGACAAGCGGGATCGGGCTTACAGTCTTCGTCACCTACCTGTCGGGCCTTTCCAGCCTTGCATATACCGCGACGCAATTCGCGCTGCTTTCGAGCTTTGCTGCCGTAGGGCGCACTTGGCTTGCGACACCCTCGGGCTATCTGGCAGAAAATCTCGGCTGGGTGGGCTTCTGGACTTTCACCGTAGCCGTTGCCGCGCCGGGTATGATCCTGCTGTGGCTGTTATGGCGCAAAGGCTTCGTGGTGGAATCAGTGCGTCAGACGAACGAGGGCGAGCACGGCGATCCGCCCGAGGCGATAAACGCCAAGGCACAGAACGCACCCGGTTGATCAATCCGGGGCTTGATTGTTGAGGCGCAAGGCTTCCCCTGCAAGATAGAGCGATCCGGCAATGAGCACTGGCAAGCCATCGGCGGGCATCATAGCCATCGCTGCAACGAGATCGCTTGCGGCGCGCGCCTCTGGCCCAAAGGCTTCGGCCGAAAACCATTCATGCCCGGGCACCGGCACGGCGGTGATACTAGCAAGCATCGGCCCAAGCGGGCCGACCAGTGCAGCCGGATCCTTGCCCTCGATCATGCCGATGACGAGATGCAAGCGCTGGCCTGCAAAATGTTCGCCCAGCATGGCGCCTGCCTGCGGATTATGTCCGCCATCAAGCCATAAGGTGCGTGTGCCGGTGAGCGGACCACAGGAGAGGCGCTGCAACCGCGCAGGCCAGCGCGCGGCAACAATCCCTTTTGCCATCGCTTCTGAAGTTACTGCGATGCGGTCTTGGTGACGCAGCATGGCAACGGCGAGCGCCGCATTGGCGCATTGGTGCGCGCCCGGCAAAGCTGGCAGCGGCAAATCGAACGCGCCGTGCCTGTCGCGGTAGGTCAGGCGCGCGCTGTCATTCTCGAAATGCCAGTCGCGTCCGGCCATGAGCACTGGCGAGCCTTCACGGGCGGCTTGTGCTTCGATGGCGTGCCGTTCCAGCAAGGGTTGGGCAAGGCTCACGATCGGAACTCCGGCCTTGGCGATGCCTGCCTTCTCGAACGCTATCCGCGCCATCGGCTCGGGCGGCACGCCGTCTTCGGGGGCGAGTAGGAAGCGTTCGTGATCGAGGCCTAGCGCCGCAATCCCGCAAGCCGCGACCGCCTCGGGTTCGAGCACATTGGTCGCGTCAAATCGTCCGCCGAGCCCGACTTCAACCACGCAGGCATCGGCAGGGGTGCGGCTGAACGCAAGGAAGGCGGCGGCGATGGTGACTTCGAAGAAACTCAGGCCGAGGTCTTCGCCTGCATCCAGCACTTCTTCGAGCAAATCTGCGAGGGTATCGTCGTCGATCAACTCCCCCGCCAGCCGGATGCGCTCATTATAGCGCACCAGATGGGGGGAGGTGGTGACATGGACGCGGTAACCCTCAGCCTCTAGCATCGCGCGCAGGAAGGCGCAGGTGGAACCCTTGCCGTTGGTGCCCGCGACATGGAACACGGGCGGCAGTTTGCGATGCGGATTGCCGAGCCGCTCCATCAGGGCGCGGATGGTTTCCAGACCGAGCCGCCCCTGCGGCAGGCTCAGCGCAGCGAGGCGATCAAGTTGCGCCTGAACGCGCGGGTCGTCCGACCGACCAAAGTCACGCATGAATCCGTTACGCCGCCTTCACCGGCGTGAGATAATCGAGGACCTGCGCCAGCGTGGCACGCAGTTCATGGCGCGGCACGACCATATCGACCATGCCGTGCTTGTGGAGATATTCGGCGCGCTGGAATCCCTCGGGCAGCTGTTCGCGGATGGTGTCCTGGATCACCCGCTGCCCGGCAAAGCCGATCAGTGCGCCCGGCTCCGCAATATGGATGTCTCCGAGCATCGCATAGCTTGCCGTCACCCCGCCGGTGGTGGGATCGCTGAGTACCACGATATAGGGCAGCCCCGCTGCTTTCAGACGTCGCGTCATCACTGTCGCGCGCGGCATCTGCATGAGGCTGAGGATTCCTTCCTGCATTCGCGCACCGCCTGCTGCCGTCACCACGATATAGCCGCAGCGCCGGGCGAGGGCAGCCTCGGCGCCTTTGCAGAAAGCCTCACCCACGGCCATGCCCATCGAACCGCCCATGAAGCTGAAATCCTGCACACCGACCACCGCCGGGCGGTTGTCGATGCTGCCCGAACCCACCACGAAAGCATCGCGGTGCGGATTGGCGGCGCGGGCTGCTTTCAGGCGATCCGTGTATTTCTTGGTGTCGCGGAAGCCCAGCGGGTCTTCGCTCACTTCGGGCATGGGGAGCACCTCATAGCCTGCATCAAGAAGCATCCCGAGGCGTGCATCAGCGTTCAGCCGCCCGTGATGGCCGCAGGACGGGCAGATCTTGAGGTTCGCCTCATAATCCTGAACAAACAGCATTTCCTGGCAATTGCTGCACTTGATCCAGAGGTCTTTCTCGGTCGTTTTCTTCTCTTGCGTGAAGCCGAGCGAATTGCGGACGCGGGTGAACCAGTTCATGCCAATTGCTCCTGACGGGCGGTGTGGACCGCATGGGCGAGGGCGGAAGTGAGTTCCTTTAGCTTGGCCGGAGCCTGCGCGCCATACGCAGCGCAGATTTCCACCAGCGCCGAGCCGACGACGACGCCATCGGCGACGCGGGCAATGGCGGCTGCCTGTTCAGGGGTGCGAACACCGAAACCGACTGCGACGGGCAAGTTGCTCGATTGCTTGATGCGGGCGACGTTGGCCTCGATGCTCTCGATCTGTGCCTGCTGCTTGCCGGTGATCCCGGCGACAGAGACGTAGTACAGGAAGCCTTCCGACCCGGCGAGCACCTGCGGCAGGCGTGCGGCGTCGGTGGTGGGCGTTGCAAGGCGGATCGGGGCGATGCCGTGCGCGCGCAGCGCCGGGCCAAGCGCGTCGTCCTCTTCCGGTGGAATGTCGACGCAGATGACGCCATCAACGCCCGCCTGCGCGGCGGCGTCCGCGAACCACTCCGGCCCGCGCCGCACCATCGGGTTGGCATAGCCCATCAGCACCAGTGGCACGTTGGGGTGCCGTGCGCGGAATTCGGTGGCGTAGCGCAGCACGTCCGCTGTGGTCGTGCCAGCGCCCAGCGAGCGCAGATTGGCGCTCTGGATCGCGGGACCATCGGCCATCGGATCGGTGAAGGGCATCCCCAATTCGATCACGTCCGCGCCGGCTTCCACCAGCGCATCGAGATTGGCCGCCGTGTCGCCATCGCCGGCGGTGATGAAGCAGACGAGCGCGGGGCTAGTTCTGCTGAACGCGGTTTGGAAGCGGCTCACAATTCCACTCCCAGCTTCTCCGCCACGGTGAAAATATCCTTGTCGCCGCGTCCGCACAGATTCATCAGCACGATGGAGTCCTTCGGCATGGTCGGCGCGACCTTCGCCACTGCCGCGATCGCGTGCGAGGGTTCCAAGGCAGGGATGATCCCCTCGGTGCGGCAGAGCAATTGGAAGCCTTCGAGCGCCTCGTCATCCGTTACGGCGGTGTAATCGACGCGGCCCGATTCCTTCAGCCACGCGTGCTCCGGCCCGATACCGGGGTAATCGAGGCCGGCGCTGATCGAGTGGCCTTCGGTGATCTGGCCGTCCTCATCCTGCAGCAGATAGGTGCGGTTGCCGTGGAGCACGCCGGGGGTGCCGCCAAGCAAGCTGGCGGCGTGCTGATCGCCGTCAAGGCCGTGGCCTGCCGCTTCGACGCCGAGCATCTCCACCGACGGATCATCGAGGAACGGGTGAAACAGCCCTAGGGCGTTCGACCCGCCACCGATGCAGGCGACCAGCAGATCGGGCAGGCGGCCGGTGCGGGCAAGCATCTGCGCGCGGGCTTCCTTGCCGATCACGCTCTGGAAGTTGCGGACCATCTCCGGGTAGGGATGCGGGCCTGCTGCCGTGCCGATGATGTAGAAGGTGTCGTGAACATTGGCGACCCAATCGCGCAGGCCTTCGTTCATCGCGTCCTTGAGCGTGGCGCCGCCGCTGGTGACGGGGATCACTTCCGCGCCGAGCAGCTTCATGCGGAACACGTTGGGCGCTTGCCGCTTCACGTCTTCTGCGCCCATGTAGATCACGCAAGGCAGGCCAAAGCGCGCGCAGACCGTGGCGGTGGCGACCCCGTGCTGGCCTGCGCCGGTTTCAGCGATGATGCGCTTCTTGCCCATGCGTATCGCAAGCAGGATCTGCCCGATGCAATTGTTGATCTTGTGCGCGCCGGTGTGATTCAATTCGTCCCGCTTGAACCACACTTGCGCGCCGCCGAGTTCTTCGGTGAGGCGCGGCGCGAAATAGAGGGGCGAGGGGCGGCCAACGTAGTGCTCCAGCAGGTCGTCGAACTCGGCCTGGAACGCCGGATCGGCTTGCGCCTTGCGATATTCGCGCTCCAGATCGAGCACCAGCGGCATCAGGGTTTCAGCGACATAGCGCCCGCCGAACTGGCCGAAATGGCCGCGCTCATCAGGCCCGTTGCGGAAGGAGTTGATCTGGGTGTTCATAGGAGAGCCGCTTTGCAGAAGGCCGCGATCTTGTCCACGTCCTTGATGCCGGGAGAACGCTCGACCCCTGAAGATGTATCCACAAGCGTGGTTCCGGTCAGACGAATGGCATTGGCGACGTTGGCAGGGGTAAGCCCGCCTGCCAGACCCCATGGCAGCGGCGCATTCCAGCCCGCCAGCAAGTTCCAGTCAAATGCTTCGCCGTTTCCGCCGGGAAGCGCTTCTGCCGGGGCATCCAGCAGCACTCGGTCAGCTGTCCCGCGATAACGCGCGGCCTGATCGAGCGCAGCGGAATCTTTCACGCCAAGCGCTTTCCAAACTTCCACGCCGGTTTCCGCTCGGGTGCGCGCGAGCACATCGGGCGGCTCGGTGCCGTGGAATTGCACCACCTGCGGGCCGACCATGCGGATCGCTTCGGATAGCTCCTGCGGTCCGGGATCGACCACCAGCAGAACCACGCGCGCGGAATCGGGCAGATCGCGGCGCAGCATCGCCGCCTTGGCGATCGAGACATGACGCGGGCTCTTGGGGAAATGGACAAGGCCGATGTGGCTCGCGCCCGCCTGCAAGGCCGCCGCAATGGTATCAGGCGTCGACAGCCCGCAAATTTTGACAAACCGGCGCATTGATAACGCTCAGAGAGTCGCTTCAATCGCGCGGGCGGCGGCGAGTGGGTCCTCTGCGCGGCTGATAGGACGGCCAATCACCAGCACGCTCGCCCCGTTGTTGCGCGCCTGTGCGGGCGTAACAACGCGCTTCTGGTCGCCCGTGCCGTTGCCCGCAGGGCGCAGGCCGGGGACAACAAAGAAGCCGTCTTTCCATGACTTCTTGACCATGCCGACTTCCTGGCCCGAGCACACGATCCCGTCGAGCCCTGCTGAATGAGCCAGTTCAGCCAGCCGCATCACTTGTGTTTCCGCACTGCCATAAACGCCGGTGGCGGTCAGATCGCCGGAATCAAGGCTCGTGAGCATGGTGACAGCCACCACTTTGCAACCTTCGGCGGCAGCGGCCTTGGCATCTTCCATCATCGCGCGTCCACCGCTGGCATGGACCGTGACAATAGCCGGTTCGAAGACGTGAATTGCCTGCATCGCCGCTGCAACGGTGTTGGGGATGTCGTGGAATTTCAGATCAAGGAAGATCGGCAGGCCAAGATGCGCGATCTCATGGACGCCATGCGCGCCATGAGCACAGAAGAATTCAAGCCCTAGCTTGACCCCGCCAATGTGGTCTTTGACTTTGCTGACCAATGCTTTGGCAGGTTCAATTTGTGGCACATCGAGCGCCAGATAGATCGGATTGCTCATCAGTCTCCGCCTCCGTCGCCGCCACCGTCGAAGCCGCTGTCATGCGCATTATCGAGTGAATCGGGCTTCTTGGTTTCGCTCGCGCTGATTGTGGCGGGGACCATCGCGCCATCTGCGCTGCTGCCGGAATCGGTCCGCCGCGTGGTCGCCAGCGTCTTGAGCGAATTCTCGAGGTTGCGGACCCGCCGTTTCAATGTCCAGACGACACTGAGGTGATAGGCCATCAGGGGCACGAAGCCGATCAGGAATGCCAGCACCATAAGCACTGGTACCTTGGTTTCGAGCACAAGATTTTCCCAGATGGTCACCTCGACGGGGCGCCAGTTGTAGAATGAGAAGATCAGGAGCCCGCAGACCAGCGCGATCCAGGCAATGGTGCGAATTACAGCCAAGGATGATGTCCCTTCGAGTGCCTCACAGGAGCGGGCGAAACTAGGCGTTTTGCCCAAGGAGTCCAGTTGATGCGCGCAGCGTCAACCGAAGACCCTTGCGAAGATCGTATCGACCTGCCGGAAGTGGTAAGCGAGATCGAACTTCTCGGCGAGCTCATCAGGGGACAGCGCGGCCGTGACTTCGCTGTCCGCCTTGAGCAACTCAAGCAGCGACAGCTTGCCATCCGATTCCCACACCTTCATCGCATTGCGCTGCACAAGCCGGTATGCATCCTCGCGGCTGACACCGGCCTGCGTCAGCGCAAGCAAAACGCGCTGCGAATGGACAAGGCCGCCCATCGCATCGAGGTTTTTCTGCATGCGATCGGGGTAGATCAGCAGCTTTTCGACCACGCCCGTCAAGCGGGCCAGCGCGAAATCGAGCGTGATGGTGGCATCCGGCCCGATGAAGCGTTCGACCGAGGAATGCGAGATATCGCGTTCGTGCCACAGTGCCACATTTTCCAGTGCGGGAAGGGCATAGGCGCGGATCATGCGCGCCTGCCCGGTGAGGTTTTCGGTCAGGATCGGGTTGCGCTTGTGAGGCATCGCGCTCGAACCCTTCTGGCCGGGTGAGAAATATTCCTCGGCCTCCAGAACTTCGGTACGCTGCAAGTGGCGGATTTCGACTGCCAGCCGCTCGATACTGCCCGCGATCACCGCCAGTGTCGCGAAATACATTGCGTGGCGATCGCGCGGTATGACCTGCGTCGAGACCGGTTCGACGGCAAGGCCAAGCTTGTCCGCGACATGAGCTTCGACGGCGGGATCGACATTGGCAAAGGTGCCGACCGCGCCGGAGATGGCACAGGTCGCGATTTCTTTGCGCGCGGCTACCATCCGTTCGCGGCACCGGGAAAACTCGGCATAGGCCTGCGCCAGTTTGAGGCCGAAGGTCACCGGCTCGGCGTGGATGCCGTGGCTGCGCCCGATGGTAGGGGTGTATTTGTGCTCCTCGGCGCGCGCCTTGATCGCGGATAGCAGCGCATCGAGATCCGCAATCAGGATGTCGCTAGCGCGCGCAAGCTGAACCGCCAATGTGGTGTCGAGCACATCGCTGCTGGTCATGCCCTGATGCATGAACCGTGCTTCATCACCGACCTGCTCGGCGACCCAGGTGAGGAATGCGATCACATCATGCTTGGTAACAGCCTCGATCGCGTCGATCGCATCGACATCAATTGCCGGATTGGTCGCCCACCAGTCCCACAAGGCCTTTGCCGCGCTTTTGGGCACGACTCCCAGTTCGCCTAGCTTCTCGGTCGCGTGGGCCTCGATTTCGAACCAGATGCGATACTTGGCCTCGGGCTCCCACAAGGCTGTCATCGCGGGGCGGGCATAACGGGGGACCATGGCGGCTATCCTTCGGGGGTGGAGCAAAAAAGTTGCGCTGCCGCTATGCGCGCAGGCGAAGGATGGCAAGGGTGCTGTTGCGGGTCTGCTCAGATCAGCCCTTTGGCGCGCAAGCTCACATGGCCTTCGCGCCCGATGATGATGTGATCATGCACGGTCACTCCCAGCAGCCGGCCGGCCTCGGCGATGCGCTGCGTGATCTGGATATCAGCGCGGCTCGGCTCGGGATTCCCGCTCGGGTGATTGTGGACCAGGATCAGAGCCGCTGCGCCCAGATCCATCGCCCGCCGGATCACCTCGCGCGGATGGATGGCGGCCTCATCAATCGAACCATCGCCAAGGTGATGGTCGTCGATCAGGCGGTTCCTCGCATCGAGATACAGTACGCGCACCCGTTCGACCGTGAGATGCGCCATATCGATCGCGAGATAATCAAGCAGCGCTTGCCAGCTGGCTAGCACAGGCTTGGCTAGCACTTCGCTCCGCGCCATGCGGCGAGCGGCAATAGTTACGATCCTGAGCGCCGCTGCGCTTGTCTCGCCCATGCCCTTCACCCGCGTCAACGCTGCCGGATCGGCATTGAGCACGCCTGCGAGGCTGCCGAATTGTGCGATCAGGACCTTGGCAATCGGTTTGGTGTCGCCTCGGGGGTTGCCCGCGAAGAGC
>JBKBMC010000090.1:0-8580 GCA_046296075.1 Erythrobacter sp. | reverse complement strand
AGGCCAGCCGCAGAAACGGCGGGGTTCGAAAGTTTGAGGCGGTCATCATCGTAGTGTTCTGATCCTCTTGCCCTCATGCGCACAGGTTGTGCACTTGACGGCTAATCTTATGAGGCGAGACTATAGTGCAACCGCCTGAACGGCAATTGAACATTGCAGCGCCGCTGTTCGGCGTTTTGCAACGAGGATTTATCCGCCGCGCACCAGCCCGAGTGCAGCATATGTCGCATTGAGCGTCGGCATGCCACGTTCGCGGGCCCTGGCCGCGCCACGAGCAAGGATCGCGTCCAGCGCCTCGCGGTCCTGTTTGAGTTCCACAAAACGCTCTCGTATCGGACCAAGTGTTGCAACAAGCAGATCGGCAAGCGCGGGCTTGAATGCGCCGAAACCCTGCCCGCCATATTCGCCCAGCACCGCGTCGACCGACTGGCCCGAGAGCGCAGCATAAATCCCCACCAGATTGCGTGCCTCGGCGCGACCTTCGAGCTCTGCCTCATTATCAGGCAGGGGTTCCGGATCAGTCTTCGCCTTCTTGATTTTTTGCGCCATCGTATCGGCATCATCGGTGAGATTGATCCGGCTCATATCGCTCGGATCTGATTTCGACATCTTGGCACTGCCATCGCGCAGGGACATGATGCGCGCGGCTTCGGCAGGAATGATCGGTTCGGGCAGGGTGAAGACTGGCGCATCCTCGGCACAGAAATCATTGTTGAATTTCTGGGCAATGTCGCGCGCCAGTTCGAGATGCTGTTTCTGGTCTTCGCCAACCGGCACGTGGGTTGCCTGATAAATGAGCACATCGGCAGCTTGCAGCACCGGATAGGTGAACAGCGCGACCGATTGGCCTTCACGGTTTTTGCCCGCCTTGTCCTTCCATTGGGTCATCCGGTTCAGCCAGCCCATCCGCGCCGTGCCGTTCAGAAGCCACTGCAGTTCGGCGTGCTGGGGCACCTGCGCCTGATTGAACAGGATCGAACGATCGGGGTCGATCCCGCAGGCCACCAGCGCGGCCGCCATCTCCAGCGTCCCATTGCGCAATGTCGCCGGATCATGCGGCATCGAAATGGCGTGAAGATCGGCGAGGAAGAACAGGCATTCGTCCCCTTCGGCCAGCGCATCCTGCATCGCCACCCAGTTACGGATTGCGCCGAGATAATTGCCGAGGTGAAGATTGCCGGTCGGCTGGATGCCGGAAACGATGCGCATGGGGGGCCGCATGGTGAATGCCGTTCTTTCTGTTCAGGTCTGGCGGCGCATTAAGCGCTGGATGGTGGCTTTGTCGAGCACGCCGAGCGCAACCGTGCTGGCGCCATAAGCGACGAGGCTGACCGCCATGATCGCAGCAATCGCCAGCAAGCGCTCGGCCATCGATCCGGCCAGCCATGGCGCGATGGCCTGCATCAGCGCCCACAGGCTTGCACCCATCACGGTGGTTGCCAACGCAATCCGGACAATCCGGCCTACCACCCGGCGCGGCAGGCGGAAGTACCCACGCCGGGCGAGGATCACGCTCAACAAGATGATGTTGAACCATGCGCCGACCGCGCCCGCCAGCGCGAGGCCGACCACGCCCAGCACCGGCACCAGCAGGAAATTCAGTGCCACCGTTACCACCAGCGAAGCGCCTGCGGTGTAGACCGGCGTGCGGGTATCCTTGCGGGCGAAGAAATTGGGGGTGAGCACTTTCACAAGCACATAGGCGGGCAGGCCCACCACCAGCGCTTGCAGCACATTGCCGGTGACGCGGGCATCTTCGGCGGTAAAGGCCTGGCCTTCCATGAAGGCTTTGACGAAGGCAAAGCCGGCAATGAACAGTGCGACTGCGCAGGGCAGCGTCAGCAGCATCGCCAGTTCGATGGCATTGGCCTGCAAGCGGGTTGCCTCGTCATCCTCCTTGCGGCTGATGAATCGCGACAGGGCAGGCAGGATCGCCGTGCCGAGCGCAATCCCGATGATGCCCAGCGGAAGCTGATTCCAGCGATCAGCCATCGCCATGTAGGTCAGGCTGCCATCGGGCAGATTGCGGATGAAAGCGAGGTCGATGAAGCGGCTGATCTGATACACCCCCGCGCCGAACACGGCGGGCACGATCAGCACGCCCATTTCTTTGACGCGCGGGGTGATGCGCGGGCGCTGGCGCGGGATACGAAAGCCCGCACGCCGCATGAACCAGTAAAGCCATGCAAGTTGCAGCACTCCGCTGACTGACACGGCAATGGCAAGGCCGACACCCGTCATCGCGCGCGCCACCTCGCCCGCGTCTCCGCTTGCCGGCTGGAACGCGCCCCAAACCAGCGCTGCCAGCAGACAGATGTTGAGCAGAATCGGAGCCGCCGCCGCTGCTGCAAAGCGCGACAGCGAATTGAGGATCGCTGCGATCAACGTCGCAAGGCTCATGAAGATCAGGTATGGAAAAGCGATCCGCCCCATGATCACAGCCAGATCGAACATCGCCGCATCGCCGCGCAGGTCCGCATTGGCAAAGGCATAGAGCACCCACGGCATTGCGAGCATCATCAGCGCGCCGAACACCACGAGGATTGGCAACAGCACGGCAAGTATTTCGCCCGCGAACCGTTTGGCCGCGTGTTCATCCTCGGCCATGTGGCGGTTGAACAGCGGCACGAAAGCGGACGCGAAAGCCCCTTCGGCAAACAGGCGGCGGAACAGATTAGGCAGCTGGAAGGCGAGCTGCCATGCATCTGCTACCCCGCCCGCGCCCAGCACCCGAGCAAGCAGAATATCACGCGCGAACCCGAACAGACGGCTTACCAGCGTCAGCCCGCCAATCGTGCCAACATTCCTCAGCAGGCTCATCGCGGGCGCCGGTTCTGACTGCGCGTGCTGGCAGTAGCGCTCAGTTGCTACCGCCGCTCACCGGGGAAATCGGCTCACCGCCCGCAGCAGCTTCGGCCTGGCGGGACTGCAACTGCTGCATGTAAAGCCCGGTGAAATCGATCGGGTCCATCATCAGCGGCGCGTAACCGGCATCGCGCACCGCATCGGAAATCACCCGGCGGGCAAACGGAAACAGCAGGCTCGGCGCGCCAGCAAACAGGAACGCATGCGCCTGATCCTCGGGCACGTTGCGGATGCCGACAAGGCCGCAATAGGAAAGATCGACAATGTAGAGCGGGCCGCGCTCGCAGCTTGCCGAAATGGTGATCTTCAGCAGCACTTCGTGCACTTCGGGGCCGACCGCTTCGGCACCGATGTTGAACTGGACATCGACTTGCGGCGCTTCGGTCCACTGATAGGAATCGGGCGCATTGGGGTTCTCGACCGAAAGATCCTTCACATATTGCGTGATGATCCCGGCGGCGGGCTGATTGTCGAGCCCGTTGGGCTTGCCGCCTGCGGCAGAGTCGAGGTTGGTAATTACGCCTTCTTGTTCGGCCATGATGGGTGTCTTTCGGTTTTCGCAAAGGGTCGTGCGCAGGTTTCATTAGCACCGGAGCGGCTATTGTTCACGCCCGATGCAGCCGCGCGCGCCTAGCAGCCGTATTCATCTTCTGCAACTCGGCCGCCCATCGCGATCCATCGCACAATGCAACCGATTGGGCGTTGGTGAATTGTATTTTGTGCCCATATAAGGCACGATAAGAGTTCTTTGGCAGTCTTGGCGATCCCGCCCAGCCTGCCGCGTGACAGATCGGATAGTTATAGTGCTCGAAATTGTCCTCCTCGCCATGGTTGCCGCATTCCTGGGGCTCCGGCTTTATTCGGTGCTTGGCCGCCGCGCGGAGCATGAAGAGGAGTCGATCCCCCAGCGGTTTGAAGGCGGCGACAACGCACCCGCTGCTCCGCCCGCCGCTAACGCGCCGCAACTCGCGGCTGCGCCCCGCGCCCCTGAACTGGCAGGCGTGATGCCCGCGGTAGAGCGCGGGATCCGCGAGATCGCTGCGGTTGACAGCAAGTTCGAGCTTGCCTCTTTTGTCGAAGGTGCGCGCGGTGCCTATCGCATGATCCTCGAAGCTTTCTGGTCAGGCGACAAGGATACCCTGCGCGAACTGTGCGATGATAGCGTCTATGGCGGATTTGCCGCCGCAATCGACGCGCGCGAGGCTGCGGGCGAAACGCTCGAAAACGCCCTGATCCGGATTGAGGAGACGCGCATTCACTCCGCGTCGCTGGATGGCCGCATGGCGCGCGTCGCTGTGTTGTTTGTCGCCGACATCGCGGCTGTGACCCGCGATAGCGACGGCAATGTGATTGCGGGTTCGCTCGACGATGCGGTTGAAAGCCGTGACGTCTGGACATTCTCGCGTAATGTGACGGCGCGCGATCCGAACTGGGTGCTTGAAGAAACCGACGAGGGTTAGTCTGAGGGCAGACGGGGGCATGCCCCCCGCTTGTCCCGCACCTGCCGAGGGAGCAACCGATGCGCGCCGTTATCGCAACGATTCTGGTGGTGCTGTTGGCCGCTTGCGGACGGGTGATCCCTCCTGCCAGCGTTCCCCCCGTCGCGGCCTCCGGCGCAGCCAGCGCCGCGCTGGCCGGATTATCGCTCGGACCCGCCATTACCACGTTGGGGGTGGATGATCGTGCCGCCGCCCGCGCGCTCGCCAGTTTTGCCGAATCGTGCCCGCAATTGCTGCGCCGCACCGATGCCAGCGGGCTCACCACGCCCGCCGACTGGCAGATTTCCTGCGATGCTGCGCGCAGTTGGGCTGCTGGCCGCGCGCGTGAATTCTTCACCGTGCATTTCGATACGGTGCGCATCGGCAATGGCAGTGCCTTTGCCACCGGCTATTACGAACCGGAGATCTCCGGCAGTCGCACCCGGCGCCCCGGTTTTGAAGTGCCGGTTTACGCGATGCCATCCGATCTGGTGCGCGGTTGGCCCGATGAGGTGCCCGCCAATGATCGCGCCGGTCGCCCGCCACTGGGCCGTTACGACGAAGCCGGGCGTTTCGTGCTCTATCATGATCGAGCGGCAATCGAGGATGGTGCGCTTGATGGCAAGGCGCCGGTCATCGCCTGGGCGGCAGATCCGGTTGAGTTCTTCTTCCTGCAGATTCAGGGTTCAGGGCGTCTGCGGACGCCCGAGGGCGAAATCATCCGCATTGGTTATGCCGGGCAGAACGGGCGCGAATATGTCGGGATCGGCTCGGTGATGCGCGAACGTGCCCTGCTCGGGAGTGGGCCGGGGCAGTATTCCGGATCGATGCAGGGCATCATGGCCTATATCCGCGACAATCCGCGCGACGGGCGCGATCTGATGCGCCTCAACAAAAGCTGGGTGTTCTTTCAGGAGTTGAAGGGTGATGGCCCGCTCGGCGCACTCGGGATTCCGGTTCGCCCGGCGGCTTCGGTGGCGGCAGATCCGGCCTTTGTGCCGCTGGGCGCCCCGGTGGTGCTTGAAGGAATGGATCGGCGTGAGACCAATGGACTCTGGATCGCGCAGGATACCGGCGGTGCGATCAAGGGCGCCAATCGCTTTGATACCTTCTGGGGCGCGGGCGAGGAGGCGCGCATGATCGCTGGCGGCATGAGCGCGCGCGGGCAAGCGCTGCTGCTGCTGCCCAAGGGCGTCGCCACACGCCACCGCGCACAGCGATGAAACGGCCTCCACAAGGCCTTTCTCCAAGCGAACAGGCGCTGTGGGCCAAGGTTGCAGCGACGGTCACGCCACTGCCCGGGCGCAAGGTACCGATCGCGCCGCCTGAGCCTGCCGGACCGACCAAGGCGGTCGATCCCGCCCACCATCCGCACCCGGCCAAACCCCAGCCGCACCCTGGCCTGCCTGCCAAGGGCGCGCGCAAGACGCCGATGCCTGCCCCCCACAGCGCGCCTGTTGGCGGGAACCTTGATTCGCATTGGGAGCGCCGTTTCAAAAGTGGGCGGATCGATCCTGACCTGACGCTTGATCTGCACGATCACTCGCTTGATGCCGCTTACAGCCGGATCATTGCCGGGCTCGATCAGGCGCGCAGCATGGGTGCGCGGGTGGTGCTGGTGATTGCGGGGCGCGAGCGTCCGGTTGATCCCGCTGATCGCGCCGGACAGCGCGGCGCGATCCGCGCCAAGCTGCTCGATTGGCTCGCCGCCAGTCATCACGCGGATAGCATCGCCGCGGTGCGCCGCGCTCATCGCAGCCATGGCGGCGAGGGCGCGCTCTATCTGGTGCTGAAACGGCGCGGATAAGAAAACCCCCGACATCGCTGCCGGGGGCTATCTTTAAGTCAAACGCGCCCGATCAGGCGTGATATTTGGCATGCGTGAGATCAAACCGGTCCGCGTTCATCACCTTGTTCCACGCCGAGATGAAGTCGCACACGAATTTGCCTTCATTTCCGGCTTCGGCATAGACCTCTGCCTGGGCCCGCAGCATCGAGTTTGAACCGAATACGAGATCAGCGCGGGTGGCGCGGTATTTCTCGGCGCCCGTCTGGCGGCAGGTGCCGACATATTCCTCATCCCCCGACCCTTCGACTGGCGTCCACTTGGTGTTCATGTCGAGCAGGTTGCGGAAGAAATCGGGGGTGAGTGCGCCTACCCGGTCGGTGAAGACCCCGTGCTTGGTATTCCCGCTGTTCGCACCAAGCACCCGCATTCCGCCGACCAGTGCCGTCATTTCCGGAATCGAGAGGCCGAGCAGGTGTGCCTTGTCAATCAGCAGCTCCTCGGTGCGGACAATCGACTTGTTGCGCAGGTAATTGCGGAAGCCATCGGCGAACGGCTCAAGCGGTTCGAAGCTTGCCGCATCGGTATGCGCGTCGGTGGCATCGCCGCGTCCGCCAAGGAACGGCACGGTCACCGCGTGGCCTGCATCGCGCGCGGCCTTTTCGACCGCCGTCGATCCCGCCAGTACGATCGCATCGGCTATGCTCAGCGCGCCGCGATGGGCGTTGATCACGTCGAGTGTGTTACCCAGTTCCTCAGGATCATTCGCTGCCCAGCCGCTTTGCGGCGCGAGCCGAACCCGCGCACCATTGGCACCGCCGCGGTGGTCCGAATTGCGATAGGTCGAGGCCGAGGCCCAGGCTGCCTTTACCAGAGCGCTGACAGAAAGGCCCGAGCCGAGGATCGCAGCCTTGAAGCGCGCGACCTCATCTTCCGAGGGCATGGTGCCAGCGGGCACCGGATCCTGCCAGATCAGGTCTTCAGCCGGGACTTCGGGGCCCATGTAGCGGATTTTCGGACCCATATCGCGGTGGCACAGTTTGAACCAGGCGCGCGCAAAGGCATCATCGAGTTGTTCGGGATGGGCGAGGAAACGCTCGGAAATCTTGCGATATTCCGGATCATTCTTGAGCGCCATGTCCGCCGTGGTCATCATCGTCGGCACGCGCTTGTTCGGATCGCGCGCATCGGGGGCGAGATCTTCCGGATCGGGATTGATCGGCGTCCACTGATGCGCGCCAGCGGGCGATTTCACCAGTTCAAAGTCGTACTTGAACAGGATGCGGAAATAATCGTGGCTCCACGCGGTCGGATTGTTCGACCAGCTGCCTTCGATCCCCGAAGTGGTGATGTTGCCGGTGGCGATTTCGCCCTCGTCGACCAGCCAGCCGAAGCCTTGCAGGTGCAGGTCTTCGCTTTCGGGCGCGCTGCCGAAAGTGTCTGCCGGAGCCGCGCCGTGGGCCTTGCCGAAAGCGTGGCCGCCAGCGGTGAGCGCAACGGTTTCCTCATCGTTCATCGCCATGCGGGCAAAGGTTTCGCGCATGTCGCGGGCCATGCCTTCGGGATCATGCGGGTTGCCCTGCGGCCCCTCGGGATTGACGTAGATCAGCCCCATCTGGATCGCGGCGAGCGGGTTTTCGAGATCGGCCTGATCCTTGGGGCGGATGCGGGTGGCAACGCCTTCGTTGACCCACTGGCTTTCGGTGCCCCAATAGACGCTTTCAGGCTCGTAAACGTCAGCGCGCCCGCCGCCAAAGCCGAACACCGGGCCGCCCATGCTTTCGATGGCGACATTGCCTGCGAGGATGAACAGATCAGCCCAGCTGATATTCTTGCCGTATTTCTGCTTGATCGGCCACAGCAGGCGCCGCGCCTTGTCGAGGTTGCCGTTATCCGGCCAGCTGTTGAGCGGGGCAAAGCGCTGCTGCCCGCTACCTGCGCCGCCGCGTCCGTCGCCGGTTCGATAAGTGCCCGCCGCGTGCCACGCCATGCGGATGAAGAAAGGACCATAATGCCCGTAATCGGCCGGCCACCACGGCTGGCTATCGGTCATCAGCGCGGTGAGATCGGCCTTGAGCGCGGTGTAATCAAGCGCATTGAACGCCTCGGCGTAATCGAAATCCTCGCCATAGGGATTGGCGCTCTTGCCCTGCTCGGTCAGGATATCGAGTTGCAGCGCCTCGGGCCACCAATCGCGGTTGGTGCGTCCCAGAAGCGAGCGCATTTCGCCGCTCGCGCTGAAGGGACAGCCGCTCATTTCTCCGGTTTTTGCGTCCATTTTCGTGGCTCCTCTCTGTGGTTTGGACTCAGCCTCGGGGCCAAGCTTATGGGAGGAGGATGACTCTTTCGGGATGGCTCGTCAAATCGATTAAAACGCGGAGTTTGATTGAGTGAAACGATTAGTGCGCCAGTAAGGGAGTGAACGAGAACGGGCTCCCCTGGGGGAGCCCG
>JBKBMC010000089.1:0-8628 GCA_046296075.1 Erythrobacter sp. | reverse complement strand
GTGCTCTATCCTTGCACCTGCACCCGCAAAGATATCGAAGCGGCAGGCGCGGTGGAAGGCGAACAGGGCCTGATCTACCCCGGCACCTGCAAGCGCCGCCCGCCCGATCATGCACACCCGGCGTCGTGGCGGCTGGATGGAGAAAAGGCGCTGGCGCTCACCGGGCCGCTTGTTTGGGAAGATGCGCTGGCCGGTGCGCAGCGCGTTGACCTTTCAGGACTCGGTGATGTGGTGCTGGTGAGGAAGGATCTGCCTGCAAGCTATCATCTCGCCGTCACGCTCGATGATGCAGCTGATGGCGTGACACTGGTGACACGCGGAGCCGATCTGTTCGCGGCAAGCCATGTGCACCGCACGCTTCAGGCCCTGCTCGGCCTGCCTGTGCCGCGCTGGCATCACCATGCCCTGCTGCTGGATGAAACGGGCGAAAAACTTGCCAAACGGCGCGGATCACCTGCGCTGGCCGAACGCCGCCTTGCGGGCGAGGATGGCGCCAAGCTGGCGGCGCAACTCAGGTTGCAACATTTGATACTTGGAACCTGACGCCCAAGCGTCCATTTAGGTACCCATGAACTACGTCCTCGTACCCGTCCTGCTCGTCCTCATGGGACTGGTGGTCTTTTCGCTGATCAAGGGGATCATCGCATTCCTCAAGACGACCAAGATCGATCTTGAAACCGGTGAAGGCGAAACCGCCAGCGATATGCAGCTCGCCCAGAACAAGGCGATGTTCGCGCGCATCAAGTATCAGGCACTGGCGATTGTCGTGGTGGCCATCATCATGGCCGTTGCGCGCTGATGGTGAAGCTCAACAGGATCTACACCCGCACCGGAGATGACGGGACGACGGGCCTTGTCGATGGTTCACGGCTGCCCAAGCATGCGCTGCGCATGGAGGCGATCGGCGCAGTGGATGAGGCCAACGCCGCGCTTGGTTTTGCCCTGCGCAAGCTGAGCGGGGAGCCTGCCGAACAGGTGTTCCGCATCCAGAATGATCTGTTCGATCTGGGTGCTGATCTTGCCACCCCGGCGGGTGAAGGTGATGGCTTCGCTCCGTCGGAAATGGTGCTGCGGATCGTCGCTTCGCAGGTCGCATGGCTGGAGCAGCGGATCGATGCGCTGACTGCCGTGCTCGAACCGCTCACCAGCTTCATCCTGCCCGGCGGCACCGAAGCCGCGGCCCGGCTGCACCTTGCCCGCACCGCTGTGCGCCGTGCCGAACGCGCGATGACCGCGCTTGCCGCTGCGGAGCCGACCAATCCAGCGGCGCTCCACTATATCAATCGCCTCTCGGACTATCTGTTTGTGCTGGGGCGCGCCGCCAACCGCGATGGCAAGGCGGATATCAAGTGGGTGCCCGGCGCAAACCGCTAGCTTTTGCCGGAACCGCTCGCTAGGGCGGCGGCAATTGCTGCACTTGCGAAGGGAATTGCCATGCACAATGTCGCCGTGATCGGAGCGGGCCAGATGGGAACGGGCATTGCCCAGACCGTTGCGGGCCATGGCATGAAAGTGCTGCTTGCCGATGTCGATCTGGCACGCGCCGAAGCGGGCAAGGCAGCGGTGGAGAAAGCGCTCGTCAAGCTGATGGGCCGCGGAAAGATCGAAGCCGCCGAGGCCGAAGCGCTGCTGGCACGCATCACGCCTGTGGCCGACTATGCGCCGATGGCCGATGCCGAGCTGATCATCGAAGCCGCGACCGAGCGCGAGGAAATCAAGAACGCGATCTTCGAGAAAGCGGGCAAGGTGCTGGCTGCGGGCGCAATCATGGCGTCGAACACCTCGTCAATCCCGATCACGCGGATGGCCAATCACTCGCCCGATCCGGCGCGCTTCATCGGGCTCCATTTCTTCAATCCCGTGCCGGTGATGGGCCTGATCGAAGTGATCCCCGGCCTTGCCACTTCCAAGGAAACCACCGATCGTGTCACCGCCTTCGCGCGCGGGCTCGGCAAGGAAGTAGTGCTTTCGCAGGACGAACCCGGATTCGTCGTCAACCGCATCCTCCTGCCGATGATCAACGAAGCGGTGTTCGTGCTCGGCCAGTCGACGGCTGGTATCGAGGATATCGACAAGGGCTGCCGCCTCGGCCTCAATCACCCGATGGGGCCGCTGCAACTGGCAGACTTCGTCGGGCTCGATACCTGTCTCGATATCATCAAGGTGCTCTACAAGACAACGCGTGACAGCAAATACCGGCCTGCCCCGCTGCTGGTGAAATATGTGGAGGCAGGCTGGCTGGGTCGCAAGACCGGGCGCGGCTTCTACGATTATACGGGCGAAGTCCCAGTCCCGACACGCTGATCGCGAAGCGCACCGCGCCTAGGCGAGATCACGCTTCCACTGATAGAGCAGATCCAGCGCCTCGCGCGGCGACAGCGCGTCCAGATCAGCCGCGCGCAGGTTCTCGAGCAGCCCATCAGCGGGAGAAGGCGCCGCTGGCTCGGCCTTCACGCTGGCCGCAAACAGCGGCAGATCGCCCAGCCCAGCGGCGATGCCGCCAGTTTGCTCGCGGGTGGCCTCCAGCTTTTCGAGCACCGCCTTGGCCCGCGCGATGACCGGCGCGGGCAGACCGGCCAGCTTGGCCACGGCCAGCCCGTAAGATCGGTCAGCCGGCCCTTCGGCCAATTCGTGCAGCAGCACCAGATCCCCCTGCCATTCGCGTGCGCGGACATGGTGCAGGGAGAGCCCCGCGCAGCTTTCAGCCAGCCTCGACAGCTCGTGGTAATGGGTCGCAAACAGGCAGCGACAGCGGATCTGCCCATGGACTGCCTCTGCCACGGCCCATGCCAGAGCCAGACCATCATAGGTTGATGTGCCGCGCCCGACCTCATCCAGAATCACGAAACTCCGGCTGGTAGCTTGGGAGAGGATGGCAGCCGTTTCGACCATCTCGACCATGAAGGTGGACCGCCCGCGTGCCAGATTGTCCGATGCGCCGACGCGGCTGAACAGGCGATCGACCAGCCCGATGGTGGCGCTCGCCGCAGGCACGAAACACCCTGCCTGCGCCAGCAGCACGATCAGCGCGTTCTGCCGCAGGAAGGTCGACTTGCCGCCCATGTTCGGTCCGCCGATCAGCCAGAGATAATTCTCCGGTGTAAGCGCGCAATCATTCGCGACAAACCGCTCACCCGCCTTGGCCAGCGCGGCCTCGACCACGGGGTGGCGTCCCGCAACGATGCTGAGGGGTGCATCATCGGTGATGGCGGGACGCGTCCAGTCGCCTTCCGCTGCCCGCTCGGCGTTGCCTGCCGCGACATCAAGCCGCGCCAGTGAGGCAGCCGTCCGCGCAATCGCTTCGCGCGCCGCGACCGCCTGACCGACCAGCTGCGCGAAATGCGCTTCTTCGGTGGCGAGGGCATGGCCGCCTGCTTCGGCAATCCGGCTGGCTTCGGCATGCAGGTTAAGCGAATTGAACCGCACCGCATCCTTCATCGTCTGGCGGTGGGTAAAGCCGCTATCGGGCGCCATCAGCCGATCGGCATGGCGCGCGGATACTTCGATGAAATAGCCGAGCACGCCGTTATGGCGGATCTTGAGCGCGGCGATGCCGGTTTCATCGCGATAGCGCGCTTCCATGGCGGCAATCGCGCGGCGCGCATTGCCAGCGGCATCGCGCAATTCATCAAGCGCGGCATCGAACCCTTCTGCGATATAGCCGCCATTGCCCCGCTCGGTGGGCGGCGCGGCAACCAGCGCGCGCGCAAAGTGATCGGTCAGAGCGCCGTGGCCGGTCAATGCCCCGAGGATTTGATCGAGCAGCGCGGGCCGGTCCGGCGCGCCGCTCAACCAGTTGTGCAATCGCTGCGCTTCACCAAGGCCATCACGCAACTGGCCGAGATCGCGCGGGGAGCCGCGCCCGGCCACAACCCGGCCCAGCGCGCGGCCGATATCCGGCAGGCTGCGCAAGGCTTCGCGAAGCCGCGCCCGCTCGATCGGACGGTCATGCCAGAATTGCACCAGATGCAGCCGGGCATCGATCATCGCCCTATCGGTGAGGGGGGCGGAAAGGTCTTCGGCCAGCAGCCGCGAACCCGCCCCGGTAGCGCAACGATCCACCGCGCCGATCAGGCTGCCTGCGCGCCCGCCGGTGCTGCTTTCGAGAATTTCAAGGCTCGCCCGCGTTGCCTCGTCCATCGCGAGGCCCGCATCGCTGGCCCGCGCCACCGGCGGGAGCAGCAGCGGCAGGCTGCCGCGTCCGACATGATCGAGATAGGCGATCAGCCCTCCTGCCGCCGCCAGCATGGCACGGGAGAACTGACCGAACCCGTCGAGCGTGGCGACACCATGAAGCGCGCATAGCCGTTCATTGCCCGCATCGCTGGAAAAGCGGGCGCGCGGATGCAGGATCGCGTCATCCGGGCCACCAGGGGTCTGATGCGCCCAATCTTCCGGCACCACCACTTCGCTCGGCCCGAGCCGTGCAAGCGCCGCGCCCAGCATATCGGCCGCGCACTCCTCCAGCACCATGGCCCCTGTCGAGATATCGCAGGATGCCAGCCCGATCAGCCCCCGCACTTCGGCGAGCGCCACCAACAGATTGGCACGGCGCGGTTCGAGCAGGTTTTCCTCGGTCAGAGTGCCCGCTGTCACCAGCCGCACAATATCGCGCTTCACCAGCACCTTGGAGGACGGCAGCCCTTCGCGTTTCGCGCGTTCCTTCGCCTCGTCAGGCGTTTCGACTTGCTCGGCAATCGCCACCCGGCAGCCCGCCTTGATCAGCTTTGCGAGATAGCTTTCCGCCGCATGTACCGGCACCCCGCACATCGGGATCGGTGCGCCGCCATGTTCACCGCGAGTGGTCAGCGCGATATCGAGGATCTGCGCCGCTGTGCGCGCATCATCGAAGAACAGCTCGAAGAAATCGCCCATCCGATAGAACAGCAACGCATCGGCCGCTTCCTCGCGCAGCGCGAGATATTGCGCCATCATCGGGGTCGGTTTTGGGGAAGGGTCAGCGGCCATGACACCCGAGTAACTGCGCCCCGCGCGATTCGCCACCAGTGCCGCTCGCGCTTTCCCCCAAAGTCGCCCCTATCGCTTTGCGTCTGCCCAAGCTAAGCGTCAGCCGTGGCCGGGGGCGGACGCGAAAGAGAAGACTGGAATATCATGGCTGAGGACAACAAGAGCGGTTTCACCACGCGCGAGGCGCTGTTCTATCACGAGACGATCCGGCCAGGTAAGCTGGAGATCGTTGCGACCAAGCCGATGACGACGCAGCGCGATCTCAGCCTCGCCTATTCGCCGGGCGTGGCCGCTCCGGTTGAGGCAATTGCCGCCGATCCTTCTCTCGCCGCGCGTTACACCGCACGTTCGAACCTTGTGGCGGTGATTTCCAATGGAACCGCGATCCTCGGCCTTGGCAATCTCGGTGCACTCGCCTCCAAGCCTGTGATGGAAGGCAAGGCGGTGCTGTTCAAACGCTTTGCCGATGTCGATGCGATCGACATCGAACTCGCCACCGAAGACCCGGAAGCTTTCATCAACGCGGTCGCTCTGATGGAGCCGACTTTCGGCGGCATCAATCTTGAAGATATCAAGGCGCCGGAATGCTTCATCATCGAAGCGGCGCTGCGTGAACGCATGAAAATCCCGGTGATGCATGATGACCAGCATGGGACGGCCATCATCACCGCCGCCGGCCTGCTCAATGCCTGCCACCTGACAGGCCGCGACATCCGCGATGTCAAAGTGGTGGTCAACGGCGCGGGCGCCGCCGCGATTGCCTGCACCGAACTCATCAAGGCGATGGGCGTGCGGCATGATAACGTGATCCTGTGCGACCGTTCTGGCCCGATCACACCAGGCCGCGAAGGGGTGGATCAATGGAAGAGCGCGCATGCGGTCGCCACGTCAGCCACCAACCTCGAAGAGGCTTTGGTGGGCGCGGATATCTTCCTCGGGCTGTCAGCCGCTGGCGCGTTGAAGCCTGATTGGGTGAAGAAGATGGCCGACAAGCCGATCATCTTTGCCATGGCCAATCCGGTGCCGGAAATCATGCCTGATGAAGCCAAAGCGATGCGTCCCGACGCGATCATCGCCACCGGGCGCAGCGATTTTCCCAATCAGGTCAATAACGTGCTGGGCTTCCCTTTCATTTTCCGGGGCGCGCTGGATGTGCAGGCGACCACAATCAATGAGGAAATGAAAGTCGCCGCTGCCGAAGCCATCGCCGAACTCGCGCGCCAGCAGGTGCCCGAAGAAGTCGCATCCGCCTATGGCAAGAACCAGAAATTCGGCACCGATTACATCATCCCGGCGCCGTTTGATCCGCGCCTGATCGAAGTGGTCTCCTCCGCTGTCGCCAAAGCTGCAATGGATTCGGGTGTGGCCCGCGCACGGATCGAGGATTTCGATGCCTACCGCGTCGCTTTGCGTTCACGCCTCAATCCCACCACCTCGGTGCTGACGGGAATGTACGAAATCGCCAAGGCCAATCCCAAGCGGATGGTCTTTGCCGAGGCGGAAGAAGAAGTCGTGCTGCGCGCTGCGATCCAGTTCCGCGACTTCGGCTATGGCACGCCGATTCTGGTCGGTCGCACCAAGGCGGTGCTCGACAAGCTGCACCAGCTTTCGGTGAGCGATCCGGGCAGCTTCATCATCGAGAATTCGGCTGACAGCGCGCATGTGCCCGCGATGGTCGATTATCTCTACAAGCGGCTGCAACGGCGCGGGCACACCTTGCGCGATGTACGACGGCTGGTGAATCAGGAGCGCAATGTATTTGCCGCGCTGCTGGTCGCGCTCGGCCACGGCGACGGGATGATCACCGGGATGACCCGCACGTTCGCGCAAAGCGTGCGCGAGGTGAACATGGTGCTCGATAAAAAGCCCGGCGCGCTGCCGTTCGGCATTCACATGATGATCGGCAAGAACCACACGACCTTCCTCGCCGACACCACGATCAACGAACGCCCGAATGCCGAAGAACTTGCCCACATCGCCAAGGAAACCGCAGCCGTCGCCCGCCGTATGGGGCACGAGCCGCGCGTGGCGTTCCTGTCCTATTCAACTTTCGGCAATCCATCGGGCCAATGGCTTGCCAACATCCGCGAGGCAGTGGCGATCCTTGACCGGGAAGAACCCGGCTTCGAATATGAAGGCGAAATGGCGCCGGATGCCGCGCTCAATCCCAAGGTGATGGCGCTCTATCCGTTCAGCCGCCTCTCCGGCCCGGCCAATGTGCTGATCATGCCGGGGCTGCAATCGGCGAACCTTTCGGCCAAGCTGCTCCGCGAGCTCGGCAGCAACGCCACGGTCGGCCCGATGCTGATCGGGATGGAAAAGCCGGTGCAGATCGTGCCGATGACAGCGCTCGCGCCCGATGTGCTGACCCTCGCCGTGCTTACCAGCGCAGGCGTTGTGGGGTGAACTTATTCTTGGGGTACGACTGTAATTTCGGCAGCCTTGAGAAAACCTAGGCCCTGCAAGATTGCCTTAGTTACTTTCTTGTCATGTTGTGGCTTACCCTTCATCCCAGTCGCGCCAGTTTGAGGACCAAAGGGCTTGAATCCGACCGACTTAGAAAATTCTTCATTCATTGAATAGGCATAGTCCAAGCAGAGCTTGATTGCCTTGAAGACGTCTGAGGACTGGCACTTCCGGCCATGCGTGATCCTATCACGAATGGCCTCAGCAGGCTTTATTATTTCCCTAAGTTCTTTATTGAGATTTTTTCCCGATATTGACTTATACAATTGCGGAAAATTAGACCTTGTGATGTCAATTTTATTGACTGCGTGTTGGGCAAGATCGCCATTAGTTCTATATTCACGCATCAACAAAACGTATAATGCATTTCTTTGCGCCATTTCAATTTTCTGGAAAGAATAAGCGAGCGCGGGTTCCGGTCTTGTTACATTATTTATCAATTCCGGCAAAACGTCAAAATACAATTGCGCCTTTTCGTCCAGCTTGCTGAAAGATGCAAGCGCCTGCGATTTGAAGGATTTCTTGGGCATAGACGCTATCTAGAACCATCATCCTGTATTGTCATGCTATTTCCGCCTGAAACGGAAGTACCACACCTCATGCCCATAGACCGTGCGGGCCTTGTGTTCGTAGCGCGTTTCGGGCCAGCCTGACGGGCGCACCTGCCAGTCGGACGGCTTCTCCACGACCCATTCGAAGGTGTCGGTGTGGCGCTGCATCACCATCAGTGCGTGGCGCAGGTAAATGTCGTGATCAGTGCCGAAGCGCAATTCACCGCCGGGCTTGAGCTTGTCGGCGAACATTTGCACCGGGCCATCATTCATCATCCGCCTTTTGGCATGGCGCGCCTTGGGCCAGGGATCGGGATGGAGCAGATAGATCATCGTAAGCGCGCCGTCGGGTACGCGGGCAAGCACTTCGAGCGCGTCACCATGCTGGATGCGGATATTGGCGAGACGCTGTTCCTCGATATGGGTGAGCGCCTGCGCCACGCCATTGAGGAACGGCTCGGCGCCGATGAAGCCGTGATCGGGCAAGAGATCAGCGCGGTAGGCCAGATGCTCACCCCCGCCGAAACCGATTTCGAAATGCAAGGGGCGCGAATCGCCAAACAGGCATTCCGACGTAACCGGCCCTTCGGAGGGCACACAGATCTTCGGCAGGAGGTTATCGACCAGCGATTGCTGATGCTGA